>CAYOFZ010000098.1:0-8562 GCA_964403315.1 uncultured Halobacteriales archaeon | reverse complement strand
CGCCAGCGACACCTGCGCTGTGGCCCGCCGATCATCCCATGGGGTCGTCGATCATGGAGGGTGAGTCTCGAAGGCGATCCGCGGTCGCCGGCGAGAGTCGGTTCGGCTGGTTGTTCGATAGGTCGCTTGCTCTCCTCGTGGGTTGTAGCGTGGCGCTCGTTTTCGTGGCCGGGCTCGTCCAAGTCAGCTTCGGCGAGTACTCGATGACCCTCGCGGCGGCGTGGGGTGCGGTGTTCGACCCGACGGTGTGGACGAACCCGCAGGTGTTGCTTGGGTTTTTCCTCGGTGAGGGTCTGGCGACGGCGGTGTTGTCCACGCTCGGGCTCTCGACGGCGGAGGTCGACCTCGCCCGGGACACGCTGGTTGTCTGGAACCTCCGGCTGCCGCGGGTGCTCGTTGCGATCATCGCCGGCGCGACGCTTGCCGTCTCCGGCGCGATCTTCCAAGCCGTAACGCGCAACGAACTCGCCAGCCCGTTCGTGCTCGGAGTCAGTTCCGGGGCCGGGTTCGCGGTGCTTGCGACGCTCGTCGTCTTCAGTGGTCTCATGCCGTTTCTGCCGCTGATCGCCGCCCTGGGTGGTGCGCTCGCGTTCCTGATCGTGTACGTGATCGCCTGGAAGGGCGGCACGAGCCCCGTCCGCCTCGTGCTCGCGGGCGTTATCGTCAATATGGTGTTTCAGTCGCTCCAGCAGGCGCTGTTTTTCTTCGCCTCCGATCTCGGCACCGTCCAGACGGCGCTGGCCTGGATAACCGGGTCGCTAACAGGGGTTGGCTGGGAGGAGTTCCGGATCTCGGTCCTGCCGGCCGTCGTGGCGATTGCGGTTGCACTCGCCAGTGCCCGGCAACTGAACGTCCTGTTGCTCGGCGAACAAACCGCCCGGTCGCTCGGGATGCGCGTCGAGCGCGTTCGGTTCTTGCTTTCGACCGTTGCAATCCTGGCCGCGAGCGCCGCCATTTCCGTGGCGGGCATCGTCGGCTTCTTCGGCCTCGTCGTTCCCCACATCGTCCGAACGATCGTGGGAAGCGGCTACCGACAGTTGATGGTCGGCTGTGTGTTTGCCGGACCGGCGCTGATGACTATCGCGGATGTCGGCGCGCGGCTCGCGTTGGCCCCCATACAGATCCCCGTCGGCGTCGTAACGGGGTTGATCGGCGGGCCGTACTTCCTGTATCTCATGCGAAAACGGGGACAACTGGGTGAGATCTGATGAACGAGCATCGATACACACCGAGCGTACGAACCGACGCATCGACAATAGGGAAAGAACGCGGCTCATCGGTCATCGAGGCCGATCCGAGGGGAGGTGCAACCTTCGCGGGCGAGGAACTCGTGATCGGTTATCCCGGTGACGAAGAGCCGGTGATCGACGGCGAATCAGTGATCGTCCCGCCGGGCGAGGTGACCGCGCTGGTCGGTCCCAACGGCAGCGGCAAGAGCACGCTGCTGAAGGGACTGGCGAACCAGCTCACACCCGATAACGGCTCGGTCGTCCTCGACGGTCGGGAGATCACCGACCTCGGAACGAAAGAACTCGCCCGCAAGCTGGGGTTGCTCTCCCAGGAAAACGTCGCGCCCGATAGCGTCCGCGTCGAGGACCTGGTCTATCACGGACGCTACCCCCACCGGGGCTTTTTCGAGGGGATCACCGACGAGGACGAACGCGCCGTCGAGGAAGCCATCGACCTCGCGGGCGTTTCCCATCTCCGCGAGCGCGAGGTCGGGAGCCTGAGCGGCGGCCAGAAACAGCTCGTGTGGATCGCGATGGTCCTCGCCCAGGAGACCGACGTGTTATTGCTTGACGAACCCACGAACTTCCTCGATTTACACCACCAACTCGAAGTGATGGAGGTCATCGAGACGCTGCGCGACGACAGCGAGATCACGGTCGTGCTCGTGCTCCACGACATCGATCAGGCCGCCCGCCACGCCAACTACATGCTCGCACTCGAAGACGGCTCGATCTACGCACGCGGCAGCCCCGAGGAGGTCGTCACCGAAGAGCTGCTCGCGGAGGTCTTCGGGGTCGAGGCCAGCGTCGAGGACGGTCCGCGGGGCCCCCGGATCACGCCACACAGTCCACTGCACGGGGATTGATCAGAACCGATCCAGTCCGGCCTGTCGGCGCTTCGTTCCCTCGGGATCGGCGACCCACGGCGTCCGGCGGTCGCGGCGTTCCTCTCGCTCGGCGGCGGGGATGTCGTCGGGCCGCCAGCCCTTGCCGTAGGCCCGTTCGGCCAACTGACGGCGTTTGCGAACTTTTTCCTCGAACGAGACGATCTCGATGTCGGTTCGCAGGCGTCCGCGCTCGCGGAGTTCGACGCCCCGGTCCTCGGGATCGAGCGGCGTCGGCTCGCGCACGACCTCGATGCGCTGGTCGTCGTCTCCGTGAGCGTCGAACCGCCAGACGCCCACCGCATCGGGGATTCGGTTGAGGTGGGCGCGGGTGACGTAGCTCTCGGTGGCGAGGACGACTTCGTTCACGAGCCCGAGGCTCACGTCGAAGCGGAGTTGGCGCTTCAGATCCCCGGGTTCGTCCAGGTCGGGTTTGTTCTCGATGGCGATAATACTCGAAAACCAGTCGGGATAGCGGGCGGTCTGGCGGACGTACTCGCGCCCGCCGCGCCGTTCGGATTCGAAAAACCCGATCTCGACGGCTCGGTCGGTGATCGCACGTGCCCGGTCGGGATGACAATCGAAGGCGTCCTTCCAGTAGCGCGCCCGGCCCGGCCCGATATCGGCCTCGATGGCGAGTGCAGGCACCGTTCGGGGGGTGATCGCCGCCCGCCGGTCGAATTCGGGGCCGGGTTCGACACAGACGATATCGAGGATCCGGCTTCCCGGTGCGTGGACCGCGCCGCCGAGTTGGCGGGACACGATCACCCCCTCGCCTTCGAGGCGGGCACACAGCGACAGCTCGAAGCCGAACTCGTCCACGCCGGGGGTACGGATTCGAGCGACAAAAGCGCGTTCGACCAGAGCGACAGGTGTAAACCGCCGCTGTCGAAGATATGGGTATGGATCAGTACTCCCGCCGGGGGCTGCTCGGGGCGGTCGGTACTGCCGGCGTCGTGGGGCTCGCGGGCTGTCTCGGTGGTGGTAGTGGCAGCGGTGGCGGCAGGCAACGCGAGTGTTCGGGCGAGCAACGCTCGGTCGAGGTGCCGCCCGCGGGCAACCCCGAGGCCGGGGTCACGGTCGCGGCCTATACCGATTTCGCGTGTCCTCACTGTCGGAGATACATGCAAAACACCTATCCCGGGATCGAGCGCGACTACATCCAGTCCGGCAAAATCGCCTATCGGCACCGCGATTTCCCGATCCCGGTCGATGAGACGTGGTCGTGGCTGATCCCCAACGCCGCTTTCGCGGTGTACGCCGACACCGACGTGGCGGGGTACTACACCTTTGTCGAACGGGTGTTTCAGTATCAGGGTAAGTACTCGAAAGACACCGTCACCGGGGTCGGAACCGAGGCGGGCGCACGGGCGAGCGTGGTCCGGCAGGCGCTCGAACGGGAGCCCTTCTGCCGACAGATCAACCGGATCAAACAGGCGGCCGAGGAACGCGGCGTCAGCGCTACCCCGACGGTGTTCGTCAACGATCGGAAGCTCGAAGCGCCCTCGGCCGACGACCTTCGCGGAGCAATCGAGTCGGCGCTGTGATTCGACGGACGAACCGACGAGGTTGACGGTTCAAACGCGAGGCGGGAAGACATGAACGCTTCCGGCTGCATCGGCATATAGAAATCCCAACATACGGTAATGCCACAAATATACCGACCTGCTCCGAGAAAAAGAGTGTCTTGACTGTCTCCGACCCGGTAGCTAATCGTGAGATCCGTTATCAGCGGGTGATCGTTACTTCGTCCGTCCCACTGTAACCATGTTCACCTGACTCATCGCGTTCCCAAACGAGTTTCCCCGTGGTTTCGTCACCATCGAAGCCTGTCTCTTCCATCGGGAAATGGAGCAAGAGAGCAGTAGTTCCGTCCCCGTCTTCGTTCAGGCTGTGGCCACAGTGGGTGGGTCTAGCGCCGCCTCCGTCCCCGACAGTATCGGGCGCACCGAACCGATATCGAACATCGCGCTCCGTCGGGTCAAACTGAACCGTCTCTCCGTTTTCGTCCGTAAATTCCGTGGCTAGCACGGAGATCGGAACAACACCGCTACTTTTGAGGGTGTTTCTGCTACATCCGGGTTTGACATCGATTTCGAGTTGGTTGGGGAAGTGAGCAGCTACTGTTCCGCTTATGATCGGCAGGACACCAGCGGTTACCATCGCTGCGGCTCCCGTTTTGAGGATGCGTCGTCTGGTTGGGGTCAATTCCGTACTATCCGTGTGTTCGGTCAAACGTAGTGAATTGGAATCCATGCGGTATTGGAGAATCAACCCCGAACTAGTCTATAGATTCTGGTTCAATCATCGAAATATGGTTAATTACCATTGTACATAATTTATTTGATGAGTATCTCACTACGCAGCATGTTCAACCGGATTCATATCGTTGGTAAAGCGTACACCATCCCCCGCGCTCGATATATCCCTCAATCTCGGTACAAGCACCGAGGCCGTCACCATTCTTATCAGGAATATAAAATACGCAGTCACGGCACTGCTGGTCGTTGCGGGGCTCGGACTGATAATTGACGCCACTCTTCGAATACAGGTTCTCCGGGTTCCGTTTGGACCCGTCTTGGCTCGTTGCGGTTTCGTATTCTTCCGGTACAGGGCCGCTTAGTTCGGTTTCGTTTCCGTTAGTATTACTACTCTCCGTACAGCCAGCGAGCCCGATCAAGATACCTCCCGCAGCGTGTAGGAACGTCCGCCGTGTTCTCTCGACAGGAGGTGACATCGTACGACAGTACCGGAACACATAGTATATCGGTTCTGGTACGGTTCGCTAGATTCGACCTATATACACTCATCTCAATCTTCTAAGATTATATAATACTACTTGAAAATATTAATAATTCATCCTAGTCGGCGCGGGACGGCTGCTGGTTCCCTGTCGGACCACTCAGGTATACGGCATACAAGATAAGAGCGGCAATAAGGACGTCCAAGCCGTGTTCGACCAGGTGATGGACGGCCATCGGGACGATGGCGAGAGCGGTTCCCAGTCCGATTACCGACCGAAGGACGAGCGCGCCGAGCGCGACCACAACGAGGAAGTACTGCCGCGTTTGACGGCGAATAAACGCCAATACACTAATAACGAACAGTGCCGTCGTCCCCAGCCCCGCTATGATGATCACACTGATAAGCGGTAATGAATAATACACCCCCGGCCACTCGGTTATTGCGATGATGAGTGTGCTGAGCAGTTCCATATCCGTTCTATAAGTGACTGTCCGTATCGTTTTACCGGTTCAGTAGCAATAAGAATATCATAGTATTTCGTAAGAACGGATATCATGCCCTCTGGTACTAACCGTTTTGCTCTTCTTCGCGTTCCAGTAACTGATCGGTAAACCGGATGAACCGGTCCACGAACCGATCCGGTGTCGAGGGCCGGATTTCCCGCAGTAACTTCACCGTCCGCTCGGGACGGACGAGCGTGAGCGTCACCCGATTTTTCGAATCCCATTGCTTCTCGATTATATCCCGCATAATAAAGTGATCGAGATGCCATTCGAGCGTGCTCCGTGCAATGTCGAGATCAGTGGTGATCGTCATCGGAGATGTCGGCCCGTGTTCGAGTAGATACAGAAGGATCTCCCGCGCAATTTCCCGGCGAAACAACGCCAGTACACCGCGTTCCCATTCGTCGTATTCTAAGGGATAATAGTGAGTTCGACCGTAGATCCGTTCACACATTAGTTCCCCGTCGAGCAGTTCCCGCACGTGGTACTGAACCTGTCCCGGTGCGATATCCAGTGTACGGACGATATCGTTGAAATGTACACCGGGATGGGCGGCGATGTGATCATGGATTCGCTGGCGAGTATCGTTCATGGTCTGCTATATTCAGTTGAGGAAGGGTCACGACGAACCGAACGTCTCCTTCGAGGGTAGAGTGACGGGTGCAAAAACCTCCTTCGATACCTCTCGTCCGTCGTTCGAGGTCCGAACCAGAAACCCCAATGGCACGTGGATGCAAGCGCAGGTATGGACCGGCGTAGCTATCTCACTGCGGTCGGAACCGTGGGCTTCGGGCTCGTTGCCGGCTGTCTCGGACGCGCACAGGGCAACACCGTTCTGAGCAAGCGCGAGGACCAGCCCAAAAGCGAGGACCTGCCCTATCCCGCCTACGGCCAGGAGCTTCCCGAGGGGACACTGCCCGCCCCGCTCGAAAACCGGACCGTCTCGACGGCCAGCTTCGAGGACGAGCGCACCGTGGTGATGACCTTCATTTTCACTAGCTGTCCCGACGGGATCTGTCCTGCACTCACGCAGGCGCTCCGCCACGCCCAGGCCGACGCCGCGAAAAACGGTTATTCCGGAGAGATCGCCCTGCTCCCAGCCACGTTCGACCCCCAACGCGACACCGCCGCCGCCCTCCGGAAGTTCGCCGAACAACAGAACGTCGATTACACCGCCGATAACTGGCATTTCCTGCGGCCCGAAACCTCCGAGCGCGCTCATGAAGTTATCGGTGAGACCTACGGCGTCGACTTCAGGCGCATCGATACCGACACCCTCGACACGAACATGACGGGGATGGGCGAGTACACCTTCGATCACCTCCCGCTGACGTTCCTGGTCAACGAAAGCGGGTATATCGAGCGCGCCTACTCCCAGGTGCCCCAGCCCTCGAAGCTGCTCGACGACCTCACGACGGTTGTCAACGCGAACGGACACGGATAATGCGCCGGCGCGACTTGCTCGCCGGGGCCGCAAGCGCCAGCGCGGTCGGGCTCGGGGCGTGGACGGTCACGTCGGGTTCGCTGGGAACGGGCTCGTCTGTGGGCCCCGACCCGCTCGTCCTCGAAACCATCGACGCGCCCGGCAGCGAGGCCGGCGAGGTGCGCGTACCGAAACCGGGCGTGGTCACGTTTATCGATTTCTTCGGGACTTGGTGTAGCCCCTGTATCGAGCAGATGGCCGCACTCGGGAGGGCCCACGACGCGATCAAGGGCGAGCGCGTACAGTTCCTCTCGGTGACCAACGAGCCCGTCGGGGAGACGCTGTCGCGCGAGGAGATCGCCCGGTGGTGGGCCGATCACGGCGGCGCGTGGACGGTCGCGCTGGACGCCGAGGACGGCCTCACTGAGCGCCACGACGTGACCCGGCTTCCGACCGCGGTGGTGCTCGACCCCGAGGGAACGGTGACCTGGGAACATACCGGACTCGTCGATGCCACGAGGATGGTCAAGGTGATCCGGACCGCGAGATCGGGGTCTGAATCGGAATCGGGATGATCGACGCTGAACTCGCCGGCACCGTTACCTTCGCCTTCGGGGCCGGACTTGCGACGTTTTTCTCGCCGTGTGCGTACCCGCTGTTGCCGGGGTACGTCGGCTACTACATCAGTCAGGCCGACACCGACGAGCGGCGGCCGGTCGGCGGGGCGATCCTCCGTGGAATCGCCGCCGGCATCGGCGTCCTCGCCGTGTTCGGGATGCTCGCCGTTCTCGCCATCGCGGTCGGCGGGGTCGGGTTCGACCGGCTGGTGCTGTTCGAGCCCGTCGTCGGCGTCGGACTGGTCGCTTTTGGGCTGGTCGCGCTCGCCGGGCGAGGGCCCTCGATCCGGATCCCGCTGCCGAAACGCCGCGCGAGCGTGCTCGGATTCGGGCTGTTCGGGGCGGTTTATGCGCTCGCGGCGGCTGGGTGTGTCGTCCCGGTTGTCCTCCCGGTCTTTCTTCGAGCGGTCGCCGCCCCGCCAATCGAGGCGGTGTTCGTCATGGGAGCCTACGCGGGCGGCGTGAGCCTGCTGATGGTCGCGGCGACCGTCGCCGCCGGCGTCGGGGTCGCGGCGGGCATCGAGCGGTTCATCGCCTACGCGCCCCATCTCAAGCGCTTGGCCGGCGCGATCATGATCGTGGCCGGTCTGGGCCAACTGTACCTCTCGGTGGTCGTCCTCGAGGTGTTCCGACTCTGACGATCCGCTACAGTCGGATCGTGAGATCCGAAACGATAGAACAGTAGGTTTATCACTCGTTCGGGGCGAAGGACAAGCAAATTACTATGGAGGCTACGCTGACGGAAAACAGACAGCAACCGGAGGTGAACATCGGACTCGTCGGCCACGTCGATCACGGGAAGACGACGCTCGTACAGGCCCTCTCGGGATCCTGGACCGACCAGCATTCCGAGGAGATGAAACGCGGTATCTCCATCCGGCTGGGATATGCCGACGCGACATTCCGGCACTGCCCGGACCTCGACGAACCCGAACGCTACACCGTCGAGGAGACCTGTCCGGACGGGACCGAAAGCGAGGTCCTGCGGACGGTGTCGTTCGTGGACGCGCCGGGCCACGAGACGCTGATGGCGACGATGCTCTCGGGGGCCTCGATCATGGACGGGGCAGTATTGGTCGTCAGCGCGAGCGAACCCGTCCCCCAGCCCCAGACCGAAGAGCACCTGATGGCGCTGGACATCATCGGGATCGACAACATCGT
>CAYOFZ010000097.1:0-8588 GCA_964403315.1 uncultured Halobacteriales archaeon | reverse complement strand
GGGGTTAAAGTGTTTAGTGGGAACTATGAAGCTATGGACAGTAGTTCTGGTGGGACTACTCGGAATTTTCCCGCAAGTCTTCAGCGAGATGCCTTCGAAGCCGTTTTCATCGCTGTGAACCGACATCGGGACCTGAAAGCGGTGCATACTACACCACTATCCGCGAACGATAACCTTGAAGTATAGTACTCCAATATGGAAAGCAGGCCGAGAGCCAACCGAGGGCAACAGCACACAGCTGGTTATTCATACACTGGTATTACCATGAGTACACAGTTCACAGAGACACGACTCGGTAGAATCCTGCTTCCAGCGATCGTGTTTCAGTCGGTCGGCATCGGTGGAGCGTTCGCAACGGGACGTGAGATCGTCGAGTATTTCGCTCAATTCGGCCGACTCGGGATCGTCGCAATAGGTATCAACTTCGTTGCGATGGCCGTCTCCGGCGTCCTTCTCTACGAAGTGGCCCGCATGTTCGACGCGTACGATTACAAGACGCTGATGAAAAACATCGTCTGGAAATTCTGGCCTATTTTGGAACTCCTGTATATCGTGTTGGCGATAATTTTTATTGCGGCTCTGACATCCGCTGGAGGGAACATACTCAACGAGATTCTCGGCGTTCCCGTCGTTCTCGCCAACGGTATCCTTCTCGCCTTCATCTTCGGCGTCCTGTACTTCGGCAGGGGCGCTATCGAGCGATTCAGCACGCTCGGCACGATATCCATTTACCTCGTCTACATCGCCCTGTTCGTGATGATACTCACCCAACGGTGGGATCAGGTCGTGAACGTGCTTGCTACCGAACCTACGTCAGTTGGCGATCAGGCGGATGTCGGTTCGGCGGCGTTTTCCGCTCTTACATACGCCGGCTATTCGCTCATCATATTCATGCCGGTCCTGTTCTTGATCGACCGCGTGGAAACGAGGACCGAGGCCGTCCTCTCGGGAGTACTGAGTAGCGCCTTGCTGAATCTTGCCCTCGTCCTAACGTATCTCTGCATACTGGGGTTCTATCCCAGTGACAGCGTGATGAGTGCGCCCGTTCCCTGGTTGGCGATGATAGAAGAAACCGGCGGAAGTGTCGCCCTGCTCGCCTACAGTTTCGTGATAGGAGTGACCTTCATCGAGACGGGGGTCGGATACACACACTCCATTACCGAGCGTATCAATGAATCCATCAAAACGAGCGATCACCGCCTGCTTGCGGACAAAGACGAGCTCTCCAGTCTGCAACGCGGGCTGATCGCCGCGGGGGTGTTCCTGAGCGCGCTCGTCCTCTCCCGTGTCGGTATCATTACTCTCGTGTCACAAGCGTACTCGATCATGGCCTATCTGTTCATTATCGTGCTCGGTATCCCGTTGATCACCGTCGGCTTGCTGCGTATACTCGACCCTGATTGGAAACGGGGTTTCTGGGAGAGCGCGTAATCGATTCACTCCTTCTAAACATCCTGAAATATAGAACGAAAATCAGGATAGCCAACCGTCATCGACTACCGCTATCGAACACGGTCGATTTCGGAGCCGACGACGAGAAAGTGTCCGACATAGGATTCGCTTGTTTTCCGATTGCACAACCGTTCATTTGATTCAGATCATTCAATTCATGTGTCCACCGATCACGCCGCCATGACCCACGGAAGTCTTATCCGTTGCAGGGTCTTGTGTTCAAGTGCAATGACGCAAGGCGAAGTTGATTTCTTCCACGACACTGGCGGTTACGGTTTCATCGAGACTGAGGACGCGGACGACGACGTTTTCTTCCACATGGAAGACGTTGGCGGCGCGGATCTCGAAGAAGGCACTGAAATCGAATTTAGTATCGAGCAGGCACCTAAGGGTCCCCGAGCGACCAACGTTACCCGCCTGTAAGGCGACACACGACTGATCCGGCGAATTCCCCATCGTACTTTTATACGAAATCAATTGAACCGGGGAGACTCTTCTACAGGTCCAATCACCAACCCTTATTCCACCGCGCGCGAAACTCTACCACATGGCAGATCTCTTCGTCGGGCGGCTCATGTCCTCGAACATCCGGACGGTCACCCCGGATACACCGGCCCAAGAAGCCGCCCGGAAGATGATCGACAACGACATCGGTTCGGTGATCGTCACGGACGGAAACGACGGCCTCGAAGGCATCCTCACCGCCACCGACTTCGTCCGGCTCAGCGCGGACCAAGAGAGCACGTCCGAAACCGAGGTGGCGGAGTACATGAGCACCGACATCATCACGACCACCGCGAACGCGGACATCCGCGAGGTCGCGGACACGATGATCGAGTACGGCTTCCATCACGTCCCGGTCGTCGATGACACCGAGGGCGTCATCGGGATGATCACGACCACCGACCTCACCGCTTACCTCTCGCACCTCGAAGCACCGAGCCCCGACTGAGATATCCCGAAATCAGCGACGAATCGGCTTGAAACTGCCTGCGTGGGGCTTATCCGGCTCCCGCACCAACCCACAGGTGTGGAAACACCCCAAGAACTCCGTATCGTCGATCAGGACGACGGACTCGTCGACAGACGTGAATCCGACGACGGCAGCGTCATTATCGCCGACTTCGGGGTCGCATCCGATGACTTGGCGGTCGATATCATCGGCGAGACGGCCATCATCGTTGCCGGCGACGAACAGGTCGAGTTCGAACTGCCCGAGGACGCCGACGACATCTCGATAAACAACGGCATCGTGACCATCGAAGAATAGACACCCCGCGAATGAGCACGCCACGGTTTTCCCTTTCTTCTCGGCATCGATTCCGTTCGTAACCACCCGTCGGAGAGAGTATCAGAGCCATCCCGCGATCTGGCTAGCGAGGTCGCTGGCCGTCAGAAGCGCAAGCACGAACATCAATCCAACGATGACGGCGAAACCGGCGCGCAGCCAGAGCGGATGATCGAAGAACTTCCGGTTTGCGAAATACAGCGCGAGCGCGGTGATTGGCAGCCCGATGAGGCCATTCACGGCGGGCATCACGATCCCCAACCGGACCGGCGTCATGTCGGTGAACTCTAACAACAGGACGGCGAACGCAATCGATATGGCGATCAGCACCTGGACGACCCGCCGAAAGGCGTGGTCGCCAAAGGCCGTCTCGCGTCCCCATGCTTGCGGAACCATGAAGCCGGCACCGAACAGCGTTCCGGTTCCCGAGGAGAACGCCGCGAGCAACACCGCGAGAACGAACACCGTCACCGCTGCCGGCCCGAGTATCGGCTGTAACGGTTCGCCGGGGCTAGTGAGCGTCGGCGTCCCCGGTTCCAGCACCATCGCGGAGACCGCGATAACGGCCATGCTCAGGAACACGACGAAGGCGGTCCCGACGAAGTTGTCCTTTCGGTACCGAGCCATCTCTCCCCATTCCTTCGAGGGGCGGATGCTCGAATGAATGAAGAAGTTCGGGTAGTAGACCGTCGTCCCGAACAGTCCGACGACCGTCGCTAGGTAGCCGACGTCGCTGTTCAACACCGGAACGAACCCCGCCGCGACCCGCCTTAGCGGGAGGTCGAGTCCCATGACGAGGACGAGGTAGATTCCGAACACGGTGAGGATGACCGCCGTGATGGCGGTTTCGATCCGGTCGTACACCTGCAGTTCGAGAAAGGCGATTCCCATGCCGGCGATGAGGACAACCCCGATGTAGACGTTGGTGAGCGGGGTCAGCCAGACGAGTGCAGCCCCGCCCACCGCGTAGTTCGAGATCGCCCAGAAATGCATGATGAACGCGATGAGGACGGACAACGCCTTGGACGGCCCTGCCCCGATCGTGTTTCTGATGTACTCCATGAGTGGTTTGTCGATCGTGGCGAGGCGTCCCGACATCTCGCGCATCCCCATATCGACGAGCATCGCTAGGGGCAACGTCCACAACAGAGCGAATCCGTAGTTCGCCCCGGTGTTCGAGAGGATATACACGGACCCGGCCCCGAACACGTTTGCGGAGAACAACAAACCGAGTCCATAGGATTCGACGAATTGTTTTGACTTCTGTACTGGCGGCCACGAATGTATGTCGTTGAATCGTAAACTCATCGAGTTACCCCGTTATACCATGTACGGTTATCGTCCCAACACACGCTCTACTACGGGCGAGGAGGGAGTATCGTCTTGGCTTGCACTGGCAAGCGATTAAACCGAAAGAGGGCGGGGTCAGCCGTGCGAGGATCGTGGTCGATCCGATACGAGCACGGGCACTCCCCACACCTACCCATACCGTTTAACGCCCCCCACTCATACACATGGTCGATGCAAGACAACTGGTCAGTCGAGCGAATGCCCGACCTTTCGGGCGCGACGGTCGTCGTTACCGGCGCGAACAGCGGCCTCGGATACGAGGCGACCCACGCGTTCGCGCGCAAGGGTGCACACGTCGTCATGGCCTGTCGCAGCGTCGAGCGCGGCGAGAACGCACGCGAGGAGATCCGCGAGGACCTTCCGAGCGCCTCGCTGTCGGTCCACGAATGCGATCTCGGGGATCTCGACTCGGTCCGGGCGTTCGCCGAGGAGTTCCGGCAAACGTACCCCTCGTTGCACGTTCTCTGTAATAACGCCGGTGTGATGGCGATTCCCCGCAGCGAAACCGCCGAGGGCTTCGAAACCCAGTTCGGCGTCAACCACCTCGGGCATTTCGCGCTGACGGGCCTGCTGCTCGACCGACTGGTCGAGACGGATGGGGAGACCCGCGTCGTGACCCAGAGCAGCGCGGTCCACGAGAGCGGCGAGATCGACTTCGACGACCTCCAGTCCGAGGAGGCGTACGACGAGTGGGACGCCTACGCCCAATCGAAGCTCGCAAACGTCCTGTTCGCTTACGAACTCGACCGCCGGCTACGTAGCGCCGACCTGAAGGTGAAAAGCGTGGCCTGTCATCCCGGCTACGCCGCCACCGATCTCCAGCGACGCGGCCCGGAGATGGCGGGGTCGCGCCTCCGGCTGTGGGCGATGCGCGCCGCGAACGCCCTATTCGCCCAGAGTGCCCGACAGGGCGCGCTTCCAATGCTGTACGCCGCCACCGCTCCCGACATCGAGGGCGGCGATTACATCGGCCCCGGCGGCTTCCGGAACATGCGCGGTGCTCCCGAGAAACAGCGTTCCAGCGAGCGATCCTACGACCGCGAGCGTGCCGCCCGCCTCTGGGAAGTCTCCGAGGAGCTTACCGGCGTCACGTACGAGTTCGACCGCCCTACTTCAAGAAACGAAATACTGGCTCGTCTCGCCGACTACGCTTCCACGTAGCGCGAACGCCGCGGATCAGGCCCCTCGTTCGCCGACTTTCACCAGCTGTTTGCCGATGTTTTCGCCCTCGAACAGCCCGATGAACGCCTCGGGGGCGTTCTCGAAGCCCTCGGTGATCGTCTCCTCGTATTCGATTTCGTCCCCGTTTACCCACCGGGCTAGCCGGCGGTTCGCCTCCTCGTAGCGTTTCTCGAAGTCATCGACGAGAAGGCCCTCGATGCGCGCCCGGGTTTCGATGAGCTTCCCGAGCTTGCGCGGACCGACGGGCGTTTCCTCCTCGTTGTACAGCGCGATCTGCCCGCAGACTGCCACGCGGGCATCGACGTTCAGCCGCGAGACGACCGCGTCGGTGATTTCGCCGCCGACGTTGTCGTAGTAGACATCGACCCCGTCGGGACAGGCCTCGTCGAGCCGGTCCGCCACGTCCTCCTCTTTGTAGTTGATTCCCGCATCGAAGCCGAGATCGTCGGTCAGCCAGTCGATTTTCTCCTCGGAGCCGGCGATCCCCACGACCCGCGCGCCAGCGAGTTTCGACAGCTGGCCGGCCACGGAGCCGACCGCGCCCGCCGCCCCCGAGATCACCGCAGTGTCGCCCGGCTGGGGTTCGGCCACGTCGAGGGTGCCGAAGTAGGCGGTCCGCCCGGGCATTCCCAGTACGCCCAGCGCCGTCGAGATCGGCGCGAGGTTGGGATCGACGGGCGTCAGCTCGCTACCCTTCGCGGTTGCGTACTCGGCCCAGTAGCGATTGGAAAAGACCACGTCGCCGCCCTCGAACTCGGGGTGGTTCGATTCGACGACTTCGGCGACGATCCCCGCGCGCATCACGTCGCCGGGTTCCCAGGGTTCGGCGTAGGACTCGCCGGCGCGCATCCGCCCGCGCATATAGGGATCGACCGAGAGATACAGCGTCCGGATCAGCGCCTCGTCCGGTCCCGGGTCCGGGACCTCGCTTTCGACGAGTTCGAAATCGTCTCGCGTCGGCTCCCCATCAGGTCTGTTCGCAAGCACCCACTGGCGGTTCGCTTGATGGCTCACATCGAGGATGCGGTCGCCAGTCCGATGAGCGTTCCCATTCTACGCCGCGCTCCTCGTATCTTGGCGAGCGAGGGGGACTATAGCCCCCTTCGCTCGCCCGCCGTCCGACGCTGTGTGCCGACGATGACCTCCCGGAGTACCGGCATTCCGTCGTAGATCCACAACAGCAACGCAAACCCCATCAGCCCGAGCTGTGCGAGCAGGTACGGTGACAGATCGAGTGTCAGGATGTCGATGACATACGGGATGAACAGCTCGATGAACTCCCCGAGCAGTCCTTCCTGATACTCCCCCTGGCTTTTTTCGATGGGCCAGAGCACCCGATCCAGGGATAATGTTCCTTCCTGGAGGTACGGCGAGAGCAGATCGCCAAGCAGGTGCGTCAGATACCCGACGCTGAAGGCCACTCCGACCCGGGGACGACCGGTGCGATAGGTGAGGATGCCGACTGCGAGCATGACTGGAACGGCGAAAAAGACCGAATGGGCAATCGCATACCCTCCGGGGAACACACCGAACTGCCAGGCCAGTGGTTTGTCGATCAGGTCGGGAACTAGCGCAGCGAACACGACGGCGACCGCCACCGCCCCGCTGGGCGAGTCCCGGATGAGAAGATGACTCAACAGCGAATACGCGACGTAGGCGACGATGACGTGTTCCCAGGGCCACATGGTATCGAGTCGTTGAAACTACTGTCGCGCCGATTAATACTCTTCTGGCTTCAATTGTTAGCTCATCACAGACCGATCCCAGAGAGCGTTACAAGTTACCTTGGTTGTCGAGGATATACGACGGGGTGGCGACCTGAACCTCGCTTTGCCCGATGTAATCGAGTAGCCGTGTGAGTTGTTGCTGGGTCATGTCGTCATGTTCGCCGGTACCGACCCCGTGGGCGTATCCGATGACGAGTTGATTATACTGGGCGGCGAGATCGACCAGTCCCGTGAACCCTTCGATATCGGTCATATTAATCCGCGAGAGATGCATGGGGTCGGTAAACGGGATCGCGCTGGGCGTCCCGGCGAAATACGCGCTCGTTTCGTGGTGCTCGCGGGTGATTTCTACGATCTCGTGGTTGGTGTTGTTGTACGGGACGAACATGTGACGCGCCCCCTCGGGGAACCCCCGGTTGACGAGGAATTGCTTGTTCGCCGGGATGCTCGACCGGATCTGTTCGATATTCAGCTCCTGGAACCCGTTTTCGGGATGCGAGGAGATGTCCCAGCCCGCGTCGCGCATCTCCCGCAGTTGGCCGATCGAGAGCCGACCGGGAACGTTGAGCGCGTTCCTGTTCACCGCCGCGGTGGCCGGCATGCCCCGCTCCCGGAGCATGGGGAGGGCGTTCGTGTACTGGCTGACGACGCCGTCATCGAACGTCAACAACACATACCCCTGGCTGGCCGACGGCGTCGCCCGGAGATCGTCGAGGAAAACCCGGATCCCCGATCCCTGATTCTGGGTCTGACTCTGATTTTGAGTTTGACTTTGATTCTGGGTCCGACTCTGGTTCGCGCTCTGAGTCTGGTTACCGGGTCTCTGGACGTAAATCCGCATCTCCTGGACATTTTGCAGGTTGGGGCGGCCCCGCTGGTTGGTGTAGCCGAGGTCCATCCGGAGCCAGCCCGAGTACGTCCCCACCACCGTTCGGGTGCTCTGGATCATGGTGCTTCGGGCTGGCGCGCGCAACTGGACAGTCACTGCCACCTGCTCAGGCCGGGGCGAATCGACCCGCAATGCCATCGAGAGGTTCCGCTCCGAGACGTCGAGTCCCTCGGGAAACGCCTCGAAGATCTCCGCGGTGGTGCCTTGGTGGTCGATCCGTGCGGCCTGTGATCCCGTGAGCGCGGCGTCCTGGTCGGCCGAGAGTTGCCCCCGAACGGCGGTCCAGCCCTCGAGGTTCTCGAAATCGGAGATGACCTCTCCCTGCTGGATCGCCGGCGGTGGAGCCTGCGTCTGCCCGCCGGTATCGCTCTCGTTCGTCGAGGTGTTGGTGCTGTTGTTCCCACCCGATCCGTTCGAGTTGCCACCGGGCGCTTGTCCGCCGAGTCCACTACAGCCGGCAAGCGCGACAGTTCCCGTTCCAAGCGCCGCCAGGAAGCGACGACGATTCGTCGGTCCGTTCATCACCCTTCTCTGTTACCTCAACGACCTTTGTTATTCCGACTACAATCGGATTAATCTCCGTATAACTTCCGCCTCCGATTTCGTGCCAACTGATATCCTACTTCGGAATAAACTAGAAAATCTTACCGTTTTCGGCCAAAGTATTTATGAACGTATCGATCCGATTCAACGGTTTCAC
>CAYOFZ010000096.1:0-8609 GCA_964403315.1 uncultured Halobacteriales archaeon | reverse complement strand
CCCGTAGGCGTCGGCGGCGTGGGCCGCGCCCTGCTCGTGGGCCATCGTCACGTGGCGGATGTCGGAGTCGTACAGCGCGTCGTAGACGGGCATGATCGCCCCGCCCTGGACGCCGAAACACGTCTCGACGCCCGCGCCCTCGAGCGCGGCGATGACCGATTCGGCGCCGGTCTCGACGGTTCGTTCCGCGTCGTCGGTCTCCTCGATCGGAGCGGTGACTCTCTCGCTCATCGTTGGTTCGGTCCGTGGTTGGTTGGCGGGCGATGCTGCGGTCGGTTCGGGGTGTGGTCGGGGATGTACATGGGTAGCGCGCGTGCTGTGGTTCGGGAGAACGGTACGATCGGATCGGAGGTGAGGGGTAGTGTAGGGGCTAGACCCCTACGATAATGAGCGTGCGCGCCACGGCCGCGGCGCTGGCTGACGCCTGCGTGCACCGACCAGCGGTTGCCGTCCGCATCTACCCGTTCGGTGGGCGGCGATCCGGCATAAACCTTCCGCGAGCCGCAATCGTTGCCGGACCCCACCTGCGGCTGGACGGGGGCTGACCGAGGCGCGCTCATCTTACGCGCGTACCTCCTCGTGGCGCGTCACGCCGATCTCGCGGGCGAACCGTTCGACGTCGGACTTCGTGACGCGGTTCTTCTCCGCGCCGTGGTCCTTCACCCGGCGGGTGATCTCCCGCACCTCGTCGTCGGTGGGCTCGAAGCCCGCCTCGTCCAGGAACTGCCGGACCGAGTGGGTGCCGGTGTGTTTGCCCAGCACCAGCTCGCGGCGCGCGCCGACCATCTCGGGGGTCATCACGCCCGGCTCGAACGTGTCGCTGTTCTCGATGACGCCCGCGGCGTGGATGCCGCTCTCGTGGGAGAAGGCGTTGCGACCCACCACCGGCTTGTTCGCCGGGATCGGGATGTCGCTCGCGGCCTCGACCTTCCGGGCGAGCTCCGTGATGCGCGTCGTGTCGATGCCGGTGTCGACGCCGTACAGCGACTCGGCGGCCATCACGACCTCCTCGTAGGCGGCGTTGCCCGCGCGCTCGCCGATGCCGTTGACGCTCACTTGGGCCTGCTCAGCCCCAGCCTCGAAGCCCGCGATGGCGTTGGCGGCGGCCATCCCGAAGTCGTCGTGGGGGTGAACGTCGATCCGCGCGTCGGTGTGGTCGCTCACCGCTTCGACCAGCGCCCCCATCCGGCTCGGGGTGGCGACCCCGCAGGTGTCGGGGATGTTGATCCAGTCGACGTACGGGGAGACGGCCTCGACCACCTCGATCAGGTACTCCGAATCGGTGCGGGTGGCGTCCATCGGCGAGAACATCACCTCGACGCCGGCCTCGCTGGCCTGACGCACCGCCTCGACGGCCCGCGATTTGACCTCCTCGCGGGTGGCGTGCATCGAGTCCTCGATCTGGACGTCGCTGGTCGAGGCGAAGACGTGGATCATTCCGACGCCCGCATCGAGCGCGCTCTCGACGTCTTTCTCGACCACGCGGGCCAGTCCGCAGACGGTCGTGTCCGTCGAACGGGCGATGTCCCGGACGGCCTCGAATTCCGCGTCGCCGTTCACGGGGAACCCCGCCTCGATGACGTGGGTGCCCATCTCGTCCAGCGCGGCAGCTATCTCGCGTTTGTCGTCGTAGCTGAACGAGGTCCGCGGCGTCTGCTCGCCATCACGGAGCGTGGTATCGAAGATCCGCGCCGTGTCGATCTCGTTATTGGAAGCTAACGTGCCCTGGAAGAACTCGCTCCCCCCGACTGGTGTCGGAGGAGTCCATGATTTTATCGGACATGGTAATCGGTTCGAGGGCCGAGATACTATATAAATCTGTTCCTGTGATGCGGTACCTCGGTTCAGCGATGATTCAGTAGAGCCATCACGTTCGAGAGAATCGCACCACAGCAGCGATGTTTAATGACCTTAATGTAGTTAGTTCCATCCGTATGCTATCGAGTCGGTTCGCGGCCACTCCGGAACCGATCACAAATATTCCGAGATAGACTGGTGAAATATAGTATCGAAGCGGCGCGCGCGGTCGGAAACTGGACGGTTGTAAACGCCGGGTATAGACTAAAGGGGGCGGCGACCCGAGGACAAGGTATGACGAACGATACCGTCATCGAATTGCTGCAAGGGGCGTACGGCGACGAACTCGAAACGGTGATGAACTACCTGACGAACTCCATCGTCCTCGAGGGCGTCCACGCCGAGGAGATCAGGGACAATCTCGATCAGGACATCAACGAGGAACTCACCCACGCGCGAATGATCGGCGAGCGACTCAAGCAACTCGACGCTCGCCCGCCCGCCTCCGCGGCGTTCGAGGCGCGCCAGGAGGGGCTCCAACCCCCCGAGGACAGCACGGACATCCTCTCGGTGATCGACGGCGTCATCCAGGCCGAAGACGACGCCATCGAGACCTACCGGTCGCTGATCGACGCCGCCGACGAGGCCAACGACCCCGTTACCGAGGATCTGGCGGTCGAACTACTGGGCGACGAGGAGGCCCACCGCACCGAGTTCCGCGGCTTCCGCAAGGACTACACCGACTAGTCGAACGGTTTTTGCTACCGGGGCTCCACCCCCGGCGTATGACCGATTTCGGGCTCGACCTCAGATCCGTAGAGGAACACATCGACACCGACGAGAAGGAGGACACGACCCGGGTTTCACTTGGCGTGCTCGACGGGACCACGCCACCGGGGGAGTGGATCGACGCCGTCGAGCGCGGGGAGGTGCTCGTGTTGGCCGTCGAAGGCGAGTTGAACGAACTGGCGACGGGGTTTGCCCCCGAAATCAGCGAGGCT
The DNA here is from genome assembly GCA_964403315.1 of uncultured Halobacteriales archaeon. Classification (GTDB taxonomy): domain Archaea; phylum Halobacteriota; class Halobacteria; order Halobacteriales; family Halalkalicoccaceae; genus CAYOFZ01. The sequence continues at coordinate 5,811 of CAYOFZ010000096.1, read as the reverse complement.
GGCGGCGAACTCGTCCACTTCCGGAAGTTCCTGATCGTGACCCCGCCCGGTGTGTCAGTCGATACCGACCGGCTCTGATACGAACGAAGTCCTTTTTACGCGCTCGCCGGTTTTTCGGGTATGGACCGACCCGACGTAGAGGAGCTGTCACCGCCCGACCGCACGCTGATGGGGCCCGGCCCGAGCGACGTCCACCCGCGCGTACTCCGTTCGATGAGCACGCCGCTAGTGGGCCATCTCGACCCTTCGTTCGTCGAGATCATGGACGACGTTCAAGAGTTGCTCAGATACGCCTTCCGCACCGACAACCGCTGGACCATCCCCGTCTCTGGGACGGGATCGGCCGCGATGGAGGCGACCTTCGCCAACTTGGTCGAACCCGGCGACACCGTTCTGGTGCCGGCGAACGGCTACTTCGGCGGGCGCATGGAGCACATGGCCCGCCGGGCTGGCGGCGAGGTCCGCACTGTCGATGCGCCGTGGGGCGAACCCCTCGACCCCGACGACGTGGAGGCCGCTTTCGCCGAACACTCCCCGGAAGTGTTCGCGTTCGTCCACGCCGAAACGAGTACCGGAGTACTCCAGCCCGATGTGTCCGAACTCACCGACATCGCCCACGAAAACGACGCTCTGGCGGTCGCCGATTGTGTCACCTCATTGGGCGGGGTCGAACTCCGCGTCGACGACTGGGGGATCGACGCCGCCTACTCGGGCTCCCAGAAGTGTCTGTCCTGTCCGCCCGGCGCGAGCCCGCTAACGCTTTCCGACGCCGCGATGGACAAGGTCCTCGACCGCGATGAGGAGCCCCGGTCGTGGTATCTCGATCTCTCCCTGCTGGAGGGCTACTGGGGCGACGAACGAGCCTACCACCACACCGCCCCGATTACCAACGTCTACGCGCTACGGGAGGCTCTGCGACTCGTTGCCGAGGAAGGAATCGAGGATCGCTGGGAGCGCCACCGCGAGGTCGCGGGCGAACTCAGGGCCGGCGTCGAGGCGATGGGTCTCGACATGAATGCCCCCGAGGAGTACTGGCTGCCCAGCCTGAATGCCGTGCGGGTCCCCGACGGCGTCGATGACGGCGCGGTGATCGACCGCCTGCTCTCGGAGTACGACATCGAGATCGCTTCGGGACTCGGCGATCTCGCTGGCGAGATCTGGCGGGTCGGCTGTATGGGGTATTCGGCCCGCGAGAAAAACGTCCGCTACCTGCTCTCGGCGCTCGAAGAAGCCCTCGACGCCGAGGGGTTCGCTCCCGAGACGGGCGCGCCGCTTGCCGACGACTGAGCACCCGACTGCGACCCACGCGGCTACTGCACCGTCAGATAGTGGCCGTCGGGATCTCGTAGTCGGATCTCCCCATCACTTTTCTCAACTGCGCACGCCATCCCCGCGACCCGGTCGGCGGCGTTATCCGGACTTTCGGCCCCGAACCCCAGATCGACGTGGACACCGCCGCGGGCATCCGCGAGGCCGAGCTGGGGCTCCCATAGTTCCAGATCCATCGGGCCCGACAGACGAATCCGGGGGCGCTCGTCACCCCGACTGACCGGCTCGAAGCCGAGTTCCGTGTAGAACTCCTCGGCCCGGTCGAGATCGGCGACTTCCAGCACCACTTCGAAGATCCCGGTGATCCCCTCGCCGGCGTCGTCGGACTGGCCGATCTCGACGCAGTGGCCGTCGGGGTCGTCGAAGTACAGCGAGCGCGAGGAGCCGAACTCGTGTTCGTCGAGGTTGAACTCCGCCGAGAGGCGCTCGAACCAGTCGTCGTATTCGTCGGCGGGCGTCGAGAAGGCGTAGTGGGTGTGCAGGCCGCCACGGGGCACCTCGGTTGGGCAGCGGAGCACGAGGGCGGTGTCGCCGGCCCCGAGGGCGACCTCGGCGTCGGTTTCGCGCTCGATTGGCAGATCGAGATGTGCGGTGTAGAACTCCCGGGCGCGGTCGAGATACCTGACTTCCAGCGCGAGCCAGTCGAGGGAATCGAGCATGACGGACGATACTCGCGGATCACTATAAGTCGTGGCGGCAACCCTGAGGGAGGGCCCGGGATACTTCCCGCTTGCGGCCCTACGTCCCTCCATGTCGAGCGATCTGCCAGATCTCGGCGGCAACGGGTGGGAATCGCTGTACCTCGGCGGGGAGTGGCGCGAGGGGGCCGACACCATCGATATCACCGACCCCTACACCCAGGAGTCGCTCGTCGGGACCGCCGCGGCCGACGAGAAACTGGTCGACGAAGCCTACGAAACCGCAGCCGAGGCCCAACGCGAGTGGCAGGAGACGCCGCCACAGAAACGGGCCGAGGTGGTGAATGAGGCGGTCGAACGCCTCGACGAGCACCGCGAGGAACTGACCGAACTGCTCGCGCGCGAGGCCGGCGGCACGCTCATCAAAGCCGGGATCGAACTCGATACGGCGGAAGCAATAATGAACGTCGCGTCGGGGTTCCCGCTCGATTCGGCGGGCCAGCACGACCGGTCGATCATCCCCGGCAAGGAACACATCGTGAAGCGCGAGCCCGTCGGCGTGGTGGGCGTGATCTCGCCGTGGAACTTCCCGCTGCACCTCTCGATGCGTGCGGTCGCGCCGGCGCTCGCGCTCGGCAACGCGGTCGTGCTCAAGCCCGCCTCCGATACGCCGATCACCGGCGGGCTGGCGATCGCACGCCTGTTCGAGCAGGCGGGCCTGCCGGAGGGCCTGCTCAACGTCGTTCCCGGCCGGGGTTCGGAGATCGGCGACGCCGTCGCGGGCCACGAGATTCCTCGGGTGATCGCCTTCACCGGCTCGACGCCGATCGGACGGGGCGTTGCGAGCCAGGCCGGCGAAGCCCTCTCAATGCCCGCGCTGGAACTCGGGGGGAACAACTCCCACATCGTGCTGGAGGACGCCGACCTCGACCGGGCGGTCGATGCCGGCACCTTCGGCTCGTTCGTCCACCAGGGCCAGGTCTGTATCTCGATCAACCGCCATCTGGTCCACGAGTCGCTATACGACGACTACGTCTCGGCGCTGGCGGACCGGGCGGCGTCACTGCCGACCGGCGATCCCAAGGAGGAAGGGACCGTCGTCGGCCCGATCATCAACGAATCCCAGCGCGACGATATCCTCGAGTACATCGAGCAAACCGTCGAGGAGGGTGCGACCCTCGAAACCGGCGGCGAGGCGGAGGAGCTGGTCGTCGAGCCAACCGTGCTTTCGGATGCAACCAACGACATGGCCGCGGCGTGCAACGAGCACTTTGGTCCCGTCGCGCCCGTGATCCCCTTTTCCGACGACGAAGAGGCCATCGAACTGGCGAACGCGACCGAGTACGGTCTCTCGGGATCGGTGCACTCGGGCGACCGCGAGCGCGCCCGGCGAGTGGCCGACCGGGTCGATACCGGCATGATCCACATCAACGACCAGCCCGTCAACGACGAGCCCCACGTTCCCTTCGGCGGGACGAAGGCCTCGGGGCTGGGGCGGTACAACGGCGACGCGATCAAGAACGAGCTCACCCAGACGAAGTGGGTGTCCGTCCAACGCGAATCCCGCGAGTACCCGTTCTGAGTCGTCACGGCGTTTTATACCACCGGGCACCCTATCCTATCCCATGCCGATGAGAGCCGACGGGCCGGTGGTGAATCCGCGCGAGATCGACCGGTTCGAGGGAGGATTCGGATGGATCGCTCATCCCGAGGAGCGGATGGAACGCGCGAGTCACGCGCTCGTCACCGACGATGACGAGGTGTGGGTGATCGATCCCGTCGATACGCCCGATCTCGACGACCGCCTGGCGGAACATGGCAAGGTCAGAGGCGTCGTCGTGTTGCTCGGCCGGCACACCCGCGACGCGGCCGAGATCGCCGACCGTCACGGGGTTCCCGTCCGAGTGCCCGAACCGCTCGCGGACCTCCGGTCGGATCTCGACGCCCCGGTCGAGCCCTTCCGGGGAGCGCTCCCGGGTACCGACTACCGGGCGATCACCCTGCTCGATTCGTCGGTCTGGACCGAGGTCGCGCTGTACGACGAGGCCGAAGGAACGCTTCTCGTTCCCGAAAGCGTCGGCACCCCCGACTATTTCCGTGCGCCCGGCGAGCGCCTCGGTGTGCATCCGGCGCGCCGGCTGCTACCGCCGACGCGCCTGCAAGGGCTTGCGCCCGCGCGGATCCTCGTCAGCCACGGCGAGGGCGTTTTCGAAGACCCGACTGTGGCGCTGCGGACGGCATTGGCAGGATCGCGCTCCAACGCGGCGCACCTATATGCACAGACCCTTCGAGGGTTCCTACCGCTGTAGATGACAGTATTTTTATCGGTGGACGACCGAGTAGGAATGTGGTCTACGCTACGCGCGGGCTGATCGAGGCGTTAGTCGCCTTCGCCGAGGACGCCGAACCCGAGGAATTCACCGCCGCCCTCGGAGTCACGCCCGCCGGGGAGTTCGAGGCGGATCTTGATCTCCCCGCAGAGACGCCGATCTTCACGCATTTCTACCATCCCGACGCGGGCCGGTCGGTCAGCGCCGTCTTCGGCGTGGATCTCGCAACCCCGATGGGCCGAACCCACGGGCGGTTCGTTTCGCATCCGGGGGGCGAACTCGGTGTGTCGCTGACCGATGACCTCCACGCGACGATGCTGGTCGCGGTGCCGCCCTGGAAGCCGGAGTCGGTCGCGGTTTTCGACCGCCGCGGTCGGCGTCAGCCCCTCGAACTCCTCGATGCCGAACCGCCGGTCGAGGGGCTGTAGTCACTGGAGGTAGCCCAGATCCCGCAATTGGTCGGCGATCTCCTCGAACTCGGCTTCGGTGAGTTCGCCGCGTTTCTGGTGCTGGATGACGATGCTACGAAGCAAAAATCGCACGAGATCGCTCGTGCTCTGGAAGCTGGTGCCCTCGATGGTCTCCTCGACGCGGTCGGCGAGATCCTTCGGGATCGAGACGGTGGTGTATTCGGTCATACTCCGGCGTGAGTACTGCCGCCCGAAAATCGTGTCGCTGGGCCATGATCGATCCCTAATTTTATGGCCAGTACTAAACAACATATTTATTCGAAATATTGATGAAGAAAAGATATTCCTCCATAAATTATCTTTAAGTACCGTCGAATAGTGATTGGCAGTGCAATGGCACGAGAGGAACTTACTGCGGGGAGCGGGGAGGAGGCACAGTCAGCGATTCATTCGCGGCGGTCGGTGCTGAAAGCGGGCGTCGCCGTCTCGGCAGCGACGCTCGGGGTTTCGAGCGCCGGTCTGGGTTTGGCCCAGGTTGGGAATAACATCACGATAGATGTTAACGCTGAAGACGAGTACGTCGTCATCAATAACACCGGCGATTCGGCGGTCGATCTGACCGGCTACGGCCTGAACTTCGAGGCCAGCAATGAGGACACCGATCAGATCAGACGGTTCGAAGGCGAGGTCAGTATCGAGTCCGGCGGCAGTATCGTCGTTCCTACTGGGGTCCAAGAGGTGCCCAACGCGGATGTGAGGCTTCAGGATCCGTACAATTCACCCAAACTCAACAACGAGAATCCCGACGTGGTCGAGCTAGTCGCTCCCGACGAGACTGTCGTGGCTACCTCCAACGGGGACGGCGGTGATACCGGCGGGAACGGGGGTGGCGATGATGAAGGGACCGAAGAGAATACGATCACCGTAACCGTCGTCGATGAAGAAACCGGCAACCCGATTGAAGGAGCGACCGTTGAAGGCGTAGGGGACCTCCCCGGTTCCGCAGAATCCCTGTTCGAGGTAGAGACCAATAGCGAGGGTATTGCCGAAACTACTACTCAAGCGGTCCCCTATGAAGTGTTCATAAGAGCAGAGGGATACAAT
>CAYOFZ010000095.1:0-8745 GCA_964403315.1 uncultured Halobacteriales archaeon | reverse complement strand
GTGAGGTGATCGTCGCGCCCGCGATTCCGGTCTCGATTGCCGAGGAACACCGCCAATTTCCAGGCACGCTCTGGGTGTCACCCGACACCTTCCGGTCGTACGTTCGGGAAACGATCACGAGTCTCGCTCACCACGGCTGGGATCGCGTGGTCGTCGTCAACGGCCACGGCGGCAACATCGGCGCGCTCCGGGAGGTCTGTGAACGGCTCACTCGCCGCGAGGAGGCCTATGCGGTGCCGTTCACGTGGTTCGAGGGGGTTGGCGAGCACGCCGGCGACATGGGTCACGGCGGCCCCCTCGAAACGGCCTTGCTCCGCCACGTCGCGCCGGATCTCGTCCGCGAGGGGCGGATAGAAAACGCCCGCGAAGGCAGGGCCGACCGCTGGGGCGAGTGGGTGAGCCACACGAATCTCGCGGTCGATTCGGCGGAGTTCACGGAAAACGGCATCGTCGGCGATCCCGGCGAGGGCGATGCCGACCGCGGCGAGGAGTTGCTCGCGCTGGCGAGCGCGGCGCTGGTCGAACTGCTTGAGGCGGTCGCCGAACGCGACACCGCTCGCCCGCCCCGTCGCTAATCACTCCTCGGTTTCGGTGGATTCCTCGTCGGGTTCGTCCTCGCCGGGTTCGCCTCCAGCCGCGTTGAGCTCTGCCAGGTCGCTGCGGAGGGCGGGCACCGTGTTCACGAGGTCGTTGACCCCCTCACGGGCATCCCCGATCTCCTCGATGAGCGCCTCGATGGCGTCGATCTCCGCCTGTAGCGACTCGGGATCCTCGAAGGCGTCGGCGCGCTCGCCGACCATGAACCACTTCCTGGCGTCGCGGAGGTGCTCTTCAGCTTCGCCGATCTCCAGTGCGGATTTGAGTCCGTTGAGCACGCCGAGAGTGTTTTCGGCGTCGGTCTCCCAGACATCGGCGGCGGCGGGCAACTCGGTACGGGCGGCATCGAGATGTGTCTCGACGTCTTCACGGATCTCGCTTGCGGCCTCACCCATGAGCTCGTCGTCGTCGTCGAGCGTTGACTGGCTCATACCCCGGAGTTCGCTCCGAGTCGTTTTAATAGTGTCCCGAAAGCGAGGCAAAAGTGAAACCGCCAACACGGACTAGAGGACCTCATCGATGATTGTGATTTCCGGATGCGACGAACCGTCACGCGTCAGTGCGGTGGAGAGTTCGCCCATGCCAATGGGTATGCGCGTCACCCTCAATCCGCGCACTCGGCCTCGATAGATAGCTGTCGAGTCAGATATAGGAGGCGTCGTCAGCCGTCTCCTTCATCTGCTTCTGATAGCGCTGCATCCATGGTAGACAATGCTCCGTTTTGATATACATGTCATCATCGAAGAAATCCAGCAGTGCTTCCGCATACTTTGTAAATTCTGTCCACGCATGATCGCGCTCGAATATGATAGGATAGTGACCAATCTTTTTACAGGCTAGCAGGATCTCTTCCCGCACCGAACTGTACCGCTTCTCGGCGCTGTATCGATTATTCTCGGCCTCATCTTTCCGTATTTTGTCGTAATGATTGCGGGCTTCGCTGAGTGCCGCCCCAGCATTACTGAGCTGGGAAGAGATGTCGAACGGTGTCGTTGCTGGCAAAGGATCTTCGAGGATCCAGTCAGCGATATCAGAGAGAGACCGTGTTTTCACGGTGAATGCGGCGTCGTTAAGGTCGGCATAATCGATGGTGCTAACCGACAGGTCCTGATCGTCTAGTGGGACGAGCCAGTTTCGGACCTCGCGTAAGAATAGCAGGATCTCGATCTTGTTATAATTGAGGTCCCGACAGCCGTTGATATCGTCGAGTGTGACTTCTGGTGTCTCCACGAAATTATCTTCATACGCTATCCGTTTCGCAACTATATACAGCATCAACCGACGGTACAGGTCTAGATCATCGCCATCGAGTTCAATCGTGCCCTCATCTTTCAATGTCACGTAGCCATCCAGCTTGTTGCCGGTTTCTTCCAAGATTTTGTCGTTGGAGTAGCGAAGACCGGATCGGTTAAGCGGTTCGCAGGTGTTGTCAGTGGAATCGGCGGAGTCGGTGTTGGAATCGTTGTCCAGTGAATACGCCTGTGATTGATACTCTATGTCTCGTTGATCGGTAGTATCCTTACTAGTGTCTTTACCCGTGGCGCTCTCAGGGCCATCTCGATCTTCTCTTCGTTTGTGATATCCGTATACGAGTACGATCCATGTGATGACGGGACCAAGTATCTGCCCAATACCGATACCGAACGTGGTTGAAAGGAGGATGCTGACGATGATCGCGACGATGAGCGTCACGGCCGCGAACAGGATGGTCGACCATGGGAGTATCATAGCTATTTGATTTCAATGCTCAGCCTATAACACTCGTGAAATAGTCTAAACGTTCGGAATCTGTGAATCTGACATCTGGGGAATTCCTTGAGAACACTGGAATTCCTCCAGACACAAATTTTTAGAGAAATTTGATAACTACTGGACTGGAAATATACTTATTCGAATATCATTATCCCTCAACACTCACGACCCGCATCCGCGGATAACCGTTTTCGAGTTCCATCCGTCCAATGACCTCGCTGCCCTCGTAGACGACGGTGATCTCGACATCGAGTAGCGGGCCCGAGAGTTCGGTGTAGCCGACCGCGGGACCGATATCGCTGTCGAGGCGGTCGCGGTCAATGGCGACCGCCGCGTCGGTACAGTGGGGTTGGTTTTCGATGGCTTCCTCGATGGCCCGTTCCAGCCCGGGGGCGGTGGCGTGGCTCACGGGCGTGCCAGTGAACTGGTGGTACAGCGTGCCGAACTTGATGCCGGCCTCGAAACAGGCGATCTCGCGGTTGGTGGACATGGCCGACCCAACGACCGGGCGTGCGAAGGCACTTTCGGTGGGTCGGAGTGTCACGAAGGCCCTATACGCTCGTGGTCCCTTCTATTCGATATGGACTACAGTGCAAGCCTCGACAGAGCCATGGACGAGGTCCCCGACATTCAGGCCGGCGAGGACCGACTCTCGATGCCTGACCCCAACGCCCAGAAAGACGGCGCGTTCACCCGGCTGACCAACCTCGGGGAGATTTCCGACACCCTCGACCGCGAGGCCGAACACCTCCACCGGTTCATCCAGCGCGAACTCGGGACCAACGGCAAGTTCCAGAACGGCCGTGGCCGGTACAACGGCAACTTCAGCGCGAGCGAGTTCGACGCCGCGATCTCCAGTTACGTCGAGGAGTACGTCCTGTGTTCGGAGTGTGGCCTGCCCGACACCCGGCTCGTTCGGGAGAACCGCACGCCCATGCTCCGGTGTGACGCCTGTGGGGCGTTCCGACCCGTCAGCAAGCGCACCCAGACTACCCAGACCCAACAACAGCGCGACGCCGTCGAGGAAGGTCAGACCTACGAGGTCAAGATCACCGGCACCGGCCGCAAGGGCGACGGAGTCGCCGAACGCGGCGAGTACACTATCTTCGTCCCCGGTGCCGAGGAGGGCGACGTCGTGACTATCTACATCGAGAACATCAGCGGCAACCTCGCGTTCTCGCGGATCGCCCGGTAAATCGCACGTTTCTTACTTCCGCTCGCCTACTCTCCAGTGAATGGACGCTCCAGTCCTGTTGACCGGTTCTGAGGGCCGTGTCGGGCAGGCGATCCTCGATAGGCTCGGCGATGCCTACGACTGGCGGCTGCTCGACCGCGAGCCGCCGGCCGGCGAGTCGGTCGGCGAGTTCACCGCCGCCGACATCACCGACGAAGAGGCCGTCCGCGAGGCCGTCGAGGGCGTCGGCGCGGTCATCCATCTGGCGGGCGACCCCCGGCCGGAAGCCCCCTGGGACAGCGTCCTTTCGAACAACATCGACGGCACCCACACCATCTTAGAGGCGGCCATCGAGGCTGGCGTCGAGAAGTTCGTCTTCGCCTCCTCGAACCACGCCGTCGGGGCCTACGAAACCGATGCGCGCACGCCCGAGATGTACCGTCCCGCCGACGAGTTTCTGCTTGACGGCACGGAACTCCCCCGTCCGGGCAACCGGTATGGCGTCTCGAAAGCCACCGGCGAACTACTGGGGCGGTATTTCCACGACGTCTACGGACTGAGCGTCGTCTGCGTGCGAATCGGCAACCTCACGCCGGACCATCCGCCCCGCAATTACGAGCGCGGCCAGGCGATGTGGCTCTCCCACCGCGACTGTGCCCACCTGTTCGACCGCTGTCTCGAAGCCGACTACGGCTACGAGATCGTCTACGGCATCTCCGATAACGACCGCAGGTACTACTCCATCGACCGCGCACGCGAGGTGCTTGGCTATGAGCCCCGGGACAACTCCGCCGAACACGTCGAGTGATCACTCGATATTGGTGATTTCGAGCTGTCCGCTGGCGTCCGTAACCTGTGCCTCGATAACCGGCGTTTCGGTTCCATCCGCGGATTCGGCCTCGATTCGGACCTGACGATCCGTGTTGCCCAGTTCGGCGATGGTGTCGTCGTCGGTGGAACTGCGGAGCCGGCCCTCGATTCGGTTTTTGCGAACCGAGACGGTGACCTCCTCGAACTCGACGGCCCGGACGGGTTCGTTGTCGAGATTGCCGAAGGTGACGTAGACGTCTATCTCGTCGCCCTCGTCGGTGCTGTAGCGCATGGCGGCGGTTGGAGTTCCATGGATATCGGCCTGACGCCGTCAATTGCCGGGGTCGAATAGCCCCTCGACGTCGCGCTCGCGGCGGCGACGGCGCTCGACGTGTTGGGCGAGGCGCTGAAACACCAGTCCGCGCCGCTCGCCCTCGCGGACGAAATCGAACACGAGCGCGAGAAACCGACCCTCGCCCGCCGTCTCGATGTCCTCGTAGGCGTAGTCGATCCCCCGTTCGAGAATGCCTTCATCGAACCCGTGTTCTTCGGCCAGGACGCGGGCGGCGACGAAGGTCGCTTCGGGACCGAGATCCGGGGGTTCGAGGGCGGTTCCCTCGTAGGTGAGTGAAGGGGGACCCCGCTCGATCCGTTCCGGATCGGCCGCCAATGCGTCGAGGGCGTCTCGAACCGACGCGACGTCGATTCCCCGGTAGGTGCGGGGAAGGTCGGCGAGATATTCGCGGGCGCTTTCGGCGAGCCCCACGGCCCCAGTCCGGTTGTCGTTGCGGGCGTGGTGGACGGCGGCGGTGAACTGAATGAGCCCGTGGAGCAGGCGCTCGTCGGCGGTGTCGGTTTCGAGCGCGAGCCAGGCGTCCTCCCAGGCGTCGTGGGCGGCGTGGTACTCGCCGGCGTTGTAGATCGCAACGCCGGCCCGGAGCTGTGCGTCCATGCTCGGTCTTGGTCGCTGGGACCGATAACCCCACCGACGGACCGACAGCGACCGGAAAACCGTCCAGCGGTGACCGATCCGATGACGCCGATATCGGATAAATCGCTTGGGGATGCAAGCCCCAGTACTTCGCGCGTTCGGCTACGACTCCCAGTACGATGTTCGGACCACTGACGGTCGGCAAAAAAGCGGCGGAGTACGGTTACAAAGCCTACGGCGTGCCCGGCGCGGTCGTCGCGGGTGCCGGTGGCGCGGCCGGCGTCGCCGTGGCCAAGAAGGGCGTCGAAGTCACCGCCAAAGGCGACGTCCGGCCCGCCGATTCGGAGGAAGGAACTGTCATCGAAGTCGAGGAAGCGTTCGACGAAAACGGGAGTACCGGATCGGATCGACCTGCCAGAGAATAATTTTGGGTCGACACGGTTTTTCGCTTCGCCCGTCGCGTTGTATCGACAGAAGCGTCCTGACGGAGTATCACGCGAACCGCGCGGGACCTTCGGTCCCGCTGGAAACCGGCGGCTCCGCCGCCGGTGACGAAGTGAGCGTGAGGCACGTCAGGACGCTCGCTATGCTCGCGTCCTGACGGAGATTTGAACTCGCCAAGACGGACCTGCTCGCTGCGCTCACAGGTTGCGACTTGTCTGCTCAAATCTCCTTTCGGAGTTTCGTCGGCACAGGCTCCTCACTTCGTTCGTCGCGTTGTGCCGATAGAAACGTCCTGACGGAGATTTGAACTCCGGTCCCGGGCTCCGCAAGCCCGGAGGATAGTCCACTACCCTATCAGGACTCGCTTCGGGCTACGACGGTTCGGGTTATAGGAATTGCGGTTCACGACGGATCGTTACTGCCCGGTAAGCCGCTACCCTTACCAATACGTTGTCTTAATATTATATATCTATTCGGTCATATTTTGGTTGTGATCGACACGACCGACCCCGAAGCGAGCGAGAACCGGAGCGAAAACGATGGCTTCACCCGCCGGTCGGTCCTCACGGCGGCCTCGGCTGGCGCGGTCGCGTCGATCACCCCGTTCGCCCGCGGGTCGAAGACGGGCAGTGGTGTCTACCGGACGACTTCCGACACGAGGTCATTCGACCCGGCTCACCACGGGTTCGGATTTTTCAACTGGCTGACCCAAGAAGGACCTTATCCGGGTTCCGTACCTTCGGACGCCGAGGTCGAACCCCACTCGCTCCGCGAGCACTGGCGCGAGCCGTTCGAGGGGGCGTTCGACCGCCCGATCTCGTCGCTTCCCGACCGGCTGCTCGACGGGCTCGCCAACCATGCTCGCAAAGGCCTGCTCGAAATCACTCGGACGAACGGCTACTGCTATGGCATGGTGTTTGCCGCCCAGCGGTATTTCGAGCAACCCGAAACGATCCCCGAATCGTTTACGAATGCGAGCGAGATCACCCACCCGCAAGCCCCGCTGACGACCGATAGAACGCCCGTGCTCGAGGACATCATCGAGTATCACGCCGCCCAGTACCTGGATTTTTACGCCTGGTTCGGCCGTCACGCGATGATGGATCCCGACCGGATCGATTACGACCAGCAACTCCGCGAACTCACGAGTGTCATCGACGTGTACGGTACTGCCGGCCTCACGCTGTTCAACGCCGGCACCGTCGGCTCCCATCAGGTGCTCGTCTACGACTACGACCGCCGCCCTGATGGTCTAATGCTCTCGGTGTACGATCCGAACCTCCCCGCTGACGCCTACGCGAACACCACCCCGACCATCGAGATCGACACGACCGGTTCGGAGCCGGTCGTCGAACGGATCGAGATGGGATCGGGATACGACCACTTCGTCCACAACGAGTACGACCGGGCGATCCGCGCGCGCCACGAAACCCGAAACGGGTCGCGTTCCACAATCCCCAATCCGCTCGGAGTCGAGTTGTTCGATGGAACCCTGTTCGTCGAAACGAACGGCCCGGTCGAGGTAACCGTCCTCGATCCGGACGGCCGGCCACTCGACCACACTGACGACGACCGACCGCTTCACTACCGATACGGTGCCGCGCCTGGCACGTACACCCTCCAGGTGACGGGCCAACGGACCGGCGGGTACGGGGTCGAAGTCTACGCCGGCGATCACCGCCGTGATCTGCTCGATGAGGCCCTCGACGGATCGATCACGGCGGGCGAAGCCCACCGCTACGAGATCGTGATCGGCCGCGACGGTGGAGCACTCGCCGACGTTCACCCCTCCAGTGATCGGGTGTTCCAACGGTGATTCAACGAATGAACACGGCGGGTCGGCCGGTTCACCGAGCCTGCGACCCAACGTTTTACAACCCCAGGATTTGTGCCTCAAACCGTCGTATCACGGGCCGAAACCGTATCATCGCACGGTTCCCGGTGATGATCGTCACGACCCGAAATGACTCTATGGAAGAAATCGATGACAACTGATCATATGCTTGAACATCCAATCAGCGCCAGCACGACCGTTACTCCGGGAAAGGGGTTCTGAGCCGTGGTGTCGGTCGAGCTCGCCGTCGTACTGGCCGTTATCGCGCTGTTCGCAGGCATCGGTATCACTGCAATCGGTCCCGGCGGGGTTTTCCTGACGGTCGCGTTGTTCGCGCTGGCACCCATCACCTCCGCGGAAGTGGCGGGCACCGCGAGCGCGACCTTCGTTGCTACCGGCCTGCTGGGCAGTGCCGTCTACTTCCGGTCGGGGGAGTTCGCCTACGGCCACGCCCGCGAGATCGCCATCGTCCTGAGCGCGACGAGTATCATTGGCGCGCTCGCGGGCTCGCAGGCGAACCTCTTGGTCCCGGATCGGATCTTCGGCTACCTGCTCGCGGCCTTCGTCGCCTCCGTGGGCGGGCTGATCGTCTACCGGGAGGCCGTCGGGCTCAGACCCACCGACCGACTCGAAACCGTCCCCGACCGCCAGCGCCGCCTGTTGGTTGGGGGTATCGGCCTCGGGATCGGCTTCCTCGGTGGACTGCTCGGTGTCGGCGGCCCCGTCGTTGCCGTCCCCGTGTTGATCGTACTGGGCGTGCCGATGCTCGTGGCCGTGGCAGTCGCCCAGATCCAGTCGGTGTTCATCTCGGGGTTCGCAACGATTGGCTATTTCGCCGCCGACGCGGTCTCGATCCCGCTCGCGGTGCTCGTGGGAGTCCCCCAGTTGATCGGGGTCGTGCTCGGCTGGCAGGTCGCGCATCTGGTCGATCCCGAGCGGCTGCGGGTCGTCCTCGGGGTGGTGCTGGTGGTGATTGCGCCGGTTATCGCGCTCTGAAAAGCCCTCGCAGCCGCTTGGCAGCGGCTGCTCGCCCTTTTTATTTCCACCAGGTCGCACCGCGTTGCGAGCGATTTCGACTGAAACCGCTCGCTGGGGGTGCCTGTCCTTCCCCGTGCGGAGAGCGGCCAAAGGCCGCGATCCGCGGCCACCGCACCGTCAACCGTCACCCCACTGATCCGACGGGAAACCGTCCGACGGCACCGC
>CAYOFZ010000094.1:0-8918 GCA_964403315.1 uncultured Halobacteriales archaeon | reverse complement strand
GGTAGCCCTCCTCGCCGGGCATCTCCTCGAGTCGCGAGGAGATCTCGCGCATCGCTTCGGCCCACCGCGAGGTCGAATCGGCCATCAGCGCGACGTCGTAGCCCATGTCGCGGTAGTACTCCGCGATGGTGATGCCGGTGTAGACACACGATTCTCGGGCCGCGACGGGCATGTTCGAGGTGTTGGCGATCAGGCAGGTGCGGCTCATCAGCGGCTTGCCGGTCTGGGGGTCCTCGAGGTCGGGGAAGTCGTCGATCACTTCCGTCATCTCGTTGCCCCGTTCCCCACAACCGATGTAGACGACGATGTCGGCGTCGGCCCACTTCGCCAGTTGCTGTTGGGTGACCGTCTTGCCCGATCCGAACGGTCCCGGAATCGCGGCGGTGCCGCCCTTGGCGAGCGGGAACAGCCCGTCCTGGACGCGCTGGCCGGTGATCAGCGGCGTCGTCGGCGTCTCCTTGTCGACGGAGGGGCGGGCCTCCCGGACGGGCCACTCCTGGCGCATCGCGATCTCCTCGCCGGTGTCGAGTTCGACCACGGTCTCGGTGACGGTGAACTCGCCCGACTGGATCGCGGTGACCTCGCCGCCTTCGGAGTCGGGCGGGACCATCACCCTGTGCTCGATGCTTTCGGTTTCGGGGACGGTGCCGACGATGTCGCCAGGCTCGACGGAATCGCCTTCCTCGACCTCGGGGGTGAACTCCCAGGTGTCTTCGAGGTCGATCCCGGGTGCGTCGACCCCGCGGTCGAGAAACGCACCCATCTGGGATTCGAGCACGTCGAGCGGGCGCTGGACGCCGTCGTAGATGGTGTCGAGCATGCCCGGTCCGAGGTCAACCGAGAGCGGTTCGCCCGTGTTCGAGACGGGTTCGCCCGGAGAAACGCCCGAGGTTTCCTCGTAGACCTGGACCGTCGTCAGGTTGCCTTCGATCTCGATGACCTCGCCCATCAGTCCCTCCTCGCCGACGTAGACGACGTCGTTCATTCGAGCATCGAGGTCGGTAGCGGTCACGACGGGACCGCTGACGCTTTCGATGACGCCTTCGCCGACGATGTCGATGTCAGTTTGTGTTGCTTGGCTCATGATGTATTGGTGTAGTAGTTAGGAGTTCTCGTCCATTAGATCGATGCCGATTGCGCGTTTGATCTTTTCCCTGAGTCCACCGCTGCCGGTTCCACCGCCCAGGACGACGAACGTCGGTTCGACGCTCGTCTCGACGGCCTGGCGGGTGTTCCGCGAGAGGTGGTCCAGATCGTCGTCGTGCATGATTCCGATGCCAACGTCCTCGTTGTCGAGTACTCGCTCGACGGCATCATCCAGCTCGTCGGCTTTTTGCTCGTCGGGGACGTTTTCGACGATGCGGACGCCGGCGAGTCGAAAGCCGGTCGTGAATTCCGGACTGCCGATGACGGCGATCTCCTGACTCATAGGATCACCAGTTCGTCCTCGATCTCCTCTTCGGAGAGTCCGGCCTCGCGCCCGCGCGCAATCGCTCGGATGTTCTCGCGTTCGCGTTCCTTTTCGAGGATGTACGCGAGCACCGGACATACTGATAGCGGGTAGGCATACGAGAGATGCTCGGAGTACTCTAGCAACGCAGCGTCCAATGCGTGCTCGAAACGGATGAGACTGTCGGACCCTTCGAGCGCATCGAGCGCCTCGTCCAGGTCCTCGGCGTACCGACTCTCACGGATCCGCGCGACGATCTCGTCTCTGTTACCAGCTATCTGGCTGAGTTCCGATTCCGAGAACAGTCGGCCCCCCTCGATGTAGTACTCCGCCGGGTCGATATCGGCCTCGCTTCGAGCCAGCCGAAGCGCGTTCCGGAGGTTACGGAAGTCGACCTCCGCTTCGAGGAAGTCGTGGTAGAGTTGGGTGGCGTGCTCTTGCTCGCCCGGAATCCGGTCGAGGAGCGTCTCATAGAACGCACGATCAGTGGCGTTCTCCAGGGGTACGAGCAGACCGGTCCGCTCGTAATCCTCGAACGCCTCGGCGAGCCCCGGGCCGAAGATCGTCCCGTCCAGCAGTTCGACGACCTGTTCGACCGAGCCGGTCTCGATCAACTGGGTGAGAAACTCCCGGTCGAACTCGCCGGCCGGGATCAGGTCGGCCTCGACCGTTTCGCTGTCGGCTCCAGAGTAGATCCCCCGGAGGACTGTCTTTACGTTCCAGGCATCGAATTTCCGGAGGTACCGTGCAACGTAGATGTACAGCCGTCCCTGTGACCACTGGAGTACGTCCTCGAAGTTCTCGGCGAGGTTTCGGTTGAGCGCGTACTCGATGAGTTCCACGCCCGAGTACCGCGAGCCGAGCGCGTTCATCTCCTCGCCGTACTCGGTTTCCTCCATGAACCGGGCGATCTCACCGGCCCCCATCCGGGTCAGATCGCGGTAGTCGTCCTCGTCGAACAGCCCCCCCAGGCGCGAGCGCACCCGTGCCGTGACGTACTCGTAGTTCGAGTCGATGGCCGCGCTCATGGTTCGAACAGCCGCGCGCTGATCCCCTGAAGCTCCTTGTCCCAAACGGAGTCGAGTACCGAGTCGAACGTGTTGGTGACCCGAACCCGTGCGGCCTCGCTTTCGGCAACGACACCGCCGAGGCAGTCGTACTCGCCAGCGTACTCACAGTTCTCGCGCTCGGCGACGAGTTCTTCGAGTAGCGCCGCGTCGTCCGCGCGTCCGCGCACCTGAATCGGACCGCTATCGAACTCCGCGATGGCGTTGTCGAGGAGCGCCCGTGTGAGTTCCTCGCGCTGTTGGCCCGACAGCCCCGCGATACGTTCCTCGACCGTCTCGCGGACGTTTGTGAGGATGTCCCGACGCGCTTCGAGGCGCTTCTGTTTGGCCTCCAGGTTCGCGCTCGAACGCATCTGATCACGCTCCTCCTCGATACTGTCGTTGACCTCGCGTTTGCGCTCCTCGATGGTCTCTTCTGCGTCCTCTTCGGCGTCCTCGATGATCTCCTCCGCCCGCTCGTCCGCCTCCTCGCGGATGCGTTCGGCGTTCGCTCTCGCATCGTCCGTGATGTCCTCCGCGACCGTATCGAGACTCATTGGTGGGAAAAGGAGCTACCCCGTCAAGAAGATGGTGACGAACCCGATGATGATGATCGTTTCCGGGATAACTGTGAGGAACACCGCGATACCGAGTGAGATCGATCCCTCGGCGTACGCGCCGACGGCGGCCGCGCCGATCCCGCGCTGTGCGGTTCCCGTACCGATCCCCGCGAATCCAACTCCGAGCGCCGCAAGTCCACCGGCAATTAGCCCTGCGGCCTCCGGCGAGAGTTGGAGCAACAGCATCGAGTTGAGGAGCGTGCTCGTGAGTCCCATCATAGTTTATCGATCCTCCATGGCGTGTCATTCTCCGTCGTGTTTCCGTTCATCGGCGAACGGTCGCAATTTCCCTACTGCATGCATAAAACTTCTCAAATCGTTCGGGTCCGCGCGCATAGCGGGGTGTAACGCCCGATTGGGTGCACTCCCCTCGTTTCACGTTCCGCAATCATAGACCGGCAAACGAGGAACGATTGTATTTCCGAAGCCGGGAAACGATCACCGTTCGGCCATCTCGACTCGCCCATAGCCGAACGGTTCGTATTCGTCGCCACCGCCCTCGTAGAACTGGTTGAAGAACTCGACGTACTCCAGCCGGACTGCTTGCAGTCCGGCGCTCATAACCCCGATACCGAGTACCAGGATATGTCCGACCACGAGAACGACCAGCCCGAACAGTACGCCGAGGATCCCGGCGTGGACCTATCCGGGGAACATCAATGACGCTCCCTCCGGGATGGTCTGTGGACCGTGACCGATCAGGAAGTGAAATTCGCCTTCTTGCTGGTAGGCTCCCCAGAACAGCAGGTTCACCGCAAAGGCCAGCCCCACTTCCGCGAGCACCTCAGCGGCGAGTCGCGTGTACGACAGCGCATCCACCACTACCCGCAGGCTTTCGAACACGCCGACGACGACCCCGATGCCACCGAAGTGATTCACCTCATTGAGGACCACCAGCACCAGCCCGACGATCAGTCCGACGCCAAGCGCGACCCATCCGACGGTTTCAGAAAAGCCCGCAAAGCCAAGCGGGATCGGGTTACCGTTGAAGACGGTGAAGAGCAACTCGGGTTTCGCCCCCTGGGCTGTCGTGCTGAATATCCAGATCCAGACGCCGAGCATCAGGATCAACCACGAGCCGCTTTCGAGTATCGCCGTCGTGACGCCCGCCGCGAGGTTGTCGACGAAGTCAAAGACGTAGCCGATGGTCATGTGTGCGATCCCGAACAAGACGCTCATGACAAGCCACAACTCGGCATATGCGAGCGCTCCCGGCATGAGCCCTTTCTCGATGGGCGCGTGAGAGAGCCCCACGATACCCTCCCAGAAGACGTGGGAGATCGCTCTATATCCGAATATTTCGCCGTAGAAGAACCCGAATAGCATCGTGAGGACACCGCCCCAGATGGCGATCACACCGAGGCTCGTAACGGCGTCGTTGTCGGCCCGGCGATAGAGCGCGTAGCCGACTACCGTATAGATCGCCCCGTAGCCGACATCGCCGATCATGAACCCGAACATGAGCGGAAGCGTCAGAAACAGGATCACGGTGGGGTCGATCTCCGTGTATTTCGGTCGGTTGACGGTCCTGACGAGCGTTTCGAACGGTTTCATCGGCTCGGGATTTCGCTGAACGACCGGCGGTCCCCGATCCGCCATCGGGATGTCGGTCCCGCCGTCGGATCGCGTCCGTTCGCCCCCGTCTGTGACCGCCTCGGGGTCGCCCACGCTACCCTCCGTGGGTTCGCGTCCAGTGGCTCGGCCCTCGCCGTTGTAGGAGGCGCGTTCGAGTTCTTCGAGTTCGATGTGGTCGCCGACGCTCGCTTCGAGCGCCTCCGCCAGATCGACGAACCGCTCGGTCGGAATCCAGCCCTCGGCGACGAACGCGTTTTTCGTGGTAGCGAACGTGAGCGGGGCTTCGCGCTTTTGGACCTCGATGGTGAGCGTCTCTTCGGCGGCGAGCAGGAACTCCCTCTTTTCTTCTGCGAGATCGTTGAGATCGTCCTCGACGGTATCGCGGTCGACTTCGATCTCTCGTTTGCGCTCGCGCAGCTGCTCGACGTAGGCCTCGGGATCGCCCTCCTCTTCGGGGACCTCGATGTCGTCGAACCTGACGCTGACGAGCGCGTTTTCGAGTGCATCCCCGCTTTCCGCCGCGGGGCGGGCGAAGACCGCGACGATACCGTCGCCGGTGAACGTCTCGAACGCCTCGATCCCGTCGTATTCCTCGAGTGCGTCCGCGACGGCGTTGGGATCGGCCTCGCCGACCCGAACCACAAGCGAATCGTACCCCCACAGCAGGTCGAGGTCGATTCCCAGATCGACGAGCGTTTCGGCCGCATCGAGTCGCTGGTCGATGCGGTCTTCCTCGTCGTCGAGTTCCTCGCGGCGGTCATCGAGCGCGTTTGTCTCCTGGCGGAGTTCTTCGAGTTCGCTCGCGAGCGCATCGTCGTCATTGAGGCTCCGGCCGAAATCGGTCCCATTTCCCTCCTCGATATCGAGGATGCTCTTGAGCGAGCGCACGGTGACCAGCCTGTTCGAGGCCTCATCCGCGCCCTCAAGGGGAGTACCCGGTTCGAACCCCTCCCACGAGTCGTTGTAGTTCGAGAGGTCGAGCAGATGACTGTCGTAGACGGTTTCGATGACGTCGTCCATTACGGACTTCGAACCCGTCACCGAGATCCGGCTCATCCGTTCAGGTCTGAGCATGGACCTCCTCTACGAACAAGTCGAGTACGTACTCGACCGCCTCGTCTTCGCGCTCTGTGGCCTGGGCTTCGAGTTCCTCGCGCGCCTCCTCGCCCCGCGTGAGGATCTCTTCGCGCTCGGTTTCGATCTCCTCGCGCACCTCGCTCATGCGTTTGTTTTCGAATTCATTCGCCTCCTCTTCGGCGTTTTCACGGATTTCCTCGGCGCGCTCACGGGCCTCGGCGATGCGTTCGTCGCGGTCGTTTTCGGCCTCGGCGACGATCTCGTCGGCCTCGGATTCGGCCTCCTTGATCCGCTCTAGAACCTCTGGCCTCGGCATACTGTAATCGGGCAGAAATTGCGCGACCGGCTATAAGGTCCTTACGAAGCACCTTTTTGCTGCGCGCCCTCCGGCGTGCTGGCAAAAGCTGTCGGAAGATCGAAGATTCGCTAGAGCCGCGAGACGCTTCGCGTCTCGCTCGCCACCAACACGCGGCTCGCGGTGATCGTGCCGTCTGGAAACGGCGGGGATTATAAGAACGCCAATTCAACCGTCGGCAATGGGAGTTCTCGAAGACAAGGCGCGCGCGCGGCTGTTCTACAAGTACCTCTCGACGGTGTACGACCGGGTCAACCCCTTCGTCTGGAACGAGGAGATGCGCGCTGAAGCGCTCTCGATGCTCGACATTGCCTCCGACGACCGCGTGCTCGATGTCGGCTGTGGTACCGGTTTCGCCACCGAGGGACTGCTCGAACACACCGAAAACGTCCACGGCCTCGATCAGAGCACCCACCAACTCGAACACGCCTTGGACAGACTCAACAAACACGGCCCCGTCCGGTTCTATCGTGGCGACGCCGAGCGCCTTCCATTCAAGGACGGCAGTTTCGACATCGTCTGGTCGTCGGGGTCAATCGAATACTGGCCGAACCCGGTCGGGACCCTGCGGGAGTTTCGCCGGGTCGTCGAACCGGGCGGGCAGGTGCTCGTCGTCGGTCCGAATTACCCGAAAACCGGGATCATGCAGCGAATCGCCGACGCGATCATGCTGTTTTACGATGCCGAAGAAGCCGACCGGATGTTCGCCGAGGCCGGATTCGAGGAGTTCCAACACCGCCTGATGGGCCCCTCCTACGATCCCGACATCGCCATCACGACCGTTGCGCGCGCCCCGGAGTGATCATTCCGCGGTCGTCTCGACGATGGCAACGGGGAGGTCATTGGAGAAAATCCGGATCGTAACGGTGCTTTCGGGTTCCGGATGGGGATTGTTCGTCGTTTTGGCGATCCCGAACGACGTCGATTCACCCCGAGTCCACGTCGGATCGGTATCGGGATGCAGCGGTCCCTTCGGGTATCCGGAAAGCCCGCTTTGGCTTCCGTACGTCGGTTGTGTTTCGAGTGCCTCGCCATCGATTTCGATCACAAAGGAGAGGTCTTGCATGTCGAGCGGATCACCTCGGTCGAGAGTGAGTACGATCCCGTTGGTTTCGGCATCGACCGTCGCACTGACGAGGGTTTGTGGGGCGGGCTCGGCTGGTTCGTAGGCGAGTGCCATCGCCCCGACGGTAACGCCGAGGGCGACGACACAGCCGGTCAGCAGGATGACACCGATTACGGGGGAGATCGCGCGGGCCACGCCCGCGTTGGCCTCGGCCTCGATGATAAACCATTGCCCTAGCCCGGCGAAGTGAGGGCGCTCGCCCGGTCGGAACTATTAACAGTCACATCGACCGTCGTCGAGCCGGTCGAGGCGGTGACGGTCATCGATTCGCGGGGCATGACGACCCAGATCTCGCCCTCCTCGTCGGTGGTGCCGACCGTCCGGCCGTTGACGGTGATTTCGCCCGTCAGTGGCGCACCGGTGTTCGCGTCGGCGAGACTGATCTTCGCGGGACCACCCGGCACAGTGTCGTTTACGACCAGTTCGACGCCGCCCTGGGTCGTGGTTTCGACCGGCGCTGTTTCGACGCGGTCGAGCTGGAGGGTCCGGTGTTCGCGGTACACCTCGCCGGTCGCCTGATCGAGATACACGGTGATCGATCCCCCCGAGTAGTTGCCGACTCCCTTGTGGGTGCCGTACCCGACCTCGCTGTAACTCCAGCGGGCCTCGGGGGCGATCTCGGGGTAAAGGTCAATGACCCGGTCTTCGGTTTCGCCGAGGCTCCGCAGTTGTGGTGCACCATCGGGATCCCGGTTGTCGGCCCGATATGTCTCTCGATAGAAGCGCCCGTCTTCGACCATCGCAAGGGTGATCCCGTTGCCGTCGGTCGTGACCTGAATGCGGGTCGGTTCGATTTCACCCCGGAGCATGGCACCAAGCCGATTGCGTACCGGCCCCTGTAGCGTCGCCGCTTTGACCTCCGTCGTTTCGAGTTGCTCATCCAGCGAGAGATCGGATACGTCCTCGGTGTGGTTGTCAAGCGTCGTAATCGACCGCTCTACGACCGCCGCTCTCGCATGCACGACTGCGAGTTCGGTCAGCAGTGTCCGTTCGTTGATTTCGTCGTTGTAGTAGGCGGTGTATGCCCGCTGTTCGCGCTCGTGTAGGTTCGTGGCAACGTCGGAAAGCCGGTTACTCGCCTCTCGAAGGATCGCCCGGCGCTCGGCGTCGGAGTCCGCTCCCTCGAGTCGGACATCGATCCGGTACCATCGATAGCGCGATTCGAGGCGGGTCGCGTCGGTGTCGAGGGCCGTACCCACGTCGATACCGACGTATCCGACACCGCTTGCGACGGAACCGTTCGAAAGCGTGAGTCGCTCAGTACTACCGCCGTTCACTGCGAGTGAGGGATCGTTCGAACCGTGATCGTATGGTTCGGACGCGAATCCACCCGAAAACGCCACTGCTGGCAAAGAACAGATCAGAACGGTCGCCAGCACCACCGGAAGCCAGTTCCGCATATAGATTTTATATATCGTTCCTGGTATAAAAATTATCCGACACCGTCTATTATCAGTTATCAGATATTATGGGAACACATCATCATTGTATGACTGTTCATTTAGCATGGAAAGCATTTTCTTCCCTCGGATTCCACGCTACTGTATGCGGGCGTTCGTCGCCGCCATTGGGATCATCTATCTCGTGGCCGCTTTCGGCGGGCTGGCCATCGCCGAGCCGGTGGCGGACGGTCCCGAGGGCGTCGAAACCGACGTCGAAAACACCTCAC
>CAYOFZ010000093.1:0-8942 GCA_964403315.1 uncultured Halobacteriales archaeon | reverse complement strand
CGGAGGTGAGGTCTTGGCCCCCTCCGAGCCCCTGGGCGAAGAAGTACGCCGGGACGACGAAACCGACGAGAAACAGCGCGGAGACGACCCAGAGCGTCCGTGACCGGATCGAATCCTGGAAGTCCTTTCGCGCGATGGCCTGCCAGCTCATGCCCGACCCTCCGTGTAGGTCCGGAAGAGGTCCTCCAGCGAGGCCTGCTCGGTCTCGAAGTCGGCGACCGGCGCACCGGCGCTTTCGAGGGTGTCCAGCACGGCGGTTTTCGAGCCGTTCTCGACGGCAACGCGCAGCGAGGTGCCATCCGCCTCGACTCCGCTCACACCTTCGAGCGAGCGCACTTCTCGGAGGGCGTCGCCGAGCAGGTGCTCGACGGTGATCCGCAAGGTCGTCCCGGTGCCGACGGCCTCGCGCAGGCCCGCGACGCTGTCCTCCGCGACGAGCCGCCCGTTCCGGAGGATACCCACCCGATCACAGACCGCCTCGACCTGACTCAGGATGTGGCTCGAAAAGAAGACGGTCGCACCCCGATCGACCTCCTCGCGGACGATCTCGCGCATCTCGTGGGCCCCGTTGGGATCCAGCCCCGTCGAGGGTTCGTCCAAAACGAGCAGGTCGGGATCGCCCGCGAGGGCCATCGCGAGCGCGAGTCGCTGGGCCATCCCTTTCGAGTACTCACCGGCCTTGCGGTCGGCGGCGTCAGCGATGCCGACCCGTTCGAGGAGCGCATCGGGGTCGTCCGTGGCGTCCTTCGACTCGATGGCGAACTCGACGTGTTTGCGCCCGGTCAGCCGGTGGTAGGTGTCGAATCCCTCGGGAAGCACGCCGGTTCGCCGGCGCACCGCGACGCTGTCCTCGCGGGTGTCGTGGCCGAGCACTTCGATGTGGCCCTCGGTGGGCCGGGCGAAATCCAGCAGCATGTTGATCGTCGTGGACTTGCCCGCGCCGTTGGGGCCCAAAAACCCGAAGACCTCGCCCTCCTGCACGGCGAGATCGAGGTCATCGACTGCGACGACCTCGCCGTAGTGTTTGCTCACGCCGTCCAGTTCGATGGCGGCCATGTCCAGGGTTTGGCCCATCCCCGACATAGGCCTTTAGATCGAATCGGATCAGATGGTCTCGTCGGGGTCGTGGCGCGCCTCCATCCGTTCGGCCTCGCTCGCGTAGCGCTCGCGGGTCGTTTCGTCCTCGACGGGGTCCAGCCGATCCGACTCGATGTCGGTCGCGGCGGTCACGTCGCCGACGGTCTGGGCGGCCCGCTCGATGACGTGCTGACGGCTCCCGTCGGGCGAGGCGTACGTGAGCGTGATCAGCCCCTTGTCGTCGTACACGCGGTCGACCAGCCAGCACTGGACGGTGTCGCTCATGGTCGCGTTTCGGGCGGTGGGTGCTTGTAGGCGGCGGTCGTGATCGGTTCGCGTGTGTGTTCTTCAATAACGGGTATCGTAGAGTAGTTCTCAAGCCAATCAGTTCAGTTGGAATTGAACGGTCTGAGCGGTCAATACAGGTGAACGATGTAGCAAGCCGATTATCTTTCTGTATATTATCTACTAATAACAATATCTGAATACCGACAATATACTGCTCACAATACTATTTGTTATAATAATATGAAATGTAGTATTATATGAATATTCATTTGCTTGATAAAATATTTTATACGGTATGATATTGGCGCGGGTAAGCCGCTGGCTGGCTCAGAGACTGGTAGATCCAGACGAAATCGATGATATAGTTGATCAAAAAGCGAACACAGCTTGGCACCATTCCGAGAACGGAACCATTTCGGAGGAAGAGGCGGAGAAACGAGAAGCAGATATACGCGAAAACGTAGATCCAACCGAGGAATTGTCCATACTCTTTAGAGAACATGGGGGACAGTACCTTGACATAACCGTTGTTGCTGCGGTTTTGGTCGGAATATTAGGACTTATTCTTGGATTTTCCTGGAGTCTATTAGTCATTTATAGGTCAGGGTTAGATGTTTTGGGAGCGGCTATACTTACAAGAAACAAGTTCAGTTCTCCGTTGGCCGGCATGGAGGAGGTAGGGATGCAAACAGGTTTTTGAGTCGAATGGCTCAGAAACAGAAGGAGCAGGCGGTAGAAAGCACGTACAGAGTCATGTTTCTTCTTGTAGGGTTCAGTCTTCAGTGCATCGTAGAACTGGCAATGGTTCTGGGATTGTGAATTTTCTGTGCTGACCGGTTCACACTCATCCAACAGGATGAATTCGCGCAGCAACCAATACCATACTGAGCAGTTGATTCAATCCTATCCGACCGAAATTCACAACCATGTGATCCCCTCTATGACGCCTTCGCCGGCAGGTTCAAACGGTTCGCGCGACTATTTCGGATAGATGGACGGGGCCGAACTCAAAGACCGAACAGCCACGCTGCCGAGCGAGCCGGGAGTGTATCAGTTCCTCGACGGCGACACCACCCTCTATGTCGGCAAGGCCGTCGATCTCCGGGATCGGGTGCGTTCATACGCCGATCCCCGCTCCGAGCGCATCCGCCGGATGGTGCGACGGTCCGAGGACCTCGACTTCGCGGTGACGGACACCGAAACCCAGGCCCTCCTCTTGGAAGCAAATCTGATAAAACGCCACCAGCCCCGGTACAACGTCCGGCTGAAGGACGACAAGTCCTACCCGCTCGTCCAGCTCACCGACCACGAGTTCCCCCGCATCGAGATCACCCGAGATCCCGATGCAGCGGCGACGGCGTTCGGCCCGTTTACCGATATGGGCCGCGTCGAGACGGTCGTGAAAGCCCTCCGGGAGGTCTACGGTATTCGGGGGTGTTCGGATCACAAGTTCTCCGGGCGTGACCGGCCCTGTCTCGATCACGACATCGGGCTGTGTAGCGCACCTTGTACCGGCGAGATCGGCCCCGAGGCCTATCTGGAGGATGTCGAAAGCGTCAGGCGGTTTTTCGCCGGCGAAACCGGGATCCTCGCCGATCCCCTCGAACGACGGATGGAAACCGCCGCCCAGGATCAGGCCTTCGAGCGGGCGGCGAACCTCCGGGACCGACTCGACGCCGTCGAGACCTTCCACGAGGGCGGCGGCGAGGCGATCAGCAGCGCCGAGGGCGCTCGCCTGACCGACGTGCTTGGGGTCGCCACCGAGGGCGAGCGCGCCACCGTCGCGCGCCTCCACAGCGAGGACGGGCAACTCGTCGAGCGGGATCGCCACCACCTCTCCGTCCCGGGCGATGACGACGGCCACGCAGGGGTGCTGTCGGCATTCATCACCCAGTACTACGCCGAGCGTGAGTTGCCCGACGCCGTGTTGGTCCCCGAGGACCCCGCCGACGCCGAACTCCGCGACTGGCTCGACAATGAGAGGGTGGACCTGCGGGTGCCGGGCGCTGGCCGGGAGGCTACCCTCGTTGATCTGGCGATCAAAAACGCCCGACGTGGCGAGGGACGGCGCGACGAACTCGGGGCACTCACGGAAGCGCTCTCGATCCCCCGACCCGAGCGAATCGAGGGCTTCGACGTGAGCCACGCCCAAGGCAAAGCCGCTGTGGGTAGTAACGTACTGTTCGTCGATGGCGAGGCCGAAACCAGTGGCTACCGCCGGAAGAAACTCGACGACGAAAACGACGACTACGCCAACATGCGCGCGCTGGTAGGCTGGCGCGCCCGACGGGCAGTCGAGGGCCGTTCCGACCGGCCCGATCCCGATCTCCTGTTGATCGACGGCGGCGAGGGCCAACTCGACGCCGCACGGGAGGCCCTCCGCGAGGCGGGCTGGGAGATCCCGGCGGTAGCGCTCGCCAAAGCCGAGGAAGTGGTGATCACGCCCGAAGGGCCACTCGACTGGCAGCGCGACGCCCCCCAGCTGCACGTCCTCCAGCGCGTCCGCGACGAGGCCCACCGGTTTGCGGTTCAGTATCATCAGACCGTCCGCGACGACGTTTCGACCGCCCTCGACGAGGTCGAGGGGATCGGCCCGAAAACCCGGGCGAACCTCCTCGGACGGTTCGGGAGCGTCGAGGGCGTGCGCAAGGCCTCGACCGAGGAACTCGAAAGCGTCGAAGGGATCGGCGAGAAAACGGCACGAACGATCACCAGTCGCCTGTGAAGTACGGAATTTAAATCCAGATCTGGACCAAACAGTTCATTTTTATGATGATTAGCCGATAAACCTATGAATACTCGACGAGATCGTTTACCATAGCGTAGCGAATTGTGAATCAGTACATGGCAGGAGATACCAACCAAACGAACGGACGGGTCGAACCGACACCAAACGAACATTCGAACGGATTCATCGCTGGGAACACTGGGCTCACCAGTGACGGATCGGCACATCCGACGACGACCGGGGTGGGTATAGCCGAGACGACCGAAGTCGACCCTTTCGCGCCGGCAATCGAGCTCGCCGAGGCGGTTCGGAACGGTGATCTATCGCCGGTCGATCTCGTCGAGGCGTTCTTGGACCGCATCGGACGGCGCAACGACGACCTCAACGCGTTCACCACGCTCACGCCCGAGCGCGCTCGTGACGCAGCAACGGAGGCCGAGCGAGCGGTCGAGCGTGGCGACGACCTCGGCGCATTGCATGGGGTTCCGTTCGGCGTCAAGGATCTTGGTTCGGTCGAAGGCGTGCGCTACACCAACGGAACGGTCGTATTCGGGGACTGGATCGCGGACGAAACGAATCATGCAGTCCAGCGATTGCTCGATGCGGGGGCGATCGTACTGGGAACGACGAACACGTCCGAATACGGCTACATGGGGAAAACCGACAACCTCCTCGTCGGGCCGACCTCGACGCCGTTCGATCCCCATCGCAACTCCGGTGGTTCCTCGGGCGGCAGTGCGGCCGCGGTCGCCGACGGTCTACTCCCGTTCGGGACCGGGAGCGACGGCGGTGGGTCAATTCGGATTCCGGCGTCCTTTACGGGGACGTACGGATTCAACCCGACGTTCCGACGGGTTGCCCGGCCCAGTTCAGCGTTCGAGGGCGGGACGACGTTCACCCAACAGGGTGTGCTGACACGAACGGTCGAGGACACGGCACTCGCACTGTCGGTGATGGCGGGCCCGACCGCCACCGATCCTCACAGTTTGCCAAACGATGTGGATTATCTCGGCGCGGTCGATCGGGACGTTTCGGACCTGTCGATCGGGTATAGCCCCGATCTCGGCGTGTACCCGGTCGATGAACGAGTCCGGGAGGTTGTCGATGAGGGTGTCGAGACGATCACGGACGCTGGAGCGACCGTCGAAACGGTCGATGTCGATCTCGACCTCAGCTACGACGAGCTCATCGAGTCGTTGCGCGTCATGTGGGGAACGGGGTATGCCAAGATCGCCGAGAACCTGGCTCGGGATCACGATATCGACCTAACGGGGACCGATAGCGATCAGTTCCCGGAGGAACTGATCGAGTTCGTCGAGTACGGGCGTGATCTCAGCGCGGTGGACGTAGCGATGAACGGCGACCGGCGGAGACGAGTGCACAACGGGGTTCAGGCGGTGTTCGACGACCACGATCTCCTGGTGACACCGACCGTTTCGGTGCCGCCGTTCCCCAATGACGAACTCGGTCCGACCGAAATCGAGGGGGTCGAAACCGATCCGATCCTCGGCTGGCTCATTACGGCGGTCTTCAACATGACCGGGAACCCCGCGGCGTCGGTTCCGGCGGGGCTTACAGCGGAGCGTTTGCCGGTCGGGATGCAGGTGGTCGGCCCGCGCCTCGGCGATGAGACGGTACTCGCCGCAAGCGCTGCATACGAGGACATGAATCCCTGGCATGACGATTACCCGGCCGTGTAGTCAGTGAAGAACCGTTCAGCCGGTCAAAACTCCGCTTCCGGCGGAACGCTTTCTTCGGGCGGGACGCCTTCCTCCTCGGTGGCGTCGAACTCCTCGCGTAGCTCGCGGACCCGATCCCGGATGTCGGCGGCGAGTTCGAATTCGAGGTTGTCGGCGGCCTCGTTCATGCGCTCTTCGAGGGCCTGGATCTGGGCCTGTGCTGCCTCGGCGTCGTCGGGAGCGTCGCCGGTCACGCTGCCGGTGTCGGTCTTGCTCCCGGGAAGGTTGGTCTCGCTGACCTCCTTGTCGATGGTCCGGGGGGTGTAGCCGTGTTCCTCGTTGTACTCCTGTTGGATCTCGCGGCGACGGCGGGTTTCCTCGATGGCGTCTTCCATCGCGGTGGTGGTCTCGTCGCCGTAGAGCACTACCTCGCCGTTGACGTTGCGGGCCGCCCGGCCCATCGTCTGAATGAGGGTGGTCCGCGACCGGAGAAAGCCCTCCTGATCGGCGTCGAGAATCGCCACCAGCGACACCTCGGGGAGGTCGAGCCCCTCCCGGAGCAGGTTGATGCCGACGAGCACGTCGAACTCACCCAACCTGAGTCCCCGAATGAGTTCGTGGCGTTCGAGCGTGTCGGTCTCGTCGTGCATGTACTCGACCCCGACGCCTGCCTCCTCCAGATACTCGGTGAGGTCCTCGGCCATGCGTTTCGTGAGCGTGGTCACGAGAGTGCGCTCGTCGCGTTCGATCCGCTCGTCGATCCGGGCCATCAAGTCGTCAACCTGCCCCTCGGCGGATTCGACCGAAACCTCGGGATCGACCAGATGGGTCGGGCGAACGATCTGTTCGACCACCTGATCGCTGGTCTCGCGTTCGTACTCGCCGGGGGTGGCGGAAACGTACAGCCGCTTGCCAACGCGGTTGTCGAACTCCTCGGCGGTCAGCGGGCGGTTGTCGTAGGCAGTCGGGAGGCGAAATCCGTTGCCGACAAGCGAGTCCTTGCGTGATTTGTCGCCCTCGTACTGGCCTTTGATCTGGGGGAGGGTCTGGTGGGACTCATCGATGACGGTGAGGAAGTCGTCAGGGAAGTAATCCAGCAGAGTATAGGGCGGGTCGCCCGAATCGCGGTCGGAGAGGTACACCGAGTAGTTCTCGATGCCAGAACAGTAGCCCGTCTCGCGCAGCATTTCGAGATCGAATGTGGTGCGTTCCTCGATGCGCTGGGCCGCGAGCATGTCGCCCTGGCGCTCGAAGTAACCGATCCGATCCTCGAGGTCGTCCTCGATCTCGTCGATCGCGCCTTCGAGGCGATTCCGGGGAATCGAGTAGTGTTCGGCGGGATGAACGAGGACGGCGGGTTCCTCGCTTTTGAGTTCGCCTTCGAGGGGGTCGAGTTTGGTCAGGCGGGCGATCTCCTCGCCCCAGAACTCGACGCGCACCGCGTTGCGGCCGTACATCGGGAAAATCTCGACAGTGTCGCCCCGCACTCGGAAGGTGCCCTGGGTGAAATCCACGTCGTTCCGCTCGTAGTTGAGATCCACGAGGTGTGAGAGCAGTTCGTCGCGGTCGATCCCCTGGCCCTGTTCGAGGCGCAGACTCATATCGACGTAGTTGCGCGGGTCGCCAAGCCCGTAGATCGCCGAGACGGAGGCGACCACGATCACGTCGTCCCGGGTCAGAAGCGAACGGGTCGCCGAATGTCGGAGGCGGTCGATCTCGTCGTTGATCGAGGCGTCCTTGTCGATGAACGTGTCGGTCTGCTCGACGTAGGCCTCGGGCTGGTAGTAGTCGTAATACGAGACGAAGTACTCGACGGCGTTGTCGGGGAACAACTGGCGGAACTCCTCGTAGAGCTGGGCGGCCAGCGTCTTGTTGTGGGCGATCACCAGCGTGGGCTGTTGGAGCTCCTCGATGGTCCACGAGACAGTGTTGGTCTTACCCGATCCCGTGACGCCAAGCAGGGTCTGGCTCTCGGCTCCTCGTTCGTAGCCTGAAACCAACTGCTCGATGGCGTCGGGTTGGTCGCCGGCGGGTTCGAAGGGTGCATCGACGCGAAACGGTTTCTCAGCCTCGGGACGATCCGGCTGGAGGGGGCCGGAGTCGGCGTCGCTCATTGGAAAGAGGAGGGGTTCGAGGTACTTGACGCGCTCGGCTGCTTAGCGGTAAAATATATTACCAATAAGAAACTCTATATTGTGCTGGTAGCGTCGATTGCGATAGCCGCTCTGCTGCATTATCTCGGAATCGTTTCACGCTGGATTTCGAGGCTGCGGTGCTGGTCGCGCTCGCACTCGTATTCGTCGTCCTCAGTTACGATCAGTACAAATCACATCGTGATTAGCGGAGATATTCCCAGAGAACGGTGACGACATGCTCGACGAACGACTCGGTTACACGGCCCTGCCACGCCACCACGTCTTCGATTCGAGGCGAATGGACCGACCACGGGGCAATGAACGATTCCTCGGGCACGCCGCCCGTCTCCCAGACCTCGCCCGACAGCGGGATCGACGGTTCGTATTCCTTGCGCGAGATCGGCACCGCGATAAACTGCTCGCCGGTGAAGGGATGGCGCTCATCAGTGAGAATGAGCCACGGTCGCTGTTTATCAGCACCCAGCTTGAACGGGTCGTTGCTCCGTACGATGTCTCTTCGTTCCGGCTGCATTACTCGCGCTCGCTCGGGTGTGGTTCGTCGGGCGCATGCTCGTCCCACTCGTTGGGATCGATCCCGCCGTCGTTCTCGTCCAGCGCCACCTGCTCGCGGTGGAGCTGATACGCCGAGAGCAGTCGCTCGCGGTCCTCGGTGATCGCCCAGTAGTTTCCCCGATGGCGAACCAATCCGCGGTTTTTCAGGCGAGAGAGCGCCGTTCCGACGGTGTTCGGATCAGTGTCAATCCTTTCAGCGATCTCCGAGCGGGTGAACGCCCGCTGATCGTTCGTGGCGAGAAACGCGACAACTCGCTCGGGGACGCTCGGATCATCCGATACTTCCCCTTCGGTGAACTGGTCAATGCTGATCGGCATGATCGGGTATTGGCGTGCTGATGTAATGAGTGTACCGGCGTGCTGGAAAACGGGCGATCCGCTCGCCTTCAAGGTGACCGATCAACACGCGGTCGGCGGTACTCCGATCCGTTGAGTTTTGGATTCGGTGTCGGTGTGATGGTC
>CAYOFZ010000092.1:0-8988 GCA_964403315.1 uncultured Halobacteriales archaeon | reverse complement strand
ACGCCCACCTCGCGGCCGTTGTACGGGGCCGCGCTCGGTACCGCCGAGGACCCTGACGTCGCGGTCGGCGACAACGGCACCGTCCTCGAACGGGTTCGCTGATCGGGGCCTCCCGCGACCGCCCCTCGTTCGCGTTTTCGATCACATGATAGCTCGAAACCCTACCGACACCGGACGAACAGTGCCGACCATCACCGTCGCTATGGCCACCATCGTGGCGCTGCTGTGGGTCGCGCTCGTCGATGGCTGGTTGCCGATGCCGGGTTCGGGCATGGCCATGCCCATGTCCACACCGGGCGCACCCGAGATGATGGGCACGTCGAACGGACCGTGGGGCGTTCTTTGCTACCTGCTGATGTGGGGGACAATGATGGCGGCGATGATGGTTCCCTCGATGGTGCCGCCCGTGCGACGGTACGCGAACGCCCTGCGAGGAGGGCGACTGACGGCCGCGCTGCACGGAGTCGCCCTGCTCGTGACCTACACCGCCGTGTGGGCGCTCACCGGCGTCGTTCCGCTGGCGGTCGATCTCGCCGTTTCGATCTCGGGCCTCGCCGCCGAGCACGGCCGGCTGTTGATCGGCGGCTCGTTGCTTGTGGCCGGAATCTATCAGCTCTCGTCGGTCAAACACCGGTTTCTGAACCGGTGTCGATCCTGCTCGATGGACCGCCACCGACCGGGTCTCCGGCGGGCGATACGGATGGGACTGCGCCACGGTATCGATTGTATCGGCTGCACCTGGGCGCTGTTCGCGTTCATGATCGCCGTCGGATCGATGAACACCGTCTGGATGGTCGCGCTGACGCTCGTGGTCTCGCTCGAACGACTGGTCGAATGGGGCGACGAAATCGCGTGGTCGGTCGGCCTCGTCGCAGTCGTCGCCGGTGCGGCGGTCCTTTCGTTCGGCGTGCCCCTCATATAACGACGGGTTTCTATCCCGCTGCCGGTCCGCGTTCGTCCCTTAATGATTTAGTCTAGTAACTATGATATAATAATGTGAATTGTTTGGTAATCTTTTGTACCCACGCGGCGTACCGCCGTTTGCACGCCGATCCGGACGACGCGCCGGTCCCCTCGGCGCGGATGAGATCCTGATCGTACCTCAGCCCGTGGTTCGTTTTTCGCCCGGTTCGACCGGGATCCGCGAATCGACGCCGATCACCGAGGCCGATCCGAATATTCACACCGATGTCGATCATCGCTACGCTGATCGAGGCGATCCAGTTGATCGTTCGTATGACCTGGGAGACGTGGTGGGCGCTCGTGCTCGGGTTTACGATTTCGGGTGCCGTCGAGGCGTTCGTCAGCGACCGTCGGCTGACCCGGGTACTCGGCGGCGACGGCTGGCGCGAGGCCGCGCTCGGAGCGGCCTTCGGGGCGGCCTCGTCGAGCTGTTCGTACTCGGCGGTCAGCGCGAGCAAGACCCTCTTCGAGAAGGGCGCGTCGGGCGTTGCGAGCCTGGCGGCGTTTCTGTTCGCCAGCACCAACCTCGTTATCGAACTCGGGTTGGTGCTGTGGGTGCTGTTCGGCTGGCAGTTCGTCGTCGGCGAGTACGTCGGCGGGCTGATCGTCGTGGGCGTCATGGTCCTGTCGTTCAAGCACTTGATCCCCGGGCGCTGGATCGCCGACGCCCGTGAGCGCCTCCGGGAAACCGGGGGCGCTACGTGTCCGACCTGTGGCATGGAAGTCGATCCGGACGACCCGGAAACGATCACGAAACGGATCGACGGCACCGTCGAACAGTTCTGTGGGGAGGCCTGCCTGAGCACTTATAAGAACTGCTCTCCGGACCAATCATGGACGGCGCGGCTGTTGTCGGCGGATGGCTGGCGGGCGGCCGCGAGCAAGACGATCACCGAGTGGTCGATGCTCTGGCGCGACATCGCCTTCGGGTTCGTCCTCGCTGGACTTATCGGTGCGTTCGTCTCCACTGCGTGGTGGGAAGCGCTGTTCAGCGCCGACAGGTCGGTCGCGGCGCTGGTCGCCAGCGCGGTCATCGCCGTCGGTATCGGCATCGTGACGTTCATGTGCTCGGTCGGGAACGTCCCGTTCGCGCTCGTGTTGTGGATCAACGGGCTGCCCTTCGGGGGCGTGCTCGCGTTCATCTACGCCGACCTGCTCATCCCGCCGCTAGTCAACCTGTACCGCAAGTACTACGGCTGGCGACTGGCGGGTGCGCTGGTCGGCTCGCTGTTCATTGCTGCCGTCATCGCCGGCACCGTTACCCATTTCGTCATGGGCGGACTGGGCCTGATCCCCGCCCAGGAGGGGATGGCCGAGAGCTTCTCGGGCGAGTACACCACGATCTTGAACCTGCTGTTGACGCCGGTGTTCCTCGGACAAGTGTACGCGGCTTACGGTCCCGAGCGCATCACAGCGTGGCTGTGCGGCTTGCCCGATGCGGTCCGGGAAGTAGGCCGGGCCATCGACGCGGGCTGTGAGGAGTTGCTCGACGCCCTCGCCGACGCGAGCTACGCGGTCGGCGAGGCGCTGTCGTTGATTGGGGCCGGCGTCGTGAAACTCGTTGTCGCAACCTGGCTCGTCCTGCGGGGTGTCGTCTCGCTGGCCCGGCACCTCTACGAGGCGGGCACGTAGGCGAGCCTCGAACCGCGCGTGCCGATGAATCGAACGCCGATCAACTGATACACTCGATCCAACCATGATCACAGACCGCCTCCGAACCGGTACCGACCGCCTTCGCATCGTTTACACGACTGCCCGCGACCGACTCGGCCGGTTCGCATGTCCCAACTGCGGGATCACCGGCCGACTCCACGTGGCGGGACGCACCGTCGTTGAACGGGTCGGGAACGATCCCGACAAGTGATTCTGACGCTCCATCCATTCAATGTCGGACCATACCGAATCGACCGCACGGAGCGCCAGTTTCGAGATCCCCTTCGCTGTCGATCCCGGCGTTCGCTCGGGTGCGGCGGCGATGGTCGCGTTTGACGCGGTACTGTACGCCCTCGGCCGGTATCTCCCCGAGTACCTGCGGGTGCTGGGCACTCATCCGGTCGTCATCGGTCTGTTCGGAAGCCTCGGACTGTTGCTCGCCGCCGCCTACCCCCGCATTAGCGCCCGCCTCGACAAGGGGTCGCTACCGAACGACGGTCGCCTGATCGGCATGTTCGTGTCGCTCGGCGTCCTGCTCTGGCTTCTCGCACCACAGCTGGGCCGGCTCTGGCCCCTCCCCGCTTGGGTGTGGGTGTTCGCCGGCCTCGGCCTCGTCGGGGTTTGGCAGCGCGGATCGATCCCCGCTTGCTCGGCCCTCGATTGCTCCCAGCAACGTTTCGATAGCTCGACAGTCCTCGTATCCGTTGCCGGACTCCTCGCCGTAGCCGGCCTACTGGCCGTGGCGGGCGGGTTCGTCGTCGGATTCCGGATAGCGCTCGCGCTGACCGTCGCCCTCGGGGTGAGCGCGACCGTTCTCGACGCGCGCTCCGACGCCGACCCGAACGATGCCGACCGGGAGTTCGTGACGACCGGCGATCTCATCGCGGATCTGCGGTCGGTGCCGCGCCGGTATCGCCCGCTGCTCGTCTGTGACGCGCTGGTCCGGTTCGCCCTCGGGATGGTCTCCGTGTTCATCGTCCTCGTGATCACGAGCGTGCTCCAGCTCGACGCCACCGTGGTGAGCTACCGACTCGGACCGGGCATCGTCTTCGGCGCGCTGGTGGTCGTCGAGCTCGCCGTCGCGGCGGCGACGCTCGGCCCGGGTGCGCGCCTCGCGGCCGGGGGTCGGCGTTCCGGGATCGCGTTTCTGAGCTACCTCATCGCGGCGGGGTTCCCGCTCGCGCTCGTCAGCGCACCCGCGGAGCCGCTCGCCGTCGCCGCGCTCGTTGCGGTCTTCGGCCTGCGGGTCGCCGGTCGCCCGGCCCGTCGGGGGCTGATCGCCGACGGGCTCGCCGAGGCCGAACGCGGAGCCGTCGAATCGTATCACTCGATTCGAACCGTCCTCACGATCCCGAGCGCGCTGATCGGCGGGCTCGTCTACGCCGTTGATCCGACGGTCGCGTTCTGGCTCGCGTCGATGATCGCCATCGTCGGCGTGCGGGAGTTCCTGTCGTTTGTGGCGCGGTCCCACCTCGATACGGGGTGATCGAAACCGACCATGTCTCGACCCGATTCGCCCTCGATCCCTGGCGGCGTGCGCCGGTGGCTGATGACCGTCGATCACCGGGACATCGGCCGGCTCTATATCGTGTTCGGTGCCCTGGCGGGACTCTGGGGGGCCACGGACGCCGTGTTGTTCCGGACAGAACTTCTCACGCCCGAGCCGGCGGTCTTCGGGGTCGACACCTACAACGCCCTGTTCACCACTCACGGGCTGACGATGCTGTTTTTCTTTGCGACGCCGGTCGCGTTCGGCCTCGGGAACTACGTCGTCCCCCTGCTCGTCGGTAGCGACGACATGGCGTTTCCCCGGGTCAACGCCGTCGCGTTCTGGTTGCTCCCGCCCGCGCTGTTGTTGGTGCGCGCGGGGATCGTAGCGAACGTTCTGGGGATTGGGGGCATCGACCCGCCGTCGACGGGCTGGACGCTGTATCCCCCGCTTTCGATCCGGGATCCCAACGCCGAGGTGGATCTGCTGTTGCTCGGCCTGCATCTGAGCGGTGTGAGCACGATCCTGGCCGCGATCAATTTCATCGTGACCGTCCTCGTCGAACGATCCCCCGATGTCGGGTGGGAACGACTCGATGTCTTCTCGTGGACGATGCTGACGACCGGCGGGCTCGTCGTCTTTTCGTTCCCGATACTCGGGGCGGTCCTCCTCATGCTGTTGCTCGACCGGAACCTCGGCACGGCGTTTTTCACCATCGAGGGCGGCGGGCCGATCCTCTATCAGCACCTGTTTTGGTTTTTCGGCCACCCCGAGGTCTACATCCTCGCGCTGCCGGCGATGGGGCTGATCAGCCACATCCTGCCGAAGTTCGCCGACCGGAAGCTGTTCGGGTTCAAGTTCGTGGTGTATTCGACGCTCGCCATCGGCGTGCTGTCGTTTGGCGTCTGGGGCCATCACATGTTCACGACGGGCATCGATCCCCGGATCCGGGGTGCGTTCATGGCGGTGACGCTCGCCATCGCGGTGCCCAGCGCGGTGAAGACTTTCAACTGGATCGCCACGTTATGGAGGGGGCGGGTCCGACTGGCACCGCCGCTGTTGTTCTGTGTCGGTGCGATCTTCACGTTCGTGTTCGGCGGCGTCACGGGCGTGTTCCTCGCGTCGGTCCCCGCCGATCTCGCCTATCACGGCACCTACTACGTGGTCGGCCACTTCCATTTCGTTCTGGCCGGAACCATCGTTTTTGCGTTGTTCGCGGCGTATTACTACTGGTGTCCGATCCTCACCGGTCGGCTCTACGACGAACGCCTCGCGGTTGCGCATTTCTGGCTGACGATCATCGGCGTCGCCGTCACCTTCGGCGTGCTGGTGGTGCTCGGCATGCAGGGGCTACCGCGGCGAATGGCGACCTACCCGCTCCGGTTCGCACCCCTCCAGCAGATCGCTACCGTCGGCGCGTACGTCACCGGCTTCGGACAGGTGCTCTGGGCATGGAACGCCCTCCGGTCGCTGTGGGCCGGTCCCCCAGTCGAGTCACCCGACGTGTGGAACCTCAAGCGAGACGGCGCGTTCACGCGCGAATGGCGACGGTTCGAGGATCGCCACGACGACTGACGATTTCCCCGTACAGTTTTCGACGTATCATCGCGTTCGGTAGCCATACTGTCGGCTGTACACCCCTGAACGAATTCGCCGGATCATGCTGGTGAGTTCGTTCACGGAGG
This sequence comes from uncultured Halobacteriales archaeon, assembly GCA_964403315.1. Classification (GTDB taxonomy): domain Archaea; phylum Halobacteriota; class Halobacteria; order Halobacteriales; family Halalkalicoccaceae; genus CAYOFZ01. The sequence goes on along the minus strand of CAYOFZ010000092.1, from coordinate 3,198 downwards.
GATAGCTGACAGTACAGGCCGACGACCGGGTTCGAGGCCCGGGCGTGACGTTGGCGGTTCGCGCCGCCAGTGACAACGGATGAATTCCGACAACTCACCGCCACCGGACGGTCCGGCGATCGATCCACAGCCGCTCGTGGAACTCACCGGGTTCCAGCGCGACGTGCTGTGCATCGTCACCGAACTCGAAGGGCAACGACCCCACGGCAAGACGATCAAACACGAACTCGGCGATTACCACGCCGAGACCATCAGTAACGGGCGGCTGTATCAGAACCTCCGCGAGCTCACGGACGAGGGCTTCATCGAGCGCTACCCCATCGACGGTCGGACCAATGCCTACCGATTGACCGACCCAGGCCGAAAGCGCCTCGAAGCCCACAGCGAATGGATCACGGGCCGTCTTCGCCGCCCCGACGACGGTGAACCGACCGACCAACGCTCGACCTGATCAATCATGCAACCCAACAACACTACGACCGACGACCGCTCACCGGACCGGTCCCCCGAGGACCGCGACCGCCAGCATGTGCGTGCTATCGACGACCGATCCGATACCGAACGCGAAGCGACCATCGACCCTTCGGAAACGGACGGGTACTACGAACTCTACGTGGTCCCTGATCCCGAAAGCACCGAATACCGGGTGCTCGTGCTCGCCACCGACGGGACAATCCACCACGTTTCGACATTCGATATCGCCGATTTCGACGACGAGGGTTTCGACGCCACCGTGTTCACCGACTTCTCGGGGGGTGGGTGAGGGTGGCGCTGCTCGTCGGGGGCGTGTTCGCGCTGTTGGCCACGCTGTTCGTCGGCGCGCCCGCGATTTACTTCGGGCTGGCATACGCCACCCCGGAGGCAAGCGTGGCTCCCCACCGGGCCATCGGGATCGCGCTGTTCGGCGCGCTCGCGTGGGGGTTCGTGAGCCTCTTTTTCGGCTGGATCCCCGTGATCGGGCTGGCGATGCTCCCGGTGGCCTGGATCGGCACGATCCGGTGGGCGACCGCCACCGACTGGCCCGCCGCCACGCTGGTCGGCCTGACGGCGTGGGCGCTTACGACTCTCGCGTATCGCGGCGTGGGTATCGCCCCCGTCTGAATCCGCGATGGGGAATCGAACGAGAACCGACCATCGCTTCGAACGAACATGAACATTCAGGATACGATCATATCGTTGACGGATCGATTTTTCAATACCAGTGCCGACTCGACGGCGTCCGATGAAGCCACCGATGCCAACGATACCGCCGACAACACCGGAAACGGGGGCTGGACCGAAGCCCGAACGCCGACATCGAAGGTGCTTCGTGATGTCGTCCAAACGAGTCAGGGACCCATCGCCGTCGGAGCCGAGGGTAACGTCCTCGCTCGCATCGACGGAACGTGGGAGTACTGCATCGACTCGGGGCCCGCGACCAGACACAACGCACTCACGACCGTCGACGTGACCGACGACGGCCGCCGCGTCTGGTTTGCCGGCTCCAGTGGCGCGCTGGGAACCTACGACGTCGAAACCGGTCGGAAACACGATTACTCCGCACCCGGCGGGCGCACGAGCACCTGGGAGGCCATCGCCGTTACGGGCCAGCGCGGCGACGAACGGGTCCGGATCGCAAACGGCTCCGGCGAGGTGCTTGCCGCGACGACCGACGACAGTGGCTGTCCGGCGTTCGGCGATAGCGTCAAACCGGGCAGCGGATCAACGATCCCGGCGCTCGACTTCGGTGGCGGGACCTGCTACGCTATCGACACGAGCGGAAACGTCTTCGAGAAGGCCGACGACGGCTGGAACGACATCGGTATCGAGAACGCCCAGGTCAACTTCTTCGATCTGCACGCGAGCGGGGATGCGCTGGTGGTGGCGGGCGGCGGCGGTCGGATCTATCGTTACCGCCGGGCCTGTGAAAACTGGACGCCGGTCGACGCCGGTAACGGCGCGTTGCGGGGCTTCGAGGGGAACGACGACGGAGCCATCGTGGTCGGAACGAGCGGCCATATCTACCGGTGCGCTCCCCGACGTGGCTGGACGCGGGTCGATTCGCCCGTCGAGGCCGATCTGCACGCGGTCGCGCACGGCTCGCCGACCGTCGCGGTCGGTGCCGGCGGCGTCGCCATCGAACGCGAGGGGTAGCCCGTGGTGCCCTCCCAGTATCGAACCTCCACTGATTCGCCCGATAGTGTCCGAATCGACCATGTTATTCGCCAGTCCGCTGATCGATACGGTCGCATCGGTTCCCGAACGCATCCCGGTTCTCGCCAGCGCTCTCGACCCCCTCAACCGGGGCGGTGGCGACGTACTGGCGAGCGCGGCTGCCGCGCTCGCCACGCCGGAGGGGATCGTCATCGCGGGGTACGTCCTCGCCGTCATCGTCAGGCTGTACGGTCCCGGGGATGGGTTTTTGGATCGAGACATCGAGGCCTTCGGCTCCGATATCGATATCGACATCGACGCCGATCTCGGGATCCCGATTCTCAGCGATTTCACGCCGATGGAACTCGGTGTCGTCGGGCTCTCGCTGTTCTATCAGTACGCCGTGATTACACCACAAACCGGGCTCCAGGCGCTGTTGATGAATATGAGCTACCTCATCCTGTTCGGTATCTTCATGGATCACATCGTAAACCGCTATCTTGTCGATCAAAACGAGTGATTTCGGCGAATCGCGAACGTCCGACTGGATTATGACGACGAGGACGATTCCTCGTCGTCCACATCCTCGAAGTCGGCATCGACGTACTCGTCGTCTTGGCCGCCGGCACCCGCGCCAGCGCCGCCGGGGCCAGTACCGCCCATGTCGCCGGGGCCGGGACCAGCACCGCCACCGGCCGCGCCGGCACCGCCGGGACCGCCAGCGCCACCGCCCGCGGCTTCCTGCTGGGCCTGCTGTTGGTACATCTGTTTGCCGATCTCCTGAAGCGCGTCGCTCAGGCTCTCGGTCGCGGCCTCGATCTCCTCGGTGTCGGCGTCGTCGTTCTCCAATACCTCCTCGACGTTTCCGATCTCGTCTTCGATCTCCTCGCGGAGGTCGTCGTCGACGTTCTCCTCGTTCTCTTCGAGGAGACTCTCGGCGCGCTGAACGGCGCTTTCGGCGTCGTTTCGCGCCTCGATGCGCTCGCGGCGCTGTTCGTCCTCTTCGGCGTGTTCTTCCGCCTCATCCTGCATGCGCTCGATCTCCTCGTCGGAGAGGCCGGCACC
>CAYOFZ010000091.1:0-9047 GCA_964403315.1 uncultured Halobacteriales archaeon | reverse complement strand
GCCACATCCCAGAGGCGGAGAACATCCCCCTCGATGACCTCGAAAGCGTGGTCGATGAACGCGACTGGGCGGAGACGGTCGTCACCGCCTGCTACATCGGTGAAACCTCCGTACAGGCCGCTCGCCTGATCGACGCCTACAGCGATTCCGAGGTCAGGTCAATGGCCGGCGGTTACGAGGACTGGACGTACGACCTCGAATCCACGTCCGACTCGTAGAGTGCTCCCTGCGGCGAACCTTTTTTTCGACTCCACATTACCCGTTTGGCCCTGACTCCTACGACGCGAGTATCACCGTCGAGGCGCGATGTTGAGAAAAAGGTCGGCTCTACCGGCTGGTTCGGCTCGGACGGGTGTGTTCGGTTCCTTTGCCCTTCTCGCCGAGGCCGCGGTTTTCCTGGCCGGCGTTCGTCAGCCCGCGGAACGCCCGTCCACGATGGCTATCGTCGCAGATCCAGTTGAGGTCATCGTCGTTCTCGATGGCGGGGTGTTCGGGATCGACCAGGATCGCCTCGAACCACTTCTGGGAGCCGTCCTCGCCGACCGGGTAGGAGTTGAGCACCCGGAGGTTGCGGAACTTCCGGGAGGTGCGCTCCTCGGCGATGCGCTGGATGTTCTTGTCGCGGGTGACGCGGTTGACGCCCTGACGTTTCGTGCGCCGACCCGCTTTGTGTCGCTGTTTGCGGGCGGTGCCCTTCCGGACGCTCGCGCGGGCGACGACGACGCCCTGTTTCGCCTTGTATCCCAGTTTGCGGGCCTTGTCCAGCCGCGTGGGGCGCTCGATGCGCTCGATTGCGCCCTCCTCGCGCCACTGCTGTTTTCGTTGCCACTGGAGTTCGGCTAGATCCCCTTCGTCGGGGTCTTTCCATGCGTCCTTGATGTGTGAGTAGAAGCTCTCTGCCATGGTATCACCACGGGCGTTTGCTGGTTCAGCCGCGAGGCGCGTAGCCTCGCCGGCCACATCCCGACCCGTCGAACGGGTGCCCGCTGGTGCCCGTCTCCCAGCGAGTGTTCGACCTACCGCCGAACCGGGGTTAAGCCCTTCGATCACTCGACGACGGCGGTTTCGAGCCAGCCGGTGAGGATCTCCGCGAGCACCGTCGCAAACCCGCTGGATTCGCTCCAGATCGCGGCCTCCCGTTGCCCGTCGGCGTCGGCATCCCCGAACACGCTCAGCAACACCGCATCGCTATCGATGACGAGCATCCGGGCCGTTCGCTCGTTTCGGATGCTTTCGGGGGGTGTGTACGTCTCGATGTCGGTGTCCTCGAACAGCCCGCGAACATCGGCGTTCTCGCTGACGACGACCACGTCGACCCCCTCGTTTGCCGCTCCGACCAGTACCTCGCGAATCGATTCACCCACCAGCGCGGCGTCTTTCGCGCCGAAGACGACCGTCTCGCTCGCCCGCCGAACGAGGTATTCGATCCGGTCGTCGACGTGTTCGGTCCCGTTGATCGACCAGATATCCTCGCGTTGCTCGCCCGTATCGCGGTGATCGCGGACCGATTCGAGGTACTCGAAGGCCTGGCTGCGTTCGCGCTCGAAGCGCTCTTCGAGCAACCCCTCGGCTTCCTCGAGGCTCACTGGGCGGTACTGTATCGGCGTCGAGTGCTGGACTTCGATCAGGCCCCGTTCGGCGAGGTTCTCGGCTGCGCCGTAGACCTGCGAGCGGGGGATATCCGAGACTTGATAGACATCTCTCGCCGTTCCCGTCCCGAGGGTCTGGAGGGCGATGAAGACCTTCGCCTCGTAGTTCGAGAGTCCGAGCCGTTCCAGCGCATCGACTGCCGCCGTTTCGTCGGTCGTCATGGGATCGGTTTCGTGGATGGACACGACGAACACAAAAGGGCGTTCCGGTTACGCCCGGACGACCCGGCCCCTGAGGACCGGCTCGACCGGCATCATTCCGGCTCCGGTGCGCTGGAGGGTTCCGACGGTCAGGGCCGGATGTGAAACGAACGCCGCCGGCGTCTCGCGGTCGAGCTGACAACCCCCGGCGACGTGTTGCCAGCACGGCGTCAGTAGCTCCTGGAAGCGGGCGTGTCGACCCTCCCCGCGCACGTGTTCGAGAAATCGACACTCTCCGCCGGGTTTCAGGACGCGCGCGATCTCGTCAACGCTCGCTGCGAGATCGGAGACGGTACAGAGCACCAGCGAGACGACAACCGCGTCAAATCGACCATCAGGATATGGAAGAGACTCAGCCCGCCCCTCGCGGAGATCGAGCGCACAGTCGAGATCGGCCGCGCGCTCTTCGGCTCGCGTTCGCATGTTCGGATCGGGTTCGATTGCGTGGAGATCGAGCCCGCGACCGCTGAGGTGGGGAAACATCGCGCCCGTGCCGGTACCGAGATCCAGGACGCTTCCCGAAAGTCCGTCGGCCAGCCATTCACGGTGGGGTCGAAACCGCTTCTGGGTGAATCGAGTTATCGGATCGTACAGTGCGGCGAAGACGGGATGGTCGGATTCCATACCCTGTCAATTCCCTTCGAGTCATTTCATTCCGAGGGTATGACTGGGATTTAGTATCGTCGCATGTAGTTTATTTCTCTCTCGCGGGGCTTTTACCGGTTCTCGCCGTACACCGGACCATGGTTCAAAACGTCGCAAGCGTCATGCTCGAACTCGACCCCGAGGATTTCCATCTGCTCTCGGGCGTCGAGCACGGCATGCGCTTCAGCGAGTGGGTCGACCGACGGAAACTCACCGAGTTTTCCCGGCTCGATCCCGAGGAGGTCGACTACCGGCTCGGGCGTTGTCTCGACCGCGAACTCGTCGAGCGAAAGACCATCCAGTACGAGGGGATTCGACTCCGATTTCCGGGGTACGACGCTCTCGCGTTGCGAACTTTCGCCGAGCGCGGAACCATCGAGGGATTCGGCGCGCCCCTCGGCGTCGGCAAGGAAAGCGATGTCTTCGAGGTCCAGTCCTACCGGCCGATGGCCCTAAAGTTCCACCGCGAGGGGCACACGAATTTCCGGGAAATCCACCGCGAGCGCGATTACGCCGCCGAGAAGGAACACCTCTCGTGGTTTTACACCGCCCGCCAGGCCGCCGAACGTGAACACGACGCCCTCGAAACCCTCTATCCCGACATATCGGTTCCCCGACCCGAGGATCACAACCGCCACGCCATCGTCATGGAGAAAATCGACGGGACGGAACTCGCCCGGACGAAACTCACCGACGAGCAGGTCCGCCCGATCCTCGATCTGATCCTCCGGGAACTCGCGGTGGCCTACGAGGCCGGGTACGTCCACGCCGACATGAGCCAGTACAACGTCTTCGTTGGCGAGGACGGGATCACGATCTTCGACTGGCCACAGGCCGTCCCGACCGATCACGAAAACAGCGCGGAACTGCTCGACCGCGATGTCGAGAACCTCGTCGGCTACTTCGAGCGCAAGTATCCCGGGGAGATGCCCGAACTGGACCTCCACGAACTCGGTGCCGCCGTGCGCGAGAACTCCTTTGAATCGGTCGAGAGCTTCATTTGATAAACTGTATATAACGATACTGAATCTTCTACTACCGTCCGGGGCTGAGGATGTTTCGATTCGGTTTCGACTTCGTGTCCTGCTCAAAATCCGGACGGCCGAATTCACTTTGAGAACGCGGATTGTCTATTTCGTTTCAGGAACCACTCGCGGGAATACCGTCCATGTGAACTTGTCCCTTTTCGGAAATCAGTTCAGGATATGCCGGGGGTTCTCGTACACGACCGTTCTGATGGTTTCGATGTCGAGGCCCATTCGGTACAACTCGAATATCGTCCGCTTGAACGAAAATACATCGCTACGGAGTATTCCTGCACTGTCCGTCTCCACCAAGATCCGGTCGGGACCGTACTCTTCGATGACTGCAGCGACGTCTCTCGGCGTGACGCTGAGAAGCCAGGGATAGCTTACGGTGAAACTCAGATAACAATCCGTGTTCTCCATGATATAGGGTGCGATCCGTTCGTCCGCATGTGAAAGTACTAACTGATCGTCGGGAAGACCTGCCTCGTCTTTCAGTTCGACATCGAGTTCCGTCGCCGCCTGCTTTACGTCCTCCGCTTCGAAAACGGAATCCTGTTGAAGATCCATGTCCAATTCGTAGCCCGGAATCGTCCCTCGCTTGCGAAACGGGATGTCGACGTTTTCGAGATTTGGTGGGGTATGAACGACGGCAGGGAGACCCTGATCCCTCGCAATCTCCATCTGTCTCCTCATCACCTGCTTCTGATCTTCGAGATCCCATTCGGCGACGTGTTGTGAGGACGTGATTCCGATTTCACCGACTGCGGCGACCTCTTCCAGCCGGCAGTACTCGGGCATCGATTCCAGCAACGTTTCGTACTCCTCGACTCGCGCGCCGGTGTGAATTCCGATACCGAGTTTCGCATCGAAGATGTGTGACTGTTCGATCTGGCCGAGTCTGTTGAGCGCGTCGTCCCAGAGGTATCGCACGTCCTCCGGTGCGACCGGCTTGTATGGCGTCCAGTAGTACGCAGCCGCCATCATCACCATGGCCTGGCATCCACTCAGCGCGAATTTTTCCCGGTCGTTCCACGAGAGCGTGTGAGCATGGTTGTGAATATCTATCCAGGGGACGTTCGTCAATTCCGGGGGAAACTCCGGAGTATCGTCCTCATCCACGTATTCGGCGTCGATCGGTCGCTTTGTCGGGTAGTGTGAGTTCATCGTTCGTCGTTCGAAGGGATATCAAATGCATTTTCGGGCCGATACTCGAACTCCCGGCGACGGCTGTTCTGCCGGAACGAGGTCGCCTCCCAGGAGCTAGAACAGGGGAGGTATCAACGCTTGCCGGTGACGTTCGTGATCACTCGACCCTGATTTCCGGGAGTTGTTCCTGAATGTACTCCACGTCGACATCGAGCCAGTCGGGAACCTTGAGATTATCACCGAGTTCCGACACGTCCTCATCGAGGGTGACACCCGGCCCTTCGGTGGCGAACTCGAAGACGGCTCCGCCGGGCTCGGTGAAGTACATGGACCAGAAGTAATCACGATCTTTTCGGGAGGTCGTGATCAGGCCGGCATCCCTGAACCGATTGCTCCACTCTTTCTGCTCCCATTTTTCACCTGCATTGAAGGCAACGTGGAGGAACGTTCCGGTTCCCATCGTTCCCTGTGGCGCATTGGGTCGAATGAGGACATCGACGAACTCTGCTCCCTGTCCGGAACTTGGTGCCTGAAACCGAACTCGATCACCCGCTTGTGGGTAGTCCTGCCGACCGATACGGTCCCAGCCCATCGTCTCTAACGCGCGGAACGTCCCCGCAGGGTCGTTCGAGTGAACCGTTACACCATGGAGGCCTCGAATCCCCTGTTCCGCAGGTACGTCGCCCCCATCCCAGGCATCAATGTTGGACTCCCCTGTAACTAGTTCGAACGGCGTGCCGTCGGGGTCGGTGAACTCGATTGCCGTCTCGTCGAACCGTTCGGAAACGTCGTACTCGACGCCGTACTCGTCGAATCTATCCATCCAGTAGTTAACGGACCCGTCCGGGATGACCAGTCCGCAAGTACTGAGTTGCCCCTTCCCAACGTTCCCTTCGGCCATGTCCTCGATGGGGAAGAAGGTGATAATCGACCCTGCAGACCCCACTTCATCACCGTAGTAAAGGTGGTAGATTTCCTCGGGGATATCGAACCGAACGGTTCGCTTGATGAACCGCAGGCCGAGGACTTTTCTGAAGAAATCCAGGTTCTCCTGTGCATCACTCGCAAAGGCCGTTACGTGGTGTAGACCGTCGATCTGGCCCATGGTATCGTTCCTGACCATGTGGTAAAACGATAAATATCTATCGCCGGTCCCAAATCCTCCGGGCCTCGTGTAATAGCGTGTGTTAGTCCTTATCTTGGTTAGGTTTGGCCAATGAAGGAAGAACGAACTCGTTTACTGCACGTCGCGCCTGCTCCGGGGCATCGTCGTGTCCGAGGGAGATTTTCCGTCCACGGGCGGCGTGAATCACGTCGGTAATAAGTTGGGCCATGTCCTCTACATCGACATCCCGAAAGATGTCCTGCTCGATACCGTTGCGGAGAACCTGCGTGATACTTCCCCGGATCTCCCTGTAGTGTTCATTGAAGATCTCTCGGTGGCGCTCGTTGTGTTGTGCTTGCGAGAATAGCTCGTGATACACCTTCATCCGATCCCAGTGATCGAACTCGTCGAAGTCCGGTCCGAACAGACACTGATCGATTCGAGCATCCAGTTCCACCCACGGATCCGCGTCTTCGTCCACTTCGACGCTTCCCTCGTACTGTTCGATCACGTACTCTAGAAACGAGGAGATGAGATCGTGCTTTCCGTCGTAGTGATAGTGGATTAGCGGACGACTCATTTCGAACTCCGCTCCGATATCCCGCATCCGGAGATCCGTGTACCCGTGTTCGCTGAGCGCCCGGAACGTCGCCTCCATGATCGCCTTCCGAGTTTCCCCGGAGGAACTCGTCTCGGCCGATGAATCCATAACTACCGCTATAGTGGCGTATGTATTATTCCTGTCTTTCGCCGAGGACAGTTATTGATCGGTCTATCGAACGTTCTCGAAGCGACCCTCTATTCACGCTATGAGTTACACTCCCTGACTCGTACCCGGAGAATATTTTCGAAAGGAATATCAAAAGTGTCGGGATCGATCGAGGGATCTGCTACAGTGAGTACTGACGACATTCGTACGGCAGTTGATCGAAGTCTTTCGACCGGTAAACGAGTGCACGGACCCCGTCAACGCGCCGTTTTGCTCGCCACCGAGACGATTACTGTCGAAAAACCAGTATGCCTGCGGAACTTGCGATCCCTCACAAGTAACTGTGTAAATATTTCGCACAACCTACTCCGAAACCGACGGGTATTCACGGCTCCCTCACCTAGAGGTGTTCCAATGAGTCGGGATTCTATCGAGGTCCGGGGAGCCGAAGAGCACAACCTGAAGGACCTCGACATTGAGATTCCCCGCGAGCAGTTCAACGTCGTCACCGGCCTCTCGGGGTCGGGCAAGTCCTCGCTGGCCTTCGAGACGGTCTACGCCGAGGGTCAACGGCGCTACATCGAGTCGCTGTCGGCGTACGCCCGGAACTTCCTCGGCCAGATGGACAAACCGCAGGTCGAGTCCGTCGAGGGGCTCTCGCCGGCGATCTCCATCGACCAGAAAAACGCCGCCAACAACCCCCGCTCGACGGTGGGCACCGTTACAGAGCTTCACGACTACCTCCGGTTGCTCTATGCCCGGATCGGCACACCCCACTGTCCGAACTGTGGTCGGGAGGTCGGCGAACAGAGCGCCCAGAACATGGTCGGGCGGGTCCTCGATCTCCCCGAGGGGACGCGCGCGAAGATCGCCGCGCCGGTCGTGCGCGACCAGAAAGGTGCCTTCGAGGACCGCTTCGACGATCTCGCAAGCGAGGGCTACTCCAGAGTCGAGGTCGACGGCGAGGAGTACGACCTCACCCTCGACCGGCCCGACCTCGACGAGAACTACGATCACACTATCGACGTGATCGTCGACCGGGTGAAGGTTAGCGAGGATGCACGGAGTCGGATCGCCGACAGCGTCGAAACCGCCCTCGAAGAAGCCGACGGCGTGCTCAAAGTCCTCCTGCCGGACCCGCCCGAGGGGGCCGATCTCGGTCGTGAAGCGCGCTCGACCGGCGATCTCGCCAGCGAGGGCGGGGATCGCGCGGTCGTCGAGTTCTCCGAGGACCTCGCCTGCGTCCACTGTGGGATCGACCTCCCCGAGATCGAAACCCGGAGCTTCTCGTTCAACAGTCCCCACGGGGCTTGCCCCGAATGTGAAGGCATCGGCCAGACCAAAGAAGTGAGCGAGGACCTCGTTGTCCAGGACCCCTCAAAACCCCTGAAAAACGTCTTCGAAGCCTGGAGCTACAATCGCTCGTACTACCGCACCCGGATCAACGCCGTCGCCGATCATTTCGGCGTGAGCGTCGAGACGCCCTTCGAGGACCTCGACAGGGACGTTCGGCAGGCGTTTCTCTACGGCACCGACCGACAGGTGGTGTTCGAGCGCTCGACGAGCAGTGGCACTCGACGCAAGCAAAAACGCTTCGAGGGCGTGGTCCCCAACCTCCAGCGCCGCCACGTCGAGACCGACAGCCAGGGAACGCGCGAGCACATCGAGGACTACATGTCGGTCACGGAGTGTCCCGCTTGCGAGGGCACCCGACTCAAACCCGAGAGTCGGGCGGTGCTCGTCGATGGTACTTCGATCACTGAAATCAACCGGATGAGCATCGGCGACGCTCTCGCGCATTTCGAAGGAATGGAAAGCGATCTCACAGAGCGCGAGCGCACCATCGCCGAGGAGATCCTCAAGGAGATCCGCGCGCGGCTGGGCTTTATGAAGGAAGTAGGCTTGGAGTACCTCACCCTCGACCGCGAGGCCGCGACCCTCTCAGGGGGGGAAAGCCAGCGCATCCGGCTCGCCACCCAGATCGGTTCCGGGCTGGTGGGCGTGCTCTACGTTCTCGATGAACCCTCGATCGGCCTGCATCAACGCGACAACGACCGCCTGCTCGACACCTTGGAGGAGCTCCGGGATCTCGGCAACACCCTGCTCGTGGTCGAACACGACGAGGAGACCATGCGCCGGGCTGACGAGATCATCGACATGGGCCCCGGTCCCGGAAAGCGCGGCGGCGAGGTCGTCGCCCAGGGTGATTTCGAGGAGATCACGGACTCCGAGGGATCGATCACCGGCGATTACCTCGCCGGACGCAAAGCGATTCCCGTCCCCGAGACGCGCCGTGAGTGGGCCGAGGCGCTCACGATCAGGGGCGCGCGCCAGCACAACCTCGCTGACATCGATGTGGACGTCCCCGTCGGGGCCTTCACCGCGATCACGGGCGTTTCGGGCTCGGGCAAGTCCACCCTGATGTACGAGATCCTCTATAAGGCGCTCGCACGGGAGATGAACGACAACACCAGCGTCGACCCCGGCGATCACGACGCCATCGAGGGGATCGAGAACGTCGAGAAGGCCCGACTGATCGACCAATCGCCAATCGGGCGCACGCC
>CAYOFZ010000090.1:0-9096 GCA_964403315.1 uncultured Halobacteriales archaeon | reverse complement strand
CGGGTGAACGATCGCGCCTATATCAAGAGCATCTACTTCAGCGATCCCGATGGGCTCGTGTTCGAACTCGCAACCATAGGACCGGGCTTTACCGTCGACGAAGAGGAGCCCGGAAGCACCGAGATCGACCCCTTCGAGGAGCGCTGAGATGGAAATCGACATCGCCGAACTCGATTCGGCCTACCGGCTGCTCGCCGGCTCGGTCGTCCCGCGACCCATCGCGTGGGTGAGCACCCGAAGCGAGGCCGGCATGGACAACCTCGCGCCGTACAGTTTCTCCAATGTGGTTTCGACAGACCCGCCGGTCGTGATGTTCGCCCCATCGGGCACCGGCAAGGACCTGAAGGACTCTGCCCGAAACGCCCTCGATACCGAAGAATTCGTGTTCAACGTCGTCACGATGGATCTCGCGGAGGCGATGAACGCGACCAGCGCGACCATTGAGGAAAGCGAGTTCGATCACGCCGACCTCGACCGCGCGGAAAGCACCTGGATCGACGCCCCTCGCGTCGCTGAAGCGGCGGTCGCCTTCGAGTGTGAGCTGTACGAGTCTGTCGAGATCGGGGCCTCGACGATGGTACTGGGCGAAGTCGTTCACGCCCACGTCGACGACGCGGTGACGACTGACGGGAAAATGGATGTAACGAAACTCGACGCCGTCGGCCGGCTGTCGGGCAGTCACTACGCGACGACCCGCGAGCGCTTTCGGATGGAACGGCCGCCCTGACCGAGGGTTAAGTTCCCTGCGAACGAATGCGGTCCATGGCGCTCTACGACGCCGTTTCCGATCTCCCCCTTCGCATCGAGGACTGTGCGCTTTCGCGCCGCGAGCGCGACACCTCAAGCGGCTTCAATCGAGTGACGACCACCGTTTCGCTATCGGGTGAGGGCGAGACGGGCAACGGCGAGGACGTGACCTACGAGGCGGCGGATCACGACGCGCTACTCGGTGCCGGCCCGCCTGATATCACCGGCGAGCACACCCTCGATGAGTTCTCGGAGCACGTCGGCGACCTCGACCTCTTCCCCGACGGGCCGAGCCGACCTGATTTCCGGTACTACCGCCGGTGGGGGTTCGAAAGCGCCGCATTGGATCTCGCGCTCCGGCAGGCGGGGACCGATCTCGCAAGCGCGCTCGGTCGAAGCTACGATCCGGTCCGGTTCGTGGTCAGCACGCGATTGGGCGAGCCCCCGAGCGCGGATCGCGTCAAGCGGTTTCTCGATCTCGATCCCGACCTGGAGTTCAAGCTCGATCCCACCTCCGAGTGGACCGCCGAACTGGTCGACCGACTCGCCGGAACGGACGCGGTGCGTGCGGTCGATCTCAAGGGTCGCTACGAGGGAACGGTCGTCGATCAGGCACCCGATCCCGCGCTCTACGAACTCGTCGTCAAGGGGTTTCCCGATGCGGTCATCGAGGATCCCGCGTTGACCGAGGGAACTCGACCGATCCTCGCCGGGCACGAAAACCGAATCGCGTGGGATGCCCCGATCCACGGAATCGAGAGTATCGAGGGACTCCCGTTCGAACCCGCCTGGCTCAACGTCAAGCCTTCGCGGTTCGGTTCGGTCGAATCGCTGTTCGAGACCATCGAGTACTGTACCGAGCGCGACATCGGGCTGTACGGCGGCGGGCAGTTCGAGCTCGGGGTCGGGCGCGGACAGATCCAGGCGCTTGCCTCGCTGTTCTATCCTCATTCGGCCAACGACGTCGCCCCTGGCGGCTACAACGACCCCGAGATCGCTGCGAGCCTACCGTCGAGCCCGCTCGATCCGCCCGCCGATCCCGTCGGTTTCGGGTGGTCATCCCCCACAAGTTAACCCCATAGCACGCCTATCGTCCTCATGGCGCTCATCATCGGAACGCGGGACGGGATCTATCGATCGCCGAACCTCGGTTTGAACGACGCCGAACGCGTGCTCGATAGCGGGAACAGCCTCAGAGTTCGGGCGTTCGACGCCGTCGATGGCGTGTTCGCGGCGACGAAAACGGGGCTGTATCGGTCAGTCGATGACGGCGACACCTGGGAGGACCTCGACGTACCCCGCGAGGAGGTGTACTCGGTCGTGGCCGATCCCATTGGAAATCGCCTCTATGCGGGCACCCATCCGGCCCACCTGTACGTCTCCGAGGATTCGGGGGTGACGTGGACCGAACTCGACGGGTTCCAGGACCTCCCCTCGCGCGAGGAGTGGCACACGCCCCGCCACCGCAACGAGGCCCACGTCCGCAGCCTCGGCGTCCATCCCGACGCGCCCGAGCGGGTGATCGCGGGCGTCGAAGTCGGCGGCGTCCACGTCAGCGATAATCGCGGCGAGACGTGGACCGAACGGCACGAAGGCGTTCATAACGACGTGCATCACGTCCTCGTCAGGGGAACCGAGGAATACGTCGCCTCGTGTGGCGGCGGCCTGTATCGAACCCGCGATGCCGGGCGGTCGTGGACGCGATTGGATTCGGACCTCGATCATCGGTACTTCCGGGAGGCGTTCGCGTCCGACGGTCGGCTGTACGCCGCGGCCGCACGGGGGCCGCCGGGCACGTGGGGTGGCGAGAACGGTGCCGATGCAATCATACTGGAATCGACCGATGGCGGCGAGACGTTCGAGGAAGTCGCGTACTCCGGCGGCCCGGACGAATTCGTCCTCGGGTGGGCCGAGGCGGACAGAACCGTCGTGGCGGGAACGAACGGCGGTCAGCTCCTCGTCCGCGATAGTGATGGTACTTGGACAAGCGCGGGTACCGTTCCGGCTGAGATTCGGTCGATAACGGTCAGCTGAGCCGTCCCGAGAGTTGATCGGTCCGCCGGATAGCTTTCGCCGTCGCGTAGTGTGCAGGGACGCGGTTTTTGATGGCGGATACGGTATAGCACCCATGAGCGACGCTACTGTGGGCAGGATGCGAAAACGAGCGACGACCGCTCGGATCACGAACCTCGGTGATAGCCCCACGGAGATCGAACGTGTCACACCGGGAAGCCGAGGATGAGCCGCGAAGACGCGGATTCCGCCGGCGAGACCTCCGAACCGGTCGAACAAGCCGCATCGGGCGCGCCCGCCAGCGGGTGGGCAATCGAGGACCGGTTTTCATCGAACGAGATCCTCCAGCGGTTGCTCGCCAGCGCCGACGAGGAGATCGCCACTGGTAAACAGGAACTGTTTTTCAGCGGTCTCGCCGCGGGATTTGCGATCGTGCTGACGTTTCTGGGCCACGCGGCGGGCAAAGCCGTCTTTCCCGACAACAGGTTCCTCGCTGCCGTCCTCTATCCGCTCGGGTTCGTCTACATCATCTTAGGCCGGTATCAGCTCTACACCGAGAACACGCTGCCGCCGGTTGCGTTGGTGCTGGCCCGTCTCGCCAGCCTGCCGCTGTTGTTGCGCGTTTGGGGGGTCGTGCTGGTCGGGAACGTCCTCGGGGCCGGCCTCGGCGCGTTCGTCCTCGCCAACACGCAGGTGCTGTCACCGACGGCGATGCAAGCCGGTACGGAGTTCGCCGGGAGCGCGCTCGAACTCGCGTGGTGGGATGTGTTCTTCAAGTCGCTGTTCGCAGGCTGGCTCGTCGCCAGCGTGGTGTGGCTCGAGCACGCCGCACGCGATACCATCGCCCGCCTGTTTCTCGTCTACATCGTCTTCTATATGATCGCCGCGGCCGAACTCTTTCACGTCATTACGACAGCGACCGACGCGCTGTATTTCGTGTTCGTCGGCAGGGCCGGCCTCTGGACCGTCTTCTATGAGTTCTGGTTACCGGTATTGCTGGGCAACACCGTCGGCGGCGTAGTCCTGGTCGCGCTCGTGAACTACGCTCAGATCGAACACCAGCGCTTCCCGGAGGTCCGCGAACTCAGCCCCCGCGAGGTGCTGTTCAGCTGGAAGGGTGGGCGGTCATACACCGCGCCTCGACCGGACGTCGGGGACACCGAATCCGAAACCGACTGACCGAGGATTCCATCATCGGGGTCCCGCTGGCTCGCGTACAACGGATCCATGACCGGCTGAGGTTCAAATACGAAGCCGAGGCCATGCTTCGACAAGCCTATGGCTCTTACAGTGCGAGAACCGAGCATGCCCGCCTGGCGGACGATCTTCGGCCACAATGAGCCCTACGACAGTCAGGCCGAGGGTATCGAGACCGCCATCGAAACCGCCAGCGAGGGCGGATTTACCGTCATCGAGGGGGCCTGCGGAACGGGAAAAACGATGCTCGCGCTGGCCGCCGGGATCGACCGGGTGCGCGATCCCGATAGCGACTTCGAGCGCGTGCTCGTCCTCACGAGCGTCAAACAACAGCTCCGCCAGTTCGAGACGGACCTCGAAACGATCAACGACAACCTGCCCGATGACTGGCGACCGGTTTCGGGGCTGACCCTCGTCGGCAAAGCGGACGTCTGTCCGTACAGCCGTGAGAACGCCGCCGGGATCGGTGCCGGAAACGTCTACGACCGCTGTGAGACGCTGCGCGAGAAGACGCGCGCGCTCGTCGGCGACGGCGGCTCGACGACCGCGAGCGCGCTGACCGCCGACGCCCGGAGCCAGCAGATCGGGCTCGCTGACAGCGGCACGACTGGAGGCGGTCGATACCTCGAAACCGCCGGCGAACCCGCGCCATATCCGCCGTCGATGCCCGATCACGAGGACGGAGGGACGACTTCGTTGTCCCGTGGAGCCGGTGAAACCGGCGGAACCGAATTCTGTCCGTTCTACGCTCAGTATCTCGACGACTTGCCCGAGGATGGCGATGGGATCGAAGCGGTCCCGTTCGATATCGCCGACCGCGGACTGATCGATCCCGAGGAATTGGTTTCCCTCTCCGTTTCCCACGGTACCTGCCCCCACTCGATGCTGGGCGCACTCGCCCCCGAAACGGAGGTCGTCCTCGGTAATTACTATCACGCATTCGATCCGGCCACGACCGCCGGACTCACCGGCGCGTTGCTCGACGACTCGACGTTTCTGATCTGTGACGAGGCCCACATGCTCGAACCCCGCGTGCGGGATCTGGTCAGCGACGGGATCGCCGATTCGACCCTGCAGGAGGCCGAACGCGAACTCGCGCGGGTGATCCAGCCCGTCGAATTGGACGGAGAAAGCGAGGACGCCGACCTCGTTTGCGGGGAACTCAACGACAACGACGTGACCCTCGAAGAGTGCAAGGAACTCCGAGCGTTCATCCGTGATCTGCGCGAGGAACTCGACCGCCGGATCGAAAACCATCTCGACAGCGAGCGACCGGGCTGGCGGGCGGATCCCACGGCACTCGGAAACGTCGAGATCCCGCTTCGGGACCCAGAACGGCCCGAACCGGACGCGATCTCCAAGTGGGCCGAGCGCGCTGGTTACGACGGTGGAACGTGGGTTCGCGCACAGTCTGTGGGAGCGGTTGTCGATCGGATCCTCGATAGTGCTGAAGACGAGGAGAAATCCCGCGCCACACCGGCGGTCGGCAGGCTTCTCGGGAACTGGTACCGCGCCGATCACGAGCGCTACTTCCGGGAGATCGAACTCGACCGGACGTGGAACGACGACGAACCCGACGACTCGTGGCGGCGCGCCTACACCGCGCGACTCGCGCTACACAACTGCGTGCCCAGCGATGCCATCGGCGACCGCCTCGCGGAGTTCGGTGGCGGCGTCCTGATGAGCGCGACGCTCGAACCGCTGGACGTGTTCCGCGAGGTGACGGGTCTCGATCACCTCGCCGAGGGCGGTCGGCCCGTCGTCGAGCGGACCTACCCGCTCGCCTTCCCCGAGGAACACCGCGCGAGTTTCGCGGTCGACGCGCCGAAGTTCACCTACGGGAATCGCGGCGCGCCGGGCGAGGCGACCCAAGTGCGTCAGCTCTACGGCGACCTGCTCCGGGACATCGCCAACGAACCGGGAAACGTCCTCGTGGGGATGCCCAACTACGCCGAGGCCGAGTGGGCCGCCGCCCACCTCCGCGAGCGGGTCGAAAAGCCCGTTTTGCTGGACGAGAGTTCCGGTGATAGCGCGACTGAGGCCCTCAAACGCGAGTTTTTCGCGGGCGAGGGGAAGGTGCTGGTCACCAGTTTGCGGGGCACCCTCACTGAGGGCGTCGATTACGGTGGTGACCGCCTCTCGGCGGCCGTGATCTGTGGCGTGCCGATCATCAACACCGCGAGTTCCCGAACGAAAGCGGTGCGGACCGCCTACGACCGCGTGTTCGGGAATGGTTTCGAGTACGCCCTGACCGTTCCCGCCGTCCGCAAGGCCCGGCAAGCCATCGGGCGGGTGATCCGGGGTCCCGAGGAGGGCGGCGTCCGGGTGCTGATCGACGCCCGGTACGCCCGCGAGTCGTGGGACGGCGTCCGCGAACACTTCCCTGTCGGGGAACGCGAGGAGTTCCGACCCGTGAGTCCCGACATGCTCTCGCTGGGATTGGAGCGGTTCCGGGATGGATCGTAGCCATCACTATTACTCCGCGGGCCGGTAGATCGGGTATGCGCGCCGACCCCGACGACGACCGACTCGAACAGATCGGCTACCAGCTCATGGGCCAGGGCGTTTACCTCAGGGCGGTCGAATCGGCCGCAGACCCGCTTCGCATCGAGTACGAAACCCTCGCGCCCGGCGAGGGCGTCCCCCACCAAGAAGTCGGGCAGGTCATCACCACCTTTCGCAACGCCATCGAGGAGGGGTGGGAACCGACCGATATCGAGGCGAGGGTGATCGACAGCGACGGCGACCCCCGGGGCACGTGGCGTATGGATGCCGACTGGCTCCGCGCGCTCGAAGCCGGCGAGCTCTCGGAGGTGGAGTTTTCCGGGTATGTCCTCGGCACCATCGAGGAACCGGGGGAGTGACGTGAACTACGTCGTCGTTTTCGGTGTCGTGGCTGCCATCGCGTTGGGGTTCTGGGCGGTGTTCGCCGACCTCGCTACGCGCACGCTCGCGCCCGAAGTGGCGATGGTCTGTTCCTATTCTGTGGGGATCCTCGTTGCGCTCGGGTACATCCTCTCCCGGAACGATCCCGTCTCAATCGCCCGGTCCGGCGTCGGGTTTGCGCTCGTCGCCGGCGTGTTTTCTGGTGCCGGCGCAGTGAGTTACTACCACGCGCTCGAAAGCGGCGCGGCGAGCATCGCCACCACGCTCACGGCGCTGTATTTCGTCGTCGCGGCGGTGCTGGGCGTCCTCGTGCTTGATGATTCGCTCGAACTCACCGACGCCGCCGGTATCGCGTGTGCGGTGTGGCGGTCGTCCTGATCGCACGCTAATCGAGATCCGCGAGCAACTCCTCGGCGTGGCCCTCGGGGGAGACGCCCTCGTAGACCGCGACGACCTCGCCGTTTTCGACGACGTAGGTGTTGCGAGCCGCGCTGGTCCCGCCGTAGGAATCGTAGGCCACCGCGACATCGCCGTCGGGATCGCTCAACAACTGGAAGGGCAGGTCGTAGCTTTCGGCGAAATCGGCCAGATCGGAAACGGGGTCGTCGCTGATCCCGACCACGGCGATCCCGCGATCCTCGAACTCCTCGAAGGCGTCCCGGAAGCCACAGGCTTCGGTCGTACAGCCGGGCGTATCCGCGCGCGGATAGAAGTAGACGACCGTGCGTCCCTCGAAATCAGTAAGGCTCACGGGGTCACCGTGCTGGTTTTCGAGCGTGAACTCGGGGGCCTCGCTGCCGGGGTCGAGCATACTGGCATCACTCGCGGCACGGTCATACCCGTTGCGATCACAGGTAGGTGTCCCGGACGGTGCTGGCGAGCATCGAGTCCTGGTCGCGGACGAGATAAACGATGACGAACGGCTCCTCAACCGGCCGCAGGACGAATACTTCGTAGGGTTCCTCAGCGTCCTCCGAGAGGCGGTCGATGAGTGGTTCGAGCGGCATTGCGCCCGTTTGAAACTCCTCGTAGAGGTCGCGTTCGCCGGGCTGTTCGGCGAAAGCGTACACCGCGCCGTTGGGTTCGCCGTCGGTGCTGTAGGTCGTCTCGGAGACGATCCCCTCGCCCTGTAGGCGTGCCTCCTCACAGAGGTCGCGGGCGACCTCGAACAGGCCCGTTATGCCGTCGGCGAACCACACCCATGTTTCAGCGAGCACTGTCGCCTCGGCGACGGTGCCGTCGCCGTCGTCCCACTTGACGGTCGCCTCGATCAGGTTGCCCGGTTCGAGGTCCGCCCCGCCGTCGGCCGCGATGGTGTCCGCGGTTTCGGGATCGACGAGCAACCAGCCCTCGCCGTGGGGGTCGGCGAGCACTCGGAAGACGCCGCTCGTCGTCGGCTGCATACCGGCGATAGCGTGCTCACGGGAATAAGGGAACCGAAAGAGCGAGGGATCCTGTCGCCGAAGTGCGACCGTGAAGCAGTCGACGTTCGTGAAATGTGGCGTGCTCGCGTTCTCGCTCGCCGTGCTCACCTTCCTCGTCCGTGGATCAGCCCGGCTGTTCGTCGGCGAACGAACCGCGACGGTGCTGTCGGCCCCGATCGGGCTGGCCGCGCTGGCGTTGCTGATCGGCCTCTTCTTCGTGGCGCTGCTGGCGGCGACCGGCCTCCGGCCCATCGAGGCCGATACCGATGACCGCCAGTAACTCTTATTCTGTCGTCCGCTCGACTGCCCAGGGACTGTCGCTTTCCCCGACGAGCCGGTCGTAAAACGCACGGAGACCGGCGACCTCGGTGGTCGCCATGACGTGGAGTTCGACCTGTTCGTCGAGACGGACGACCCGAAAGACGGTGTTCAACGTCCGGTCGCGGACCAGATACACCGGCGCGGGCAGATCGAACCAGTCGCCGGCGGTGTAGCGGTCGTCGGCGAGAACGCGCTCGACCTCGCCGTCGACGGTCCCGTTGTCGGGCACGAGCCTGAACACCGTCCCGCCCGTACGCTCGACCCCGCCCTCGCGATACTCCCGTGTGGGGCGGGTGGGATCGTCGAATGACGGGTTGTCGATCATAGCCACGAACATGACACCTGTAGGTTTCAATCTGCCGGCCGTCACTGATCGTTAGCCGGGACGCCTAGGCTTTTGCATGCACCGCACACAGTTATCGTATGGAGTATACCACCCTCGGCTCGACGGGCATGGAGGTCAGCCGCATCTGCCTGGGCTGTATGAGCTTCGGGACGAGCGACTGGC
>CAYOFZ010000089.1:0-9121 GCA_964403315.1 uncultured Halobacteriales archaeon | reverse complement strand
GGCCCATCGGGTAGCCCCGCTGGTGGACCATCGCGGCGTCGGCCTCCCGGATGGTCGCCTCACCGTTCGAGACCATCCAGGCGGGCTCGCCCATGAACGGGCCCAGCACCGTGTTGACGACGAACCCGTTCACGTCCTTGCGGACGTAGATCGGCGTCTTGTCGATGGATTCGACAAACTCGTAGCCCGCTTCGGCGGTCTCGTCGCTCGTCCGTTCGCCGTAGATCACTTCGACGAGATCCATCTTCACCGGTGGATTGAAGAAATGCAGGCCGAGCACCCGCTCGGGACGCTCGGTCGCGCGTGCGATCTCGGTGATCGAGAGGCTCGATGTGTTCGAGGCCAGCAGCGTTTCCTCGCTCGTGTGGGCTTCGAGGTCCTTGAACAGGTCCCGTTTGAGGTCCATCCGTTCGGGGACGGCCTCGATGACGAGATCCGCATCCCCGACGGCCGCTTCGAGATCGACCGCCGTGTCGATCCGGGAGAGGATCTCCTCGGGAGGTTCGTCGAGGCGGCCGTTCCCGTCGAGTTTGTCGAGGCTCCACTCGATGTTTTCGTAGCCGTCCTCGACGAGGTCCTCCTCGATGTCGCGCATCGTCACGTCGTAACCGGCCATCGCCACCACTTCCGTGATACCGTGGCCCATGCTTCCCGCGCCGATCACCGCGACACGGTCGATGTCACTTCCGTCCATGAAACCCCGTCGAACCACTGTCACCTTAACTCCACCGGGAAACCCGTTAGCGGTGTAACCGAACAGCGGCGCTTTCGACAACAACGATACTTATACCCGTATCTATCGTGATCGTTGGTAACGATGGCTTCGACACAGCGCGCGCGATTCGACGGGCGAACGGCACTCGTGACCGGCGCGGGGGCCGGCATCGGTCGGGCGACCGCCAAGCGACTGGCGAGCGAGGGCGCACACGTGATCGTCACCGATATCGACGAGGAGGGTGGCGAGGAAACCGTCGAACGCATCGAGGACGAGGGCGGCGACGCCGAGTTCCGAACCCTCGACGTGACCGACGCCGGGGCGTTCGAGACGACGGTCGAGGCGGTCGCCGACAAGCACGGCCTCGACGCGGTCGTGAACAACGCGGGGATCGGCCACGAAGCGGCCTCGGTCGAGGACACCGACCCCGAGGTGCTCGACCGGGTGATCGATGTGAACTGCAAGGGCGTCTGGAACGGCTGTCAGGCTGCGCTGCCGATCATGAAAGCCCAGGAATCGGGCGCGATCGTCAACGTCGCTTCCCTCGGTGGGATGATCGGCCTGCCCAAACAGGCGGCCTACACCCTCACGAAGGGGGCGGTGCTGAACTTCACTCGCACTGTCGCCTGCGAGGCCGGCCCCTACGGCGTGCGCGCGAACGCGGTCTGTCCGGGCTTCGTCGAGACGTCGCTCGGCGAGGCGTTCTTCGAGGGCCGCGACGACCCCGAGAAAGCACGCGAGCGCATGGAGGCCCAGTATCCGCTCAAACGCCTCGGCTACCCCGAGGAGATCGCCGACGCCAGCGCCTTCCTCGCAAGCGAGGACGCGAGCTACATCACTGGCCACGGACTGGTCATCGATGGCGGCTACTCGATCTCTTAGCGGTTGTTGGCGTGGTGTCGTTCGGAATAGCGCCTAAAAATGCAGTCAGTACGGAGAAATACCGATGAGAGACGACATCGTATCGTTTGCCGTTTCCTGTACTGTAGTGGTACTCGATGGGTACATAGGAGACGTGCAAACGATTTCCGACCATCGAGTGCAGTTCGGCGAGCTCGCCGGACCGCTCGTCCACGGTGCGACGTTTTTCGATTGGCAGTTGATCTCCACCCAGGAGGTAGCCGCGGCGGTCGGCTATTCCTTCGAGGAGATCCTCGCTGCCGACGGCATCCCCTATGCACCGGTAGTCGTCAGCACTTCGGTCGACCGCTATCCCACCGTCGGGGACACCATCACCGTCGAAACGGTGCCCCGAAGCGTCGGGGATTCGAGCGTGGAGCTGGTCTATGAGATCGCCGACGGCAATGGCGAGCGGCTCGCAACGGCACGAATGACCCACGTGACCATTGCGCCGGACGGAACCGCGCTGGCGCTGCCCGAGCAGGTCCGCGCGGACTTCGCCGACGCCGGTGTCGACCATAACCCCGCGGTCGGTCCTGAAACGGAACCCGGTAGAGGCGAGGAATTGCCGTCGTTTTCGTCGTCGTTCCGGGTTCGCAGTCCCCATATCGAGGGGGCGGAGCTGGCTTACTTCGAGGAGTATCCGCGGTTTGCGGATATCGCCCTCGAAGAATACCTCGACGAACAGGGGACGAGCCGCGCGGAACTGCGGGACGAAAAACGACCGTATCACGTCCGCGATTGGCGCTGGAAGTTCCAGGCACCCGTTCAGTTCGGGTCAACGCTGCGTGTCACGTGTGACGTGCTCGCGGTCGAGCGAAAGACGATTCGGATCGCTCACGAACTGTCCAGCGGCGGGCGAACCAACATCGAGGGGATCACCGAATATGGATGTTTCGACCGATCGGGGACCCCCGTTCCGTTCGACGAAGCGATGCTAACACCGTTCGAAGCATAAGCATACCTACTGGGAGAGCGCACCGCTTAATTTCGACCTCATAGATGGATACGAAAGCCGTTCTATCAAACTACGATTTTTGTTCCTTCAGCCACGCGAGGTCGTCCGCGTCGTGGCCACAGATCACGGTCGCGTCCTCGCGGCGCTCGATCTCCTGTGCCGTTCGGAGGCTGTCGTACCACGCGCGCTTGCCCCAGAGCAGGCCCGCCCCGAGGGGCCGTTCGTCGTGGTAGTTCGCGCGCATGTAGGCCTGATCGCCGATCACGAGCACCCGCCCGTCGTCGGTTGCGAGGTCCAGCCCCATCAGGCCAGGGGTGTGGCCCGGCAGATGGACGAACTCGATTCCCTCGAAGCGGGTTTCGCGGTCGCGGTGGATCACCTCCCAGTTCAGGTCGTGATCGAAATCGGCCGCAACGTAGGCCGGGCTGCCGGCGTCGGTCTTCGCGCTGTAGTAGGCGAACTTCAGTTCCTCCTCGTGGACGTAGATCGGCACCTCGGTCCCCGCGAAGTGATGCAGGCCCCCGGCGTGATCGAGATGCAGGTGCGACTGGAGCACCGCGTCGATGTCATCGAGCGCGTAGCCCACCCGTTCGAGGTCGTCGTCGAGCGGGTGCTCGTCGGCGTCGTAGTGCTCGAAGGCGGCGTAGAGTTCGTCGGGCCAGTGGCCCTCGCCGGCCTCGGGATGGGAGCCGGTGTCCCAGAGGATCGTCGCCTCGGGGTGCTCGATCACGAGGTTGTAGACCGGTCCCTCGCCCATCGGCGTCTCGGGATTCGGTTCGGCGGCCGAGCCCATGACGAACCCCTCGATGATGTGGTTGATGTCGGTCCGGATGTGGCCCCGCTCGACGGGGGTGATCTCGACCTCGGTCATGCTTCCTCCCCCTCGACCAGTTTGAACTTCTGGACCTTCCCGCTCGCCGTTCTGGGCAACTCGGAGACGAACTCGACCTCGCGGGGGTGTTTGTATTCGGCGAGGTTTGAGAGACAGAACTCCTTGAGTTCCTCCTCGCTCGCGTCCGCGCCCGTCGGGACACCGCTGGACTCGGTCCCCTCGTCCGACGAACCCCCACTCGCAACGCTCGTGGGAACCACGAACGCCTTAACGGTCTCGTTGCGCCGCTCGTCGGGCACCCCAACGACCGCGGCGTCGGCAACGGTTTCGTGTTCGAACAGCAGTTCCTCGACCTCGCTTGGATAGACGTTGTAGCCGGCGGTGTTGATCATGTGTTTCTTGCGGTCGACGATCTCGTAGTAGTTCTCCTCGTCGCGGCGGGCGACATCGCCGGTACGGAAATAGCCCGCCTCGGTGAACGCCGCCTCGGTCTCCTCGGGGCGGCCGTGGTACCCCTTCATCACCTGCGGACCTCGGACCAGCAGTTCGCCGGTTCCGCCCGGACCGACTTCCTCGCCGTCCTCGTCGACGATCTTGCAGTCGGTCATCCTGAGAGGCTGGCCGATGGAGCCGAGTTTCGCGCCGAACGACGAACCGATGCCGGTGTGGGTCGCGGCGGTCGTCTCGGTGAGGCCGTAGCCCTCGGCCATCCCGACGTTCGCAGTTTCCTCGAAGCGTTCCTGGACGGCGACGGGCATCTTCGCGCCGCCCTGATTCACGGTCTCCAAACTGGAGAGGTCGTATTCGCCGAAGGCATCGCTGTTGACCATATCGACGAACATCGCGGCGACCGCGACGAAGTTCGTGATTTCATGGGTCTCGATCTCCTCCATCGCTGTCGCGGGGTCCCAGTTCGCCGGGTTTCGGAGGTGGAGCGTCCCGCCCCGGATCAGCGCCTGCCACGTCGAGTGGACGAACCCCGTGATGTGATACAGCGGCAACACGACCAGTTCGCGTTGCTGATCGGGCGGGAGGTCGGTGAACCCAAAGCCCGAGAACGCCTGCGCGCGCAGGTTGCCGTGGGTGACGAGCACGCCCTTGGGCTGGCCGGTCGTCCCCGAGGTGTACGGCTGCATCGCCGTGTCGTCCCGATTACGCGTGCGGGTCAGCGGCTCGGCCTCAACCGCCCCGAAGGGCACGTCATCGGGGCCAGCCTCGCCGACAGTGATGACGATCGGTTCACGACCGAGATCATCACAAGCCTTACTGACGTGGTCTCGCAGGGCCGAGTGAGTGATGATCCCCGCCGCGTCGCTGTCCTCGATCTGGTGGGCGAGTTCGCGGGCCTTGTACTGGGGGTTGACCGGCGAGACGACCACTCCGGCGCGGAGCCCGCCCAGAACACCGACGACGTACTCGGGGCAGTTGGGCAGGTACAGAAGCAGGCGGTCGCCGGGGTCGAACCCGCGGTCGGCGAGCCTGCCCGCGAACCGCCCGGAGCGATCCCGAAGGTCGGCGTAACTCATCGTTCGGCCGTCCATCTCGATGGCGGTCTCGGTTGCGCGCCGGTCGGCCGCGGCGTCGAACAGGGCGGCGGCGTTGTCCTCCTCGGCGGTACGGATGTGTGCTGGAACGTCCATGATTATCGATACCGCATAGCAATGACGGTATCCGTGTCAATGTTTGGTCCGTCTCCGATTGCGGTCGGGGAACCGATACGATAGCCGTTCATTCTCCATAGCGGGTGATCGCCTCGATTTCGCTCGAATCGATCTCCGAGAGCGCGTCCCGGGCGATCACGCGCTTGTGGACCTCGTCGGCCCCGTCGACGATCCGGAACTGCCGGACGTTCTCGTAGAAATCCGCGAGGGGAAGGTCCTTGCCGATCCCGTTGCCCCCACACAGTTGGATGCAGTCGTCGATGATCTCCTGGACGGTGTTCGCGGTGAACACCTTCGCCATCGCAACCGGGATCCGGGCTTCGCCCCCCGCTTCGATCTCGCGGGCGGCGTGGCGCACTATCGTCCGGGCGGCGTGGAGTTCGATCTCCGCGTCGGCGATAGTGAATCGAAGCGCCTGCTTGTCGCTGAGCGGACCGCCGAAAGCCTCGCGTTCGGAGATGTATGCCTTGGCGACGTCGAGCGCGCGCTCGGCCATCCCCGAGTAGCGCATGCAATGGGTCAATCGGGCGGGGCCGAGGCGTTCCTGAGCGTGGGTGAATCCCTCGTTGCGCTCACCCAAGAGGTTCTCCTCGGGAATTCTCACGTTATCGTATTTGATTTCGGCGTGGCTGATCCCCGATACCTCGCCGCCGACGTGGGGGATGTTGCGGACGATTTCCAGACCTAGGGTATCGGCGGGCACCAAAAACAGCGAACAGCCCGCGTAGGGGTGGGCGTCCTGATCGGTGCGGGCCATCACGATCAACACGTCGGCCTCCGCGCCTTGCGTGGTCCACCACTTGTGGCCGTCGATGACCCACTCGTCACCCTCCTTGTGGGCTTCGGTTTCGAGCATCTTCGGGTCGGATCCGCCGCCCTGAATGGGTTCGGTCATCGAGAATCCTGAGCGGATTTCGCCGGCCACGAGCGGTTCGAGCCAGCGCTCCTGTTGCTCGTCGGTGCCGACGAGTTCGAGCGTGTGCATGTTGCCCTCGTCAGGGGCGTCGACCCGGATCGCCGCGGGTCCCAGTAGGCTGCGGCCGGCGGCCTCGAAGACGGGCAACATGTCGCGGTAGCTCAGGCCCTGGCCGCCGTACTCTTCGGGCAGGTGGGGCGCGTACAGTTCCCGTTCGCGCGCCGCGTCCCGGAGATCCGCGACGGTATCTTCGGAGACGGGTCCCGAACCGAGGACCTCGCGTTCGATGGGAATGACTTCCTCGTCGACGAACTCGCGGGTGCGCTGGGCGAACTCGGTCGCGCGCTCGGTGTCGTCGTACTCCATGCGCCTCATGCGAAGACACACTGTAAAAATATTTGCCCGGCCGACCTGCGGTCGTTAATCCCATGGGGTAGATATTCATACGATGCAGTTCTACAGGTGGGTATGTCAGAGTCAAGCGAGGAGTACTTCCGGCGGCTCGTCGACCGCGAGGCGCTCGCATCGTATCTCGAAGCCGAACTCGGTCCCGCAGAGGCGTTCGGGGTCGAACGCCACGCCGAGGGCCACTCCAACGAGACGCTGTTCGTGACCTGGGGCGACAGGGAGTTAGTGATCCGCCGGCCCCCGCCGGGACGGACCGCCGACACCGCCCACGACGTGCTCCGCGAATACCGGGTGATGGATGCCCTCCAGGACACCCCGGTGCCCCTCCCCGAGACCGTGCTCGCCTGTGAGGATCACGACGTGATCGGCAGCGATTTCTACGCCATGGAGCGCGTCGCGGGCGACGTGCTCCGGGACGGCGAGGCCGAGCGGATCGCCGACCCCGAGGGCCGCGAGCGGATCGGCGGGCAACTCGTTGACGGTCTCGCGGCGATCCACGGAGTCGACTACGAGGCAGTAGGGCTGGGCGAGTTCGGCCATCCCGAGGGCTACACCGAGCGCCAGGTCGACCGCTGGGGTAGCCAGTTGGAGTGGGCGTTCGAGGTCACGGGCGAGGAACGCGAGGTCCCCATCCTCGGCGAGGTTGGCGACTGGCTCGTCGAGAACTGCCCCGACTCCCATCCCCACACCCTCGTCCACGGCGATTACAAGCTCGACAACGTGCTGTTCGCGCCCGGCACCCCGCCCGACCTCGTGGCGGTCTTCGACTGGGAGATGAGCACGCTCGGTGATCCCCGCGCAGACCTGGGCTGGATGCTCTCCTATTGGCGTGATCCCAAGGATCCCGAGCCCGCGGTGCCCGAACTCACCGCGCAGTTCATGGAACGGGAGGGGTATCCGACCCGCCGGAAGTTAGTCGAGCGCTACGAGGCCGAGACGGGCATCGAGTTCGAGCGCGACCGGTTTTACCGCACGCTCGCGGTGTACAAACTCGCCGGCCTCGGGGAGATGTTCTTCCGGCGGTATCTCGAGGGCAACTCCGACGACCCGATGTACCCCAAGATGGAAGAACGGGTGCCGGCGCTCGCGGATCGGGCGATGAACATCATCGAGGGCGAGGAGCCGCTATGACGGACTACACCGGCGCGGAACTCTTCGTCGACGCGCTCGAACAGTACGGTGTCACCCGCGTGTTCGGCAACCCCGGCACGACCGAACTCCCGGTACTGAAAGCGCTCGGAAACAGCGATATCGAGTACATCCTCGGGTTGCACGAGGACATCGCGGTCGGGATGGCCGGCGGCTACGCCAGCACCCGGCGGTATCACGCCCATCACGACTCCGATGTGCTCCCGGTGGGTGTGGCGAACCTCCATCTCGCGCCGGGACTGGCCCACGGCCTGGGCAACCTGTACGCCGCACATATCGCTGGTGCACCCCTGGTCGTCACCGCCGGGAATCACAGCACCGACTTCCGCCACGAGGAGCCCAGCCTCTCGGGCGACGTGGTCGATATCGCCGACCAGTTCACCAAGTGGAGCACCGAAGTGCTCGACGTCGAGACGCTCCCCACGCTGGTCCGGCGCGCGTTCCGGGTGGCGCTGACGCCGCCGACCGGGCCCGTGTTCCTCGGCCTCCCGTTGAACGTGATGATGGAGGAAACCGACGCCGAACCCGAACGCCTCGGAGAGATCCCGACCGCCGGCGGGGGCGATCCCGCCCAACTCGACCGGGCCGCGGAGCTACTGCGCGAGGCCGATGCGCCCGCATTGATCGTCGGTGATCACGTCGCCCGCGCCGGCTCCGAAGCGGTTGAGGCGGCGGTGTCGCTCGCGGAAGCCGCGGGCCTGCGCGTCCACGGCGAGATCCTTTCCTCGGAGGTGAACTTCCCCGCGACCCACGACCAGTGGGTGTCGCACATCCCGCCCGACGAGGACCTCGCATCGCTGCTGATGGACGCCGACACACTCGTCTTCGCGGGTTGTTCGACCAACACCACCCTCACCCGCCACGAGGAGCCGCTGGTCGACCCCGAGACGACCTGCATCCACCTCGGGCAGGATCCGTGGGAACTCGGCAAGAACCAGCCCGCTGACGCCGCCGTGCTCGGCGATCCAGGCGAGATCATGGCCGATCTCGCGGAACTGATCGATCTCGATGAATCCACCCGCGAGGAGCGGGTCGAATCCGTCCAGCAGACCAAGGCGGCCATCGAGGACACCATGGAGTCGATGGGTGAAGGTGACGCCGAAGACGACCCCCGCGCCTCGAAGGCCGAACTCGTCGACCACCTGCACGCGGCCGCCCCCGACCCCTACATCGTTGACGAGGGTATCACCGCCAAGTACCCGCTGTTGACCCGCTGGCCCTTCGAAAGCGAGGGGATGATCTCGAACAAGGGCGGGGGACTGGGCTACGGCCTGCCCGCGTCGGTCGGCGCGGCCATCGCCGAAGGCCAGCGCGAGGACCCCCGCGAGGTGCTCGGGTATGTGGGGGATGGCTCGTATCTGTACTATCCCCACACCCTCTACTCGGCGGCGCGCCACGATGTTGATCTGACGGTCGCCATCGCCGACAATCGCAACTACCGCATCCTGAAGGACAACACGATCAAACTCTTCGGCGGCGAGGACGAAGATTACGAGTACGTCGGCATGGACTTCGAGCCGCCCGTGGATCTGGTGGCCAACGCCGAAAGTCACGGTGCCGAGGCCCGGTTAGTCGAAACCCC
>CAYOFZ010000088.1:0-9181 GCA_964403315.1 uncultured Halobacteriales archaeon | reverse complement strand
TAGGACTGGGCGGCGTTGACGAACAGCCGCTGGAGGTTCGAGGGAACGGCCTCGATGGCCTCCCGGAACGTCCCGCCCTCGACCAGCCGATGTAGCATCGCGCGCTCATGACCCAATCGGCGGGGAAACCGATCCAATGCACCTTGCCAGTCTTCGGTTTCCTGAGCGTATGCACGGGCGTTCCGGGTATCCTCGGGTTCGACCTCGCGGGGGTTGCCCAGATACGCCATGACCGCCCCGCGCCAGTCGCCACGAGCGACTGCAAGGCCGACCTCGTGGGTGACGGGCCGCAGGCTGCCGAAGCGTTGCTGGCCGAAGTAGTTGGGAACACCGACCGAGTCACCGCCGAACCCCCGCAGTTCCGCGGTTATCTCCTCGACGCGCTCGGGAGCCTCGGGGTCACGGATCGTTATCTTGAAATCGTTGCCGGCGAGATCGCCAAATTCGAGCCGACGACCGGCTCGACCGACGACCTCGATATCGGCCTCGCTGACCTCAGGCACGTCGGCGGGGGCGGCCCGTGCGACGCTGAACAGCTGAGTTGTGATCGCGCGTTTGTCCTTCGTGCCCGCCCATGAGACCCGCTCGCGGCTGATCTTCATCGCGTCCGAGAGCCGCGCGGCGAAGTCGTTGGTGTCCCAGCCCGAAAGCGTCGCCCGGACCACGAGATGCGGGTAGGCATCGGGGTCGGCCCCGACCGGCTGAGCGTCGAATTCTTCGATCTCACGCACGCGAAAATCCGCGGCCCGCTCGCGGATCCGCCCGCCGATCCCGTCAGCATCGCTCACATACCATTCGATGCCGACCTCGCGTTCGACGGGCTGGGCCGGCCGGAGGCGATCACCCTGCATGCCCACACCTCAACGCGACGGGCCGATAAACCCTCTCAGAGCGCGTCGAGAAATCGGTCGAACGCGCCGCTGTCGGCGTGGATGTGGGCGTAGGTTCCCAGAGTCATATACTCGGTCAGTCCGTCGTGGTCGCCGTCGATGCCGTCGCCGCGCTCGACGGCGAAGGCAAACCGGGCGTCGTCGGCCACCTCAGCGCTCGAATAGTGGAACTCGTGGCCCCGGAGTGACCCGCCTTCGCGGGCGGTGAGGGTGTCCTCGCGCGCGCGGAGTTCGACGTGATCGAGCGCCCGGTAGCGCTCGTGCATGGACACGTCGGCGGGGAGGATCCCGGCCATTTCGTGGGTTTCGCCGTCGGTCGTCGAGAGCGATTCGGCCAGCGCCATCAGCCCGCCACACTCCCCGAGAATCGGCAATCCCTCGGCGGCTTGGCGGGCCATCGAGGGAAGCGCGGGGCTGTTTGCGAGTTCGGCGGCGTGGAGTTCGGGGTAGCCGCCGGGGAGGTAGACGCCGTCACAGGCGGGGAGATCGTCGCCCGCGATCGGGGCGAAGGTGACGACCTCGGCGCGCTCGCGCAGGCGCTCGACGGTCGCCGGGTAGCGAAAACAGAAGGCTGGATCGGCGGCGACCGCGACCCGCATTCCGGTTTCCGGACCGTGCTCGTCGGGTTCGGGTCCTGAAGGAGCGCGGGCGAGATCGGCCAGTGTCCTGGCATCGATACTTTCGGCTGCAGTATCGAGCGCGTCCCGGTCGAGGGATGATTCCCCGCCCATGTGGAGTCCGAGGTGGCGTTCGGGAATTTCGAGGCGGTCGTCGGGCGGGACTCGACCGAAGTAGGTCATCGAATCGGGAAGCGCCTCGCGGATGCCCGCCGCGTGGCGACCGCCGTGGGCTTGTTGGGCGATGATGCCCGCGACCTCGATGTCGAAGCCCGCGTGGGCAGCGTATTCCCGAAATCCAAGCGCCGTTGCGGCGATGCTCTCCATCCCGCCGCCGGCATCACAGACCAGCACCACGGGGAGATCGAGCGTTTCGGCCACGCGAGCGGTGCTCACGTCGCCGTCGTACAGTCCCATCATCCCCTCGATGACACAGATTTCGCCCTCGCCACGGTAGTAGTTGCACCGGATTCCGTCCTCACCCGAGAGCCATGGATCGAGGGTGCGCGAGGGACGATCCGCGACCGCGGCGTGGTGGCTCGGGTCGATGAAGTCGGGGCCGGCTTTCGCCGGTTGCACGTCGTAGCCGGACGATTCGAGCGCGCGAACCGTCGCCAGCGCGGCAACGGTCTTGCCGACGCCCGATCCCGTTCCCGCGAGGACGAACCCATCCATGCCCGGGCGAACGCGGCGGGCGGGTATAGACCCCACGCTCGGTCGGGTTCACGCCAGTTCGACCGAGTTCGATCCAGTTCCAATGCGTTCGCGGAGGTTTATATCGCATGCCGGGGCCAGTCCGGGCCATCGATGGCCCACCGCACGCTGCTGGCCCGCCGACTCGAAAACAGGGCCTATAACGTCTACCGGTTCAGGGAGCCGGACACCGATCCCGACGCGCCAGTGGCGACGGCACTTTCCCATCCCGCGATCTTCGGTCACGTCGATTTCCGGAGCCACGAAGCGGTCGTCGTCGAAAACGGAACGAGGCGGACCTACCTGCCGATCCCGCTTGATGTACCTACCGCCGACCGCCGCGTCCCCGCCGGCGGGGTGTGTATCGCCCTCCGCCCGGAAGCGGGCCTGAGCGAGGCGTACCTCCGTGGGTGGATCCACGCGATGAAGGGTGCGCTCGGCAACGGGATCGAGCGCGGGCTGGTGAGCGAGCGAGAGGCTCGCGCCTATCTGGAGGCGCGACTCCGGGCGTTCGAGGTGACGACGGACGTGATCGTCCCGTAGGACACGGCTTTTCACCGCGCGGGCCCTACCGCCGGAAGTGACCGCGATTGGGGGAGGCGCCAAGGAGGGCGTGGTTTCGCTTGCGGAACCGACCGTCGAAGAGGCTCGCGCCCGCCTCGAATCGGCGATAGATGGAGGGTCGATGGTGACCGTCTTCGGCCGGTGTACCGTCGAGTACGACGGGCGTGCGTCGAGTCACCTCGGTCCGGGCGACCGCCATCTCATGTGCAAACCCGACGGGACAGTGCTGGTCCACACCGACGAAGGCCACCAGCCGGTCAACTGGCAGCCACCCGGATGCGACCACGAAGTGAGCATCAAGGACGGAGTTCTGCGAGTCCGGAGCCTGCGGTCGAACCCCGAGGAGGAACTGATCGTTCGCTTCGAACGGGTCGTTCACCTCGCTGCCTTCGACGCCGCTGATGACGCGGATCTCGCGCTTTCGGGCACCGAAAAGGACCTCAAACGCCGTATTCTCGAAACACCGGAGCTGATCGAATCCGGGTTTCGCCCGCTGGCGACCGAACGCGACACGCCCGCGGGTGCGGTCGATATCTACGGTGAGGATAGCGATGGAGCGACGGTCGTGCTCGAACTCAAGCGCCGACGGGTCGGCCCGGACGCCGCCGGGCAGTTGAACCGCTACGTCGAAGCCCTGCGCCGGGATCTGCACGCCGGCGCGGCGGTCCGGGGAATCCTCGTTGCCCCCTCGGTGACGGATCGAGCCCGCCGTTTGCTCGCCACCCAGGGACTGGAGTTCGTCGCGCTGACGCCCGAGGGTTAGTCGAGTTCGCGTTTGAGACGATCCAGTGCCGTCAGCGCCTGGATCGGCGTCGTGTTGGCGATGTCGATGTCGCGCAATTCCTCGGCGAGGTCGGCATCGACCGACCGGCCGCCGTCGCCGACGGCGGTATCGGTTCCCGCCCCCGCGCCGGCGGTCGAGTCGCCGTCGCCGGTGTCGGTTTCGGTTTCAGTCTCGGTTTCGTCGAGAAGCGCCCGCGAGCGCTCGACGACGCCCTCGGGGACGCCGGCATCGCGGGCGACCTCGACGCCGTAGGAGGCGCTCGCGGCCCCAGGGGCGATGTCGTGACGGAAGGTGACCTCACCGTCGCTCCGGGTCGCCGCGAAATGGAGGTTGAACGCGCCATCGAGGCGGTCGATGATGTCGGTAAGCTCGTGATGGTGAGTCGCAAACAGGGTGAGCGCGCCGACCTCGCCGTGGAGGTGTTCGGTGATCGCGCGCGCGATGGCGAGGCCGTCCTCGGTGCTGGTGCCCCGGCCCACCTCGTCGAGCAAGACCAGCGAGTGCTCGGTCGCGCCCCGCAGGATGGTGGCGAGTTCGCGCATCTCGACCATGAACGTCGATTGACCGCCCGCGATGTCGTCGCTCGCGCCCACCCGGGTGAACACGCGGTCGACGAGCCCGACCCGGGCACCTTCGGCGGGCACGAAACTCCCGATCTGGGCGAGAATAGCGATCAGTGCGACCTGGCGCATGTAGGTGGATTTTCCGGACATGTTCGGGCCGGTCAGCACCGCGAGGCGCTCCTCGGGCGAGAGGTCGGTTCCGTTTGGCACGAACGACTCCTGGGCCCGCTCGACGACCGGATGGCGACCCCCCTCGATCTCGATGCCCGAGCCCAGGTCGTCGATCTCGGGCCGGCGGTAGCCGTGGGCCGCGGCGACCTCCGCAAGTGAAACCAGCGCGTCGAGCGTAGCGAGCGCGTCCGCGAGCGCCTGGACGCGCTCGGCCTTGTCCCCGACCGTGCTTCGAACCTCCCTGAAGAGGTCGTATTCGAGGTCGTCGGCGCGGTCCTCGGCAGTGATGATCTCGTCCTCGCGGCGTTTGAGTTCGGGCGTGTAGAACCGTTCGGAGTTTTTCAGCGTCTGGCGGCGGTTGTAGTCGTCGGGCACCCGGTCGAGGTTTGGGTTCGTGACCTCGATATAGTAGCCATGCACCGAATTGAACCCGACCTTCAGCGAGTCGATACCGGTGCGTTCGCGCTCACGGGCTTCGAGGTCGTCGATCCAGTCCTTGCCGTTGCGTTCGGTTTCCCGGAGCGCGTCGAGGTCGTCGTCGTACCCCGAGGCGATCACCCCACCCTCGGTGACTTCGATGGGGGGATCTCCCCGGATCGCCCGGTCGATCAACTCGCGCACGTCGGCGAGTTCGTCGAGGTCGGCCCGAAGACCGGTCAGTGCGTCCGATTCGACCTCGGCCATCGCCTCGCGGATTTCGGGAACGACATCGAGGGTGTCCTTCAGCGAGCGCAGGTCGCGGGCGTTGGCCCGACCACGCGAGATCCGGGTGATGAGCCGTTCAATGTCGTAGACGTCGGCGAGCAGGTCGTGGACCCGTTCGCGGGTGCCCACGTGGGTCGTCAATTCCGAGACGGCATCGTGCCGGGATTCGATCCGGTCGCGGTCGAGCAGGGGGCGGCGCAGCCAGTCGGTGAGTTCCCGCCGACCGAGCGCGCAGGCGGTTTCGTCGAGCACGCCAAGCAGCGTGCGGTCGGCATCACCGTGGACGGTGCGGCGCTCGAACAGTTCGAGACTTTGCAGGGCAACCCGGTCGAGCAGCATGTACTCGCGGGGTTCGTAACGCGTGAGGCGGTTGAGGTAATCGAGTCGACCGTCCTCGGTTGCGCCCCGGTCGGCGTGGGCCCCGCCCCGCGTGTACTCCGCATACGCGAGCAGAGCTCCACAGGCACGGATCTCCGCCTCGCCGGCGAGTCGGGCCTCGGGGGTGCCGAAGTAGTCATCGAGGCGCTCGCGGGCGAGTTCGGGCTCGAAGACCTCGGGGTCATAGGGCGTGACCATACACTTCGAATCGAAGGCGTCGACGGGGGCCTCGGGGCCGACGATAGCCTCGGCGGGGCCAAAGCGGCCGATCTCGTTGCGGATCGTCTCCAAAGAATCCGATCCGGTGGCGACGAAATCGCCCGTCGAAACGTCGAGCACGGCGAGGCCGTACCCCCGTTCGTCGGTGCCTGCGAGCGCGGCGACGTAGTTGTTGTCCTCGCCTGCGAGCAGTTCGTCCTCGGTCAGGGTCCCGGGGGTGACGATCCTCGTCACCGCCCGCT
The DNA here is from genome assembly GCA_964403315.1 of uncultured Halobacteriales archaeon. Lineage (GTDB taxonomy): Archaea > Halobacteriota > Halobacteria > Halobacteriales > Halalkalicoccaceae > CAYOFZ01. Next base: position 3,355 of record CAYOFZ010000088.1, on the reverse strand, counting down.
CGACCACGCCGCTCACCTCGTCGGGATCCTCGACCTGATCCGCGACGGCAACGCGATAACCCGCATCCAACAGCATCTCGATGTAGGATTCGGCGTTGTCGATGGGGATGCCAGCCATCGGATATCTGCCGGTACTGTCCTCGCGTTTTGTTAGCGTGATCTCCAGTAGGCGAGCGCTGGTTTCGGCGGCCTCACAGAAGGTCTCGTAGAAATCGCCCACCTGAAAGAGTACGAGCGTATCGTCGTAGTCGTCACAGAGATCGCAGTACTGGCGCATCATCGGCGTGAGGTCCTCGCGCCGGTCGAGCATTTTTTCCGGTGCGCCGAGCGCCCCATCCATAGGTGCATTCCAGCGCCCGCGGGGGATATACCCTTGGTGTTCCTCCCCGGATTCGTCGCCGATTTCGGCCACGAGTCACCGGGCGGAGTCGCCACGAACGAGCCCGAGTTCCGACAGTTGGGTGAGGAAGTACGACAGCGTCTCCTCGACCGGGGCGACCCGCTCGTCGGAGAACCGCTCGTCGAGCGCCGCCTCGATCCCCGCGACAGTGTGGTCGCCGTCGCATCGACGCCAGACCTCGCTGCCGACCGGATCCAGCCGGAGATCGCGCTCGCGGGGCGTATCGAACAGCCGGAAGAGAAACGCATCGAGCCGGTTGCGGGGCTCCCGTCGCCGGGTGATGACGACCCGGCTGTCGGGATCGCCGGCCGACCTCTCGCCGGAATCGTCGTCCGTGATCGGCTCTTCGCGCCAGCGGTCGGTCGTCCGGACCGGACGGAGGGAGGGATCGGACGCCATCGTTCACGGTGCAGGTGCATTGCGGATCGTGACCCCGCCGATGAACGCGAGCAGGGCGATCACGGCGATGGCCCCCAAAAGCGTTTGTGTGCCCGTCGAAACGTCGAACACCGCGAGCGGCGGCGAGCCGTAGCCAAGCACCCGAAGCCCACCGAGGAAGACGCCCATCAGCGCCTCGCCGGCGATCAGCCCCGCAGCGACGATCCGCCCGCGATAGGTGGTGTGTTCGACGACTGCCTCGCTGTTTTCCTGTCGGGTGGCCCAGTAGTCGACGACACCCCGGAGCAGGCCGCCGGCGAAGATGGGCGTCGCAAGCGTGATCGGGAGATACAGCCCGACCGCAAACGGCAACACGGGCACCTCCATCATGAGCAGGACGATTCCGAACACCGCGCCGATGAGGATCATCCCCCAGTTGGCGGTGCCCGTGAGAACGCTCTCGGAGATCAGCGCCATGATCTGGGCCTGCGGGGCCGGCAATGCGTTGCTGCCGATGCCGTAGGCTTGATTGAAAAACAGCAGTACCCACCCGGCAAACAGCGCCGAAAGCGCGATGCCGATCAGCTGAGCGATCTGTTGGCTGCGCGGGGTCGCGCCGAGCAGAAAGCCGGTTTTGAGGTCCTGGGAGGTGTCGCCCGCGACCGCCGCGGCGATACAGACCACTGAGGCGGTGATGAGGACCACGACGGGGTTGTCGACACCGACGTAGTTCATCGCCAGCGCGGCAAAGAGGATGGTCGCAACGGTCATCCCCGAGACGGGGTTCGAGGAACTCCCGATGATGCCGACGAGATACGACGACACGGCGACGAACAGAAATGCCGCGAGCGTTGCGATGATGCCGCCGAGGGGGCCGACCCGTACCTGCGGGACGAGCACCATGGCGATAATGACGAGGACCGCGCCGATGACGACCACCCCCATCGGCAGGTCGCGCTGGGTCCGCAGGCGACTCGCGGTTTCGACGGTTCCCCAGAGTTCACGCGCAGCGAGTCCGGCCGCATCGGCGATGGTCCGCCACATCGAGAGGATGGCGTACAGCCCACCGACAATCATCGCGCCGGCACCGACGTACCGGACGTAGTCGCTCCAGACCGCGTTTGCCTGCTCCAACAGCGGCGCGTTGGCCGTCTCGGCGGGAACGTAGCCGCCGGTGATCAACAGCGGAATCAGCATCATCCACGCGACGAGTCCGCCGCCGAAGATGTACGCGGCGACCTGCGGGCCGATGATGTACCCGACGCCGACCAGCGCGGGCGTGAAATCCCCGCCGATGGAGAATCCCCGCGTTCCGCCGACCGAGAACGCACCCTGTAGCGTCGTCACGAACGCACCCATGCCGTCGGCGAGCCACATATACAGGGCACCGACGCCGAATCCACCGGAAATGAGCCAGATGCCGCCCTCGCTTCCGCGCTCGCCCGCCGTGAGTACGTCCGCACAGGCGCGTCCCTCGGGATAGGGTAGTTCCGCGTCCTTCTCGACGATGAGATACCGCCGCATCGGGATCATGAAGAGCACACCGAGAACGCCACCGAGGAACGCGACCACCGCCGTGGTGACGGGGTCGATCGCCTCGCCGAGGAAGACCACGCCCGCGATGGTGAAGATCACTCCGGCGGCGAGCGCCTCGCCGGCGGAGGTCATCGTCTGGACAATGTTGTTTTCGAGGATGGTTCCGCTGATCCCGAGTTGGTCGAGCCCGTAGAAAATCCCCATGCTGATGACCGCCGCCGGGATGGAGGCGCTGATCGTCAGCCCCGACCGCAGGCCGAGGTACGTGTTCGCCGTCAGCATGACGACGTTGAGCGCGAGGCCGATCACCACCGCCTTGACCGTGAGTTCGAGGGTGGATTCGTCCGCCGAAACGTGGGGATCGTGATCGTCAAGCGTAGAGGAATCGTGCGCCATACACTAGTCCGGGAGCGTGATGCCCCCGTAAAAAAGCGAGGACTTTCGGCTCGCGGACGACGATCCGAACGAACGGATTCGATACCCGGAATCGATCGACCGGAGCGTTTTCCGTCGGCAGATCGTATCTCCGAACGTGACCGACACGCCGACCGACGACACGCTCGCCATGTACGCCGATTACGTCTGCCCGTTTTGCTATCTCGGGGAGGCGTCCCTCGACCAGTATCTCGAATCGACCGACGACCCGCCGGAAATCGAATGGCGACCGTTCGATCTCCGGGGGTACAAACGCGGTCCCGACGGCGGGATCAGCCACGATGTCGATGACGGCAAGGACGACGATTACTTCGCACAGGTCCGGGAAAACGTCGAGCGCCTCAAGGAGCGCTACGGTGTCGAGATGGACCTCGATTACTCGCTCGACGTTGACTCCTGGAACGCACAGAAGGCCGCCCTGTTCGTTCGGGAAAACCACCCCGAACGCTTCGAGGCGTTCCACGAGGCGGTCTTCGAGGCGCTCTGGCAGGACGGCCGGGACATCGGCGATCCCGAGGTGCTCGCAGAGATCGCTGAAGGCGTCGGACTCCCGGGCGAGGAGATCCACGACGCGGCCACCAGCGAGGACCTCGACACCGACCTCGA
>CAYOFZ010000087.1:0-9211 GCA_964403315.1 uncultured Halobacteriales archaeon | reverse complement strand
TCACAAGCCACTGGACTATTGAGATGGGAGTGCTGAATACAGAGAATCTATTCAACACACGTTTCAAAGAGATATTACAGGCAGTCAACCGGGAGTACAATAGTTTGTCCGTTCCGTCCTGAACGAACCGTGTTGCTACGAACGGGTCACTCTACCGGTTCAACCGTCTCCTTCCCACAGTGGGGACAATGCTCATAGTCCTCTACCACGGGTTTCTCACAGGACCGACAGACGTACGCCACGTCTTTGTCACTCATGAACGTTCGTTTTGTTTCCTCGAACGTCTCCCCGGCTTTCCTGAACAAACTCATTGTTCAAAACAGGCTAGTGGCCCGAATAAGCGTTGGGGCGAGGTATTCTCCGTTTTGGTGACGATGAGTGAATGAAACCTGTGGATAGTACAGTAGTTCTCGAACATCAGTCCAGTGTCGAGACAGTCATTCTATCGGAGTAGACCAACCTGATTCTACGGAAGCAGAAGCCTCTAATCTGCTATTTCGAGTGGACTCGCCGGGATTTGAACCCGGGGCCTCTCCCATGCCAAGGGAGTGATCTACCACTGATCTACGAGCCCTCAATCACCTTTACTGGGAGTGCAATCATAAACGCTTCGAAGCCGAGTAGCAACCCTTTAGGCTGATCACCGTGTTTCCCCGGATGGGAACAGCACAGCCGTAAATCCGACCTCGTTCGGGAGCGTCGTTCGATCCCGAACTCCGAGATTGCGGACGTGCACGGCGACCTACTCGCCGGTATCGCTCTCTTGCGGCCTGTGTGTTCCAATCATCCAACCATGGCACGAATGCATACCCGCCGTCGCGGCTCGTCCGGATCGGACCGGCCGACGACGGACGAACCCCCCGAGTGGAGCGACGTCGACAGCGACGAGATCGAAAACCGGGTCGTCGAACTCGCCCAGCAGGGCCACGACCCGAGCCAGATCGGTATGAAACTCCGCGACGAGGGCGTCAAGGGCACCCCGGTCCCGGACGTCAAACTCGCAACCGGCAAGAAAGTCACCGAAATCCTCGAAGAGAACGACGCCGATCCCGGGATCCCGGAGGACCTGCGCAGCCTCCTCGAACGTGCCGTGCGCCTGCGCGAGCACGTCGACGAGCACCCACAGGACGCCCAGAACAAACGCGCGATGCAAAACGCCGAGGCGAAGGTCCGCCGACTCGCCGACTACTACCGCGGCGACGAAATCGACGCGGACTTCCAGTACTCCTATCGCAACGCGAAGGCCCTGCTCGAATAGATGGCCGCCACGGGTCGATCACGCGGCGAGCTCGCCGCCACGCTCGCGGACGCGCCCTTCGTCCGGGTAGCCCCGCGTGCGGACGGCGACGCCGTCGCGGCCGCGGGGCTCGTGTTGCGAGCCCTCGCCGCGCGGTCGACCCCCTTTCGAGCGCGCGTCGTCGCCCCGACCGACGGGCCGCCCGACACCGAGGGCGACGAGGGCGTGACCCTCCCCCTCGGCTTCGAGGGCGGACCAGCGAGCGACGAGCCCGCGAGCCTCGCGGGGGCCGACCTCGTTGCCGATCTCGGGGACGATCCCGACCGCGCGCTCGCGCTCGCGGGCTATCACGCTGCCGGCGTGTCTCCCAACACGGTCGATCTCGCGGCGGATCTCGACCGCCGCGAAGGCGTTGGGATCCCGACTACCGACCTCGCCGACGGGCTTGCCCACTCGACGCTCGTTCATGCCGACTTCTCGGGCGACGAGCGCGCCGCGAGCGCGGCACTCGACGAACTCGCCGACGACGACAGTCGAAGTGTTGCCTCGCTCGTCGCGCTCGAAACCGCGACAGCCGACGGAGCGACCCCCCGGGCCGCCGAGCAAATCGAGCGCGCGCTTTACCCACACGCGACCCCCGATGGCCCCTTCGAGACGGTCGAGGGCTACGCCGACGTGCTCGATTGCCTCGCCCGTGAGACGCCGGGGCTCGCGCTCGCGCTGGCGATGGGCCACGATGTTCGAAACGAGGCCCTCGAAGCGTGGCGCGTCCACGCGAAGGCGGCCCACCGCGCGCTCCGGGAGGCGACGACGGGCCGGTACGACGGCCTGTTTGTCGCCCGTACGGACGAGGCCCCCGTCGAAACGACCGCTCGCCTGCTCCGGGATTTCCGCTCGCCCGAGCCGGTCGTGCTCGTCGTCGCCGATGGAGAGGCCGCCGTGGCGAGCGTCGAGGACGCCGACGCCGATCTCGGTCGGGTCATGACCGAAGCGGCTACCGCGGTCGATGGAGCCGGGGGCGGAACGGCCCGCCGTGGCGTGGCGACCTACGACGGCGAGGCCCGCGCGTTCATCGCCGCCGTCCGGGAGGCGATACCATGAGCCGGAAGCGCGCGACGATCCGGACGATACACGACGATCCGGAGGTCATCGCGCGCTCGGTGGTCCCCGACAACACCACCGAGGTCGATACCCGGATCGAAAACGGACGGGTCGTGACGACGATCACCCGCGAGACGACCGGCAGCCTGCAGACGACCGCCGACGATTACGTCGTGAATCTTGCGGTGGCAGCCGACGTGGTACAGACAGCCAACCAGCAGACCAAATCCAACCCCAATCATGAGTGAACGATCAGTTTCACGACAGCAACAGCAAAAGCGGTGGTACGACGTGCTCGCGTCCGAGCAGTTCGACCGGGCGGAGCTCGGTTCGACCCCCGCGAACGAACCCGAACAGGTGCTCGGCCGAACCATCGAAACGACGCTCGGCGAACTCACGGACAACGCGAGCGAGAACAACACCAAGCTAACCTTCAAGATCAACGATATCGGTAGCGACACGGCCTACGCCGAGTTCATCAAACACGAACTCACGCGCGATTACATGCGCAGCCTCGTGCGCCGTGGTGCGTCGAAGATCGACGCCTATGTGACCGTTCGTACCACCGACGACTACCGCGTACAGGTTCAGCCGGTCGCGCTCACCACGAAAAAGGCCGACCGCAGCCAGGAGAAGGCCATCCGCAACCGGATGACCGAGATGATCAAGGAGGCCGCCGACGAGCGCACCTTCGAGTCGCTCGTCGACGGTGCCATCCAGGGTCGCCTGTCGAGCGCGATCTACGGCGAGGCCAAATCCATCTACCCGCTCCGGCGCGTCGAGATCAAGAAACTCACGCTCGAAGCCCGGCCTGAGGAGGTTGCCGAAGAGGAAGCCACCGCAGTCGATGTCGAGGACGAAGACGTCACCGCCTAACCTTCGACGACGATTTTCCCGACCATTCCGGCCTGTTCGTGTGGAATACAGAAATAGTGGTGCGTACTGGCGACCTCGAAGGCGTGTTCGAAGCGCTCGCCAGTGTAGATCGATCCGCTGCGGTCGTTGTTCCAGGCGGTGCGCGCCGCGGGTTCGGTGTCGAACCCGCCGGTGGCGAAATACGCCCCGCCCTCGGGCTGGCCGGCCCCGTAGGCAGTGACGGTGTGGGCGCGCGAGCTGGTGTTTTTCCAAACCACGGTGTCGCCGGTTTCGACCGTGTACGACTCGGGGCGAAACGTGTTCGGGCTCATGCCGATGTCGTAATCCTCCGTGCCGGTTTGCCCTGCGAGCGCGGTACAGCCCGCGAATCCGGCGGTGAGTCCGCTCCCGGCGACAGCGAGAAACGCGCGCCGATGCATACCTCCGGGTTGCAACCGAGGGCCCATAGCTTCGCTGATTTCGCGTCGATACGCAATTGATAAACGGGCGGTGTGTGACCCACCCGTATGAAGGTGACCCCCCGATTCGCCGGCCGGTTGGGGATCGCTGACGCCGTCACCGTCGGCAACGCCGCGCTCGGATTTCTCGCGGCGGCAACCGCGACGGTCGACGCCCGCCTCGCCGTCCGCCTCGTGTTGCTCGGGGCGGTCGCCGACGGGCTCGACGGCGTGTTCGCCCGGCGGTTCGGCGCGACCCCCGCCGGTCCATATCTCGACTCGCTGGCCGACGTCGCCACCTTCGCGGTCGCGCCCGCCATGCTGGTGGTCACCCTCGCCGAGGGGGTCGTGAGCGGTCCGGCGACCGCCGCCGTCGCTTTCGGGCTTCCGGCGCTGTTCGTTGCGATGGCGGTCGTCCGGCTAGGGCTGTACACCGCCTACGACACCGCCGACACCCACACGGTTGGTGTGCCGAGCACGCTCGCGGCAACGACGCTCGCTGCGGGCGTGCTCGCGGGGTTCGACGATCCCGCCGTCGTGCTCGCCGCCACCGCCGCCTTCTGTTATCTGATGGTCTCGCCGATCCGGTATCCCGACCTGCTCGCCCGCGACGCGCTGCTCATGGGAGTCGTCCACACGCTCGCCGTCCTCGCCCCCGAGTTCCAGGGCGGAACCTTCCCGGTTGCGCTACTGACGCTCGCGCTCGCGTATCTCGTCGTCGGTCCCCACTGGTACTGGGGTGAGGACGAGCGAACGAGTCAAACCCCCGGCCGGAACCGAACCCGGGAAGGGAAACGCTCATAGGTCGGTCACTCCGAGCGAATACCAATGAGCGACGAGGACGCGGAGGACACGGACGAACAACCGACCGAGGAGGACGCCGAATCGGCCGAGGACGAGGACACGCCCGAGACTGAGGAGGAAAGCGAAAACGGAGGGGCCGAATCGGACGAGTTGACCGAGGAATCCCTCTCCGACCGGCTCAATGCCGCCGAGGAGGAACTCGACGCCGCCGAAACCGAGGACGATCTCGACGCGGTCGAGAACACCCTCGACGGGATCGAAAGCGACATCGAGGCCGCCGACCTGCCCGAACCCGACGAGGACGAAGACGAGGAAAGCCCACAGGAGCGACTCGAAGACAGCCTCAGCGAACTGCGGGACGACCTCGAAAGCCAGCGCGGACCCTACGCTGAGGCGGTAGTCGAGGGAATCGAGGACGCGGCCGAGACGGTCGAAACCACTGAGTGGACCGATCAGGGCGAGGAGGAACTGATCGAACCGGTCGAGTCGTTCATTGGCGAAGTGAACAACCGACTCGACGCCGACGTAACGATGGCCGGCGAGTCACCGGACGAACTGGCGGCAACGCTCGAATCAGCCGCCGAAACGGTCGAATCGGCCGATCTCGATCCCGACGAGGACGAGGAAACCATCGCCACGTTGTTCGAAGCTGTCGACGACCTTCAGGCAGGGATCGACAGCGCCCAGGGATGGGACGACCTCACTGTCCGCGAGAAACTTGCCGCCCAGGGGTTTTACGAGGTTCTGGATCACCGCAAGGACTTCCCCCCCGAGTGGCACGCGCTCAAGGTCCACGAACGGGAGGGCAACGTCGATCAGATCCTGCTCGCGCTTGACAAGTTCGATTCGGAGTTCATGGAACGACATGCCCTGGAGTCGCTCATGCGGATGGGTCCCGAGGCCGCCTTAGAGCCCATCACCCAGCGCGCCCAGAAACGCGACAACCAAGCCATCGAGATACTGGGCAAGATCGGCAGTGACGAACCCGTCGATATGTTACTGGAATACGCAGAAACCGAGGGCGACCCCCGACTCCAGTTGGTCACGCTCAAGGCACTCGGCGAGATCGGCAGCCCCGAGGCCACCCAGACCGTCGCTGACCGACTCGCCGCCGAAAACGACGAAGTCCGGAGCAACGCCGCCCGCGCGCTCGGATTGCTTGGAGATACCCGCGCGATTTCCCCGCTCGCGGATACTCTCGAAAACGACGACGACGACACCGTCCGGGCGAGCGCCGCGTGGGCACTCAACCAGATCGGTACCCAGGAGGCCCTCGATGCGGTCGAACCTTACGCCGACGACCGCGCGTATCTCGTTCAGGCCGAGGCGGAAAAGGCCGTCTAAGGTCTAAAAACCCCACATGGCATTAACTGAGTTTCAAAAAAGGCTCTTAGCAACCATAGTATTCCTCATCGCCACGATAGCTGGAATTGGATACATCACTATCCCAGACAACCCTCCCTGGCCGCTATACGTATACACTGTTATATGTGCGCTCATATTTTTGTATTGGGGAACTAAAACAATCAAAATATCGAGCGGATAAGAGCTCTACCTCGACAGCTTAAGGTCCAACCGGGAGTTTATCACCGATCACGGAACCAACTGGGGGCGTATCCCGGCTGGCCCGCGTGCTTTTCGTCTGGTTGTTGGTTTCGGTCGCTACCGCAGGAGCCACGGTCACGGGGGCCGCGGGGGCAGCGACACCCGAGCCCACCTCCGCCCTCGCGGAGCCACAGCTCGTCGAGGTGTATCCGAACACCGCCATCGAGGGCAACGCCGGCGAATACGTCGTCATCGAGGTTCCGGAAGCGACCTCGCTCGCGGGCTGGACGCTCGCCGACGGTGAAACGACGACGCCACTCACCACCGCGAACGTCTCGGGACGGGTGGCATTCAGCCGCGAGCCGGCGCTCACTCGCGAGATAGTCGAATACTCCGTCCTTTCCCTCCCCGAACGCTTCGAGATGGCCCAGTCCGGCGAGACGATCCGACTACGCCATGAAGATCGGGTCGTCGATGAAACCACCTACGACCGCGCCCCGGAGAGCGAGCGCTGGCTCCGCACCGACGAGGGCTGGGAGTGGCGCCCCCGGGGTGCGACGGCCTTCGAGGCCGAGGACCTGCCCGCCGAGGGCGCGACCGCGTTCGTGTTGCCCGACAGCCCCGACGTTCCGCTGGAAACGCTTCGCGGGGCCGACGAGCGGATCTGGCTCGCGGGGTATACCTTCAGTTCCGAACCCGCTGCGGCGGAACTCGACGCCGCCGCCGAGCGCGGCGTTGACGTGCGCGTACTGGTAGACGGCGCGCCAGTCGGCGGCCAGACGGCTGCCGAGGCCGCGACCCTCGATGCGCTCGTCGAAAACGGCGTTCCCGTTCAGGTGTTTGACGGATCACCGTCGCGGTATCGCTTCCATCACGCCAAATACGCCGTCGTCGACGACCGGGTGCTCGTACTCACCGAAAACTGGAAGCCTTCGGGGACGGGCGGGCGGTCGAGTCGGGGCTGGGGCGTCGCCATCGAGGGTGAGGCCGTCGCCGCCGACCTCGCGGCGGTTTTCGAGGCCGACGCCGGCTGGGAGGACACCGTCGAATGGGAACGGTATCGGGAGGGCCGGACGTTCGTCGCGGACGACCGGGCCGAGGGATCGTATCCGACGCGGTTCGAACCCGGATCCGCGTCGGTGGAGTCGGTCCGAGTCGTCACCGCGCCCGACAACGCCAACGAGGAGGTCGTGGCGCTACTCGACAGCGCTGAAGAGTCGATCCGTATCGAGCAAGTGACCATCGGCGACCGCGACCACTCCTTCCTGCAGGCGGCGATCGCCGCCGCAAAACGCGGCATCGAGGTCGAGATCTTGCTCGACGACTCGTGGTACACCGCCGAGGACAACCGCCGGCTCGTCGAATGGCTGAACGCCCGCGCGGCGGCCAACGACCTCCCGCTCGAAGCGCGGCTGGTCGATCCTCGGGGGAACTTCGAGAAGATCCACGCGAAAGGCATCGTCGTTGATGAACGCCGGACGCTCATCGGAAGTATCAACTGGACTAACAACTCGGTTCAGGACAACCGCGAGGTGGCGGTGATCGTCGAGAGCAAGGCGGTCGGCGAATACTACGCCGAGGTGTTCGACGCCGACTGGGGAGGTGGCGGCCAGTCGATCCCCGTCGGCGTTGCGCTGGGCGTCGTCGCCGCGGGTGGCGGAGCCGCGCTGGTCGGTCGCCGACTAATCGCGTTCGATTAGCGTTCGGGCACCGCCGCGCTCGACAGGTCCTCGTCGATCTCGGCGTCGGCCATCTTGGTTTCGAGCGCGTCGAGCACTTCCTCGCGCATCCCCTCGACGAACTTGATCGACCCGACGACGAGATGGCCGCCGCCCGAGACGCCGCCACCCGCGATCTCGTCGGTGAGTTCGTTCACCATCTCGGGGATATCCAGCCGGACCCCGTCGCTGCGGAGTACAGCGAAATCGGGGCCATAGCCGATGGTGACGGTGGGATCGCCGGTCTCCTGAACGATCCGGTCGTGGACCGCGCCGGTCGTGGTCCCGGGTGCGGGAAACGTAAACCGATGGGCGTGGTTTTCGACGTCGATCCGACAGAGTCGGACGCCACCGTCGAGTCGCTCGCGTTCGACGTGGGGCATGGCGGCGTCGAGTTGCTCGTCGATGTCCCGGCGGGCGCGCTCGGCCAGGAAAGACACGAGGTCGGCGTGGCGCTCGTCGTCGCCCGCGACGTTCAATACGTCGGCGACGAACTGCCGCCCGGCGTCGTAGCGCAGCCAGTGGGCGGCGTACTCCAGTGCCTCGCTGATCTCGTGGAGGTCCGCTTCGTCGTAACCCTCCTCGCGGGCGAGGTCGAGGTAGTCGTTCATCGCGTCGGCCTCAGAGCGGTCCGCGATGCCCGCGACCGCGGGGACGTGGCGGAGTTCCTCGGTGATTGAAGGGTCGATCATCCGCGCGAGTTCGACACAGAGCATGCCCGTGGTGATCCGGTAGTCCTCGCCATGCAGGTAGGGGTTGACGTGGGCGGCGAGCAGGTCCTCGACGGCGTCGGGATCGGGATGGTGGTGATCGACCGTTGCGATGGGGATGTCGTAGTGGGCGAGCGTCTCGTAGGCGGGAACGTCCTCCTCGGTCGAGCCGTTGTCGAGCATGAGGAGGAGGGGGAGCTTCTGGCCGTGGCGCGCCCGATCACCGAGTGCGTGGTTGAGATCGCGGGTGGCGTCCTCCATCTCGTAGAAGGGCGCTTTGCTGGGCAGGCGTTTTATCAGGTGGCGGCTCGCCTCGGGGTCCTCGTGAGTCTCCTCGATGAACCGCTCGATGGCGAGCGCGACGGGCACGCTCGCACAGATCCCGTCGCCGTCGGCGTGGTGGCGCATCCGGATCGGTCGGCCCTCCAGCACCGTCCTGCGGAGGCGCGTCGCCACCTGTTCGAGGTCGTCCCAGAGTTTCTCGAAGGCCGGCCACTCGACGAGCGGGTCGACGTCGTGTGGCTGGGCGAGGGATTCGAGCGCCTCGTCCTGTTCCTCGCGGACCTCGGTGGCACGTTCGCCGTCGAGGGCAGTGAGGTCGTCGACCTCGACCTGGACGGCGCCGTCGCGGGTCTCGACGCGGCCGTCGATGCGGACGACGTCGTCGAGTTCGACGTCGGAATCGGCGAGAACGCCCGCGTCGACGAAGGCGGTACAGGGCGCGATGCCGGTGTCGTCGCGGAGCTGGAACACCGTGGGTCCGTTGGTCTGTTTGATCTGGAC
>CAYOFZ010000086.1:0-9276 GCA_964403315.1 uncultured Halobacteriales archaeon | reverse complement strand
ACAGCGCCCTCAACGCTGCGCCGTTGGCCTAGCTTGGCTACCCACGCGCTCGGCGTGCGTTCGTATTCCACCTCCGATAAAAGGACTTTCGCTTCGCGGAACCCTTGTCGGAGTGTGACACCCAAGCGAGCTATTGAAACCATCGGGCTCCCTACGAGTCGTATGGCGAAGTATTCCACAGGCGATTCCGGCGGCAAAGGCGATGGCGGCACCTGCGAACTCTGCGGGACCGACTCGGACTCGCTGCGCACCGCGACGATCTCCGGGGCCACCCTGCAGATCTGTCCCGACTGTGCGCCCCACGACGACGCGACGAACGACACCGACGAGGACTCGGATCGCAACCGCCGCGCCGCCCGAAACATGGCTGCGATGCATGACGCCCAAGCGAGCGATACCACCCACTGGGAGCGCGAGGGAACCAATTACGACGACGACCAGCTCCCCTACCTCGTCTCCGATTACGACGACCGGGTCCGCGAGGCCCGCCAGGAGACCGGCCTCCGGATCGAGGAACTCGCCGCCGACCTCGATGTGCCTGAAGACCGGATCGTGGCCGTCGAACAGGGCCGGGCCACCCGCGCCGGCGTCGGCGGCTCGCTCATCGCTGACCTCGAATCCACCCTCGACATCACGCTCGCCGAGTGATCTATACTGTCGGTCGTACGCCAGTGAGTGGATGTACTGAACCACCACAGCACATCACGCGTACACAAGTACGACCGACAGTATATTGACCTCCGGGCGGAAGGGCTGACGATGGATCCCACCTCAACCCTCGCGCCCGCCGACCCGTACACGACCGACTTCGAGGCGACCGTCGAGCGCCGTGACGGCCGCGACCTCGTGTTAGATCGAACCTACTTCTACGCCGAAAGCGGCGGCCAGCCCGCTGATCGAGGTATTATCAGCGATGTTCCCGTTGTCGATGTTCAACATCGCAATGGCGAGGTAGTGCATACGCTAGCCGAAGAGCGCGATATCAGTGGCGAGACGGTTCCCTGCGTAGTCGATTCTGCGTTTCGCACCTACTGTATGCGCGCCCATACTGCGAGCCACGTCCTCTACGGGGCTGGCCGACGGCTCCTTGACGACCTCGGCTACGGCGGGTTCGGTATCGACGAGGAGAAGATCCGTATCGACTTCGAGACGACGACCGACATCGACGACGACACCCTCGCGGAACTCGAACGGCTCGCAAACCGCGCGGTCTGGGAGAGCCGGCCCGTCAGCTGGGAGTCCGTGCCCGTCGAGACCGCCCGCGAGCGCGAGGACGTCGCGTTCAACACGAAAACCGAGGAGGGCGTCTTCGAGGAAAGCGAGGGCGTGCGGATCGTGACGGTCGGCGGGACCGAGGGCGAGCGCAGCTCGGCCGATCCCGCCGGCGAGTCGTGGGACATGGCCGCCTGTGGCGGCACGCACGTCTCGAACACCAGCGAAATCGGCCCCATCACGGTGCTCGAACGGTCAAATCCCGGCGAGGGCCTGACCCGCGTCGAACTCGCCGTCGGTCCGGCGGCGATCGACCGCCGTGCGGAAACCCGGCAAGTCGCGGATGAGGCTGCCCGGGCGCTCGGCGTGAGCGTCTCCGATCTCCCCGAAGAGGCACAGCGCCAGCGCGAGGAGATCAACCGATTAGAGAGCGAACGCGATGAATTACTCGATCAGGTCGCCACGGCCCAACTCGACGCGATCCGGGACGATGCCGTCGAACGCGATGGCGAGCGGTGGCTCGTCGGCACGCTCGTGGGCGTCGATGCCGATACGCTCACCGATCAGGCCCGGGATCTCGCCAGCGAGGAGGCCGACGTGGTCGCGCTGGTCGCCGACGAGACCCCCGCGACAGTGACGGTCGCCGCCGCCGGAGAGACGGATGCTGGCGCACTCATCGGAAACGTGACTGAGGAGTTCGGCGGCGGTGGCGGTGGCGGCTCCGAGTTCGCGCAGGGCGGCGGGATCGCCGAGGATCCCGAAACGGTCGTCAGGTATCTGCGCGCGGAGTAAACGATCATCTTTTTTCGAGCGTGACCGAACGAGGGGATATGGAACTCACCGCCGAACAGGAGGCGATTCGGGACGTAGTCCATGATTTCGCCGTTGAGGAACTGCGTCCGGTCGCCGCCGAGGCCGACCGCACGCAGACGTTTCCCGAGGATCGGTGGGACGGGCTCGCCGACCTCGATCTGACCGCACTCACCGTGCCGGAGGAGTACGGCGGATTCGACGCCGACCGAATGACCTACAGCCTCGTCAACGAGGAACTCGCCTACGGCCACCTCTCGGTGGCGACCGCGCTGTCGGTCCACTGTCTCGCAACCGCCTGCATCGCCGAGTTCGGCTCTCAAGAGCAGAAAGAAGAATGGTTGCCCGAGATGGTCGATGGCCGTCCCGTCGGGGCCTTCGCTCTCTCGGAACCCGACGCGGGATCAAACCCTGCGGGGATGAGCACGCGCGCCGAACGGGACGGCAACGAGTACGTCATCAACGGGGAGAAACAGTGGATCACCAACGGCGAGCGCGCAGGTATGGTGATCCTCTTCGCCAAGACCGGCCCCGAGGAGATCACCCAGTTTCTCGTCCCTGCCGACGCCGGGGGACTGGAAGTCGGTGATAAGGAGGACAAACTCGGGCTGCGCGCGAGCGACACGACCGCCTTGCTGTTCGATGACGTGCGGATCCCCGCTGAGAATCGGCTCACCGAGGAGGGCCGGGGATTGAGTGCCGCACTGTCGATCCTCTCGGGCGGACGGGTCGGCATCGCCAGTCAAGCCGTCGGGCTCGCACAGGCAGCAATGGACGACGCCCTCGCCTACGCCACCGAGCGCGAGCAGTTCGGAAGTTCCATCGGCGACATCCAGACCATCCGTCACAAGCTCGCCGAGATGGAGACGAAGCTCCGCGCGGCCCGATTGCTCACCCGCGAGGCCGCCCGGAAGGAAGACCGTGGTGAGGACGCCCGGATGGACGCGAGCGTCGCCAAATACTTCGCGGGCGAGGCAGCGATGGAGGTCACCAACGAGGCGGTCCAGATCTACGGCGGCTACGGCTACACCACCGATTTCGATGTCGAGCGGTACTACCGCGACGCGAAGATCACGACCATCTACGAGGGCACCACTCAGATTCAGAAAACCATCATCGCGCGGGAGCTGTTGGATTGACCGAACCGAGGCGGTACGGTGGCCGACGCGAACGCGGGCGGCAAAAGCGCCGTCCGCGTGAGCGGGGCGGGGAAAGGCTGGTTCCCAGAAGCGGCGCGGAAACCCGCCCCGCGACTCGGTGATACCAGGCGGTCCTCAAAAATCTCCGATTTTTGGGACCCGAAAAGACCGCAAAGCAGTCTTTTCTTGGACATGAAAAGGGCGAGGCGCGACTGCTAAGGAGCGCCGAGGGCTTTCAGATGCGACCGACGTTCTGGACTTCGACGCTTTCGACCTCCTCGACGTTCGAGAAATTTTCCTCGACAGCTTCCGTGCCGCCGGCGTCGTCGGGAACGATCACGGTCGGCACCAGGGCGACCAGCCCGAAGGCGACATCGTCACGCTCGAAGCCGTTGATCTTCGCACCCTCGGGGAGGGATTGTTCGAGTTGCTCCTGGAGGTCATCGAGGTCGATCTCGGGATCCTCGGGCATCACCTTGAGTTTGGCGGCGACCTTGCTCATGATTAGGGACCGGTGAATCCGCAATTGGGACACTGATAGAGGGTGCTCTGTTTGCGACACTTCCCACACCGATAGATCACCTGTCCGCACTCGGGACACTGGAATCGTGCGGCGTTCGTCCCGGAGATGTTGATACCACAGGAAACGCATTTGCGCGCCCGTTTCTGTTGGGACTGGCTCATACATCCATTTCCGCCGCGTCGTTTT
Organism: uncultured Halobacteriales archaeon; assembly: GCA_964403315.1. GTDB lineage: Archaea > Halobacteriota > Halobacteria > Halobacteriales > Halalkalicoccaceae > CAYOFZ01. The sequence continues at coordinate 5,406 of CAYOFZ010000086.1, read as the reverse complement.
TAACCGTTGTTGTTCCCGCTCAGTAGTACCACAGCATGATCGGTCCGATCAACACGCCCATTAGATGAACGCGATTCGCGCCCAACCGAACCGGGATGAATCCGATGAGGGCACTCACGGTGAAGACAATGACACCGACCGCGCCCGCGAACAGATACGAAAGCACGACTAACAGACAGAGCACCGCCACACAGAGCCGGCGGTGATCGACCGCGCCGATAATTCGGAGATACCGATCGCCGACGATCAACACGAGAACGAACCCCGCGGCCGCCGCGATGGCGACGCTTGCGAGCAACAGCGGGAGATCGAGCGGGACCTGCGCGCGGTCGAGGGCGACGAGTACACCCGTTCGGGGCGTGCCGAGCGCGATCAGTGCAAAGAGCGCGAAAACTGCATTCGCAGTGTTGACGCCGCTCGTTGCGATCACGTACCCCCGGCCGCCGCCGTCATCGCCGTCGCCGGACGGCAATGCGAGCAACGCGATCACGGCTGCAATCGCGCTCGATACCCCGGGTAGATAGCCGACGACTGCACCTGCGAGCGCGCCGGCCGCCGCCGGCAGCAATACAGCTCGGCGCGGAATCGTAATCGTGCCGTCAGTCTGACGGGGTACGCCCGCCCCGCCCATCGCATCGATCAGGATCGGCGCGCCGAACAGTCCCGCAAACAACGGCGCGAGGATATCGCCGTGTAGCGGCGCTTCCGGGGTGAGATCGAGTATCGCCAATCCCAAGGCCGCGCTCGCGGAGAAAGCGACCAGCCCGCCGATACGGCTCCGCCACGAACGTTCGATGAATAACATCATTGTAACGACTGCCCCGAGGACGAGCGTCATGTTCGCCGCAAGCGTCGGCCACAACTGGACCATCGCGTAGGTAACCGGCACCGCGAGCGGTACCGCAAACACCACCGCGAGACTGCTTCCGAGTGCCGATAACCGAAGCGCCTCGTAGCCCCGTCCCTCGATCACGAGCCGGTGGCCGGGCAGGGCCGCTACCGCCATCTCAGCGTCCGGAACGCCGAGCGCAAGCGCCGGAACGATGTCGAGAAACGTATGGACGACGCCCGCAGCGAGCATCGCCGCGCCGACCAAAAGCGGCGGCCCCGGGATCGTCGGTGCGATACCCGCGAGGATCAACGCGAAATTGTTAGCGTGCAATCCCGGCGTCAGCCCGCTGATCGTACCCAGTACTACGCCACCGAGGATGAACGCAAGCGCCGAAACGGCAAATCCGGGTTCGAGCGCAATGCCAATACCACCATCGACCATCGCTCCCACTGGTCCCTCGCTGGTATTTGAACCCTCGTATTGCCGTGGCTATTCGTTCTCTAGTCTGTCAATAATATAGATTATGTAGTTGATAACCGGAATAGCAAGGGAGCCATCGCTGATCGGGCGTGAATAAAAACGAAAACCGTGTGAACCGCGTTAGCCGAATAGCTGGCCGAGACCTTCGCCGCCGCCTTCTTCGTCCTCGTCTTCCTCTTCTTCAGCCTCCGCTTCCTCTTCTTCGGGTTCCTCGGTTTCGGCTTCCGCCTCCTCGGCTTCGGTACCGGTCGCAGCAGCGCCGCCAGCCCCGCCTGCGGCGGGAACGGCAGCGGCCTCCTCAACCGCCTCGTCGATGTCGACGTCTTCGAGCGCGGCGACCAGTGCCTGGACGCGGGATTCCTCGACGTCAGCGCCCGCAGCGTCCAGTACTGCGGTCAGGTTCTCTTCGTTGATCTCTTCGCCCGTTTCGTTCAGGATGAGTGCTGAGTAAACGTATTCCATTGGTGTTCTGCCTCGTTGTCTGGGTTATCCGAACATCGCACCGAGACCCTCGCCGCCTCCGCCGTCCTCGTCTTCGTCGGTGTCCTCTTCCTCGGTCTCGGTTTGGTCTTGGTTTTCTTCAGGCTGTTCCTCTTGGCCGTCCTCGGCGGGCGCTGTGGGCGCTTCGACGCCCTGCAGTTCCTCCGGGAGGGCTTCTTCGTCGTCGATCCGCATTGCGAGCGCGCGCACCTGTGTGTCGGCCTTGCCCACGAGGTCATCCGCGAGATCGGGACTCGGGATGGCCGCCTCCAGCCCGAGGCTTCTGGCCTCGCCGCTGGCCTTCGAAACCAGCGCGGGCATGGTGCTTGCCGTCGGATAGGCGGCGTTGATCGAGAGGTTTCGCGCGCCGCCGGCGGCGCTCCGGAAGTCCGCGCGGTACTCGTCGATGTCGATCGCGAGGTCCTCGGGATCGAACAGGATCCCCTCGGAGTAGACCGCGCGCAGATCGAGCCCGACTTCCTTGGGCTCGATCCCCAGTTCCGAGAGGACGTTCGCCAGGTCCTGTGAAACCGTCTCACCTTCGTCGAGGACCTGTGAGTCTTCGGTGACGTGGATCGAACCCTCTTGGATGCGGGCGGCGGCCCCGACCTGCTGGAGTTCGCCGACGAACGGGCCGGGATCGACGCCGGTGTCGCCCGCCGGGATGACGATGTCGTTCGGCGCGACTTCGCCCGCGTTGATGGGCGCGGGGGTTTTCGAGGCCTCCAACTGGCGGTACAGTCCGAAGGGATTCTCGTCGGTGCCGATGACTCCAACCTGGCCCGTGACGTGGTCGGTGAGTTCGTCGAACCCATCATCGACCTGCTCCAGAGCGCGGATCAACAGGGTGTTCCGGCTGACCCGCAGCTGTGCGCTCCCGTGGAGGTCACGGCGCATCTCCTGGAGCTGGCGGCTCGGAATGCCGGCGATGTCGACGACGCCGATGCTCGTATACGAATCGATCAGGCCGGCGATGGCGTCGACTTCCTCGCGTTTCCACTCGGGAATGTTCTCAGTCGTTCGGTCGGCTGTTTGCGTGGACATTTAGGCTACCTCCATCGAGGGCCCCATCGTGGTCTTGACGTACACCGAATCGATGTTGAGCGGGCCCTTTTCGAGATCGGCGTGCAACCGTCGCAGGATCACGTCGATATTATCCCCGATGTCCTCGGCGGACATCTCCTCGGTACCGACGAGCGTATGAAACGTCCGACGGTCACCGCTGCGGACCTGGACCGTGTTTCTCATGCGGTTTACGGTCTCGACGACGTCGTCGTCGGGCTGCAGCGGGGTCGGCATCTTCCCACGAGGGCCCAGTACGACCCCCAGTTCCCGACCGATATCGGGCATCATCGAGGCCTCGGCGATGAAGAAGTCGGTCTCGCCCGCGAGGTCCTTTGCGGCGTCATCGTCGTCCCCGAGATCGTCGAGGTCGTTGCTGTCGAGGACCTCGTCGGCGATGTCCTCGGCCTGGAGCGCCGTCTCGCCTTCGGCGAAGACGACGATCCGGGTGTCCTGGCCCGTTCCCGAGGGCAAAACGACGCTTTCATCGACACGGTTCGACGGATCGTTCAAATCGAGATCGCGCAGGTTGATAGCGAGGTCGACCGTCTCGCGGAAGTTCCGCGGCGGTCGCTCGTCGAGTGCGCGAGCAACGGCTTGGTCTATTTCCTGATCTGCCATCGTTCACCTCCGTAGTACGGCGAACGCCTTCTACGGTGTGAAACAGGCGGTGGCCTGTTCCTACCGGGAAAAGACCAATGTGCGACTTAAACCCGTCGGACCACGGCGTTGGAAAACCCCAACGACCAGTATAGATAGAACGGCCCCACGTTTTTGTCATGGATAACCATCATAAGAGATACCGCATGACCGGATCTCCAACCCGTCGTTCGTTTCTATGCACGACTGGCCTCGCCGCCGTTTGCCTCGCCGGCTGTACCGGGTTTCGCGGTTTGACCGAGCCCTCGCCCGCCCCCGATCCCGGCACTTCCGGGCCGGCTGCCGACCGGGACGGCGAGGCCGACAACGAGGCAACCGCTACTTTTCGGGTCGATATCCGAAACCGTGGGTACGTCCCTGAATCCATTCCGATGGCCGTCTACAGGGCCTGGACCGTTCCGGGAATCAACGTCGGCGATCACACCGCCGCGAAGGCAAGCGCCGTCCGCGATCCCGAGGGAAACTACGTCATCCCCGGCGACACGGGCGACGTTCACTCGATTGCTCCCGACGGCACGATCAACTGGGTCGCGGCCACCCATCCCAGCGCGAACGGGATCCACGGCACGCCGATGCTGGCGAACGGCCTCGTCTACATCGGTGCCTACGACGGCGCGCTGTACGCCTTCGACCGCGGTTCGGGCGAGCTCGTCTGGCGGACAAAACTCGGGGGATCCATCGGGGCCAGCCCCACCTACCACGAGGGGATCGTCTACATCGCGGTCGAGTATCCCGATCCCGACGGTGCCGTCTTCGGCGTCGATTCGCTCACCGGCGAGGTCCGCTGGGAGGACCGCTGGCCGAGCGACCACCCCCACTCGACGGTCGCCATCGATCCCGATTCGGGCTACCTCGTCTTCGGTGCAAACGACGGGAACCTCTATGCCTGGACGTTTCCCGACTTGAATCGGGCGTGGACCTTCGAGACGCAAAAATCGATCAAGGGACCGGTCGCGCTCTACGATAGCGCGGCGTTTTTCGGGTCGTGGGACAGCAATATCTACCGCGTCGATCTGGCGACGGGCCAGCGCGACTGGGCGTTCGAAACCAACGGGTACGTAATGGGGGGTGCCGGCGTCGACCCCGATGCGGGCGTGATCTACATGGGCGGCCACGACGGGTGGCTCCGCGCGCTCGATGCCGCGACGGGCGAACAGTATTGGAGATACGACGCCGGCGGTCGGTTGATCGGCTCAGCGATCGTTACGGCGAACCACGTCCTCGTCGGCTCCTACGACGGCCATCTCCATGCCGTCCGGAAGGCCACCGGCGGGCGTCGCTGGCGCACCAGCGGCAGGGCCGGGACCGTCAGTTGCGAACCGCTGATCGACGACCGCGGGATCGTTTTTACCTCCCGGGCCACCGACGATACCTCGGGAAAGGCAGTGAAGGTCGTCGGACTGTAGGACGACCATCAGAATGATACTCTGATCGCGAATCGGGTTCGATGTGAGCGCATTCATGGCCGTTCTGGCGTTGGGGCTGGCCGCCGTCCACCTGCTCGCCGGTAAGCTCCGATTTCTGGGTCGTATTCCACGCAGTCGGTGGCTCTCCTTTGGCGGCGGCGTTTCCGTGGCTTACGTGTTCGTCCACATGCTGCCCGAACTCGGCGAGTATCAGCGCGAAGTCGCCACCACTGTCGGTCCGATTGCAGGGTTCGTCGATCATCACGTCTATCTCGTTGCGCTCGTCGGCTTCGGGAGTTTCTACGGTCTCGAACGGCTCGCCCAGCGCTCCCGGGACGGTGCGACGGTCGCGGGCGGTGAAACAACCGCGAACGAGCCCGTCTTCTGGGTCCACATCGGTGCGTTTGCCCTGTACAACATCCTCGTCGGGTATCTATTGATCCACGGTGAGACTCCCGACCTCGAAGGCGTACTCGTCTTCTGGGT
>CAYOFZ010000085.1:0-9298 GCA_964403315.1 uncultured Halobacteriales archaeon | reverse complement strand
CGCGCTCGGCTGGTACTGGATCAGGCGCGACGAAGTCGACAAACACCGCAATGCGATGATGCTTTCCTTTGGACTCATCATGTTGTTCCTATTGCTGTATCTGCCGAAGGTCGGCGGCGGGGGCACGAAATATTTCATTCTCGACACCCAGTACGCCTGGGTTCCTCTCTGGGGCTGGATCGAGTCCGCCTACCTGATCATGCTGGCGATCCATATCGTCCTCTCGGTGCTTGCGGTCCCGCTAGTGCTGTATGCGGTCGTTCTCGGCGTGAGTCACACACCGTTCGAGCTGACCGAAACTCACCACGCAAGGGTGGGGCGAATCGCCGCCGCCACGTGGATCCTAAGTCTGACACTCGGCGTCATCACCTATGTCATGCTCAATCACCTCTATGCCGCGGAATTCGTCCCGGCGTAATCGAAATCCATATCGATCGACGGGCGTGATTCGCAAGCGGTTTGCAATCGTGAATCGATGGTAAAAATCGTACCCATGAGCCTGTTTGGAACCAGCGGTATTCGGGGACTGGTCGGCGATGTCGTTACCGGCGATCTCGCACTGTCGGTCGGTCGTGCCGTCGCCTCCGGAAACATGGATCGTATCGTCGTCGGCCGGGATCCCCGCGAGAGCGGCCGGTGGCTGCTCGACGCAACCGCAGCCGGTGCACGCGAATGCGGCGCCGACGTGCTTGATGTGGGGCTGGTCTCGACACCGACGCTCGCGCGGGCGGTCGGCCGGGAGGACGCTGACGCCGGGATCGTCATCACCGCCTCGCACAATCCGCCGGAGGACAACGGTCTCAAGTTCTGGAACCCCTCCGGACAGGGGTTCGACGCCGCCCAGCGCGACGGGATCGAAACCCGCATCGAGACCGGCGACTACGATCTGAAAGGCTGGGACGGGGGTGGTACCTGCTCGACGGTTGAAGACGCCGCCGAGCACCACGTCGAAGCGCTTCTGGCGGCCGTCGAGCCGATAGACGACCTCTCGGTGGTCGTCGATTTAGGTAATGGTGCGGGCGGTGTCACTGTAACCGCACTCGAAGAACTCGGCTGTACGGTCGAAGTGATGAACGGCGAGCCCGACGGAAGCTTTCCCAACCGTCCCTCGGAGCCGACCGCCGAGAACTGTACGGCACTGCGCGAACGGGTCGCCGAAACCGATGCCGATCTCGGTATCGCCCACGATGGCGACGCGGATCGAATGCGCGCGACGACCGAATCGGGTCGGTTCGTGAGCGGCGACGTGTTGCTCGCGCTGTTCGCCCGCGCGGTCGCCAGCGAGGGTGACCGGGTCGCCGCCCCCGTAAACACGAGTCTCGTCGTCGACGAGGAACTCGAACCCCTCGGCGCATCCGTCACTCGGACTCGCGTCGGCGATGTACACGTCGCCGAGCGGGCGACCGAACCCGGCGTGGTCTTCGGCGGCGAGCCAAGTGGCGCGTGGATCTGGCCCGTCGAAACCCTCTGTCCGGACGGCCCGCTCGCGGCCTGCAAGCTCGCGGCGATGGTCGCCGACGAGGGCTCGCTCGATTCGATGGTCGAGAGCGTCGTTTCGCCGCATCTCCTACGAACGAGCGTCGAAACCGACCGGAAAATCGCGGTCATGGAGCGAATCGAGGAAATCGTTCCCGAAACCTACCCCAACGCGGAGCGAACGGCCATCGATGGCGTGCGCGTCGATTTCGAGGACGGCTGGTTTCTGATCCGGGCGAGCGGCACCCAGCCGCTGGTGCGCCTGACCGTGGAATCGAAGGACGAATCGCGCAGCGAGGAACTACTATCGATGACCGAACGGCTCGTGAACGATGCGCTCACGGAGTGAAAACACGATATAGCCGTACCGATACGCATTAACCGGGCGATAACAAAAGCCGAGAAAACCGAATACTCTACAATGCAAACCGTAATACTCGCCGCCGGCCAGGGGACGCGCCTTCGTCCCCTCTCGGAGTCGATCCCCAAGCCGATGTTACCGGTCGCTGGCCGTCCGATCGCCGCCCATGTCGCCGATGCGGCGGTCGCCGGGGGGGCCGATGAGCTGATCTTCGTCACCGGATATATGAACGAAGTCGTCGAGGAACACTTCGGTGAATCCTACCGCGGCGTGTCGGTCAAATACGCCACCCAGGACGAACAACTCGGAACGGCCCACGCGGTCGCGGCTGCGCGCGATCATCTCGAAGACGATTTCGCCGTCCTCAACGGTGATAACCTCTACGATAAAGCGAGTATCGCGGAACTCTTCGCTGACGGGCCGGGAATCGGCGTCTATCGCGTCGCGGCTCCTTCGAACTACGGCGTGGTCTCGGTCGATGGGGGGCGAGTGACCGACATCGTCGAAAAACCCGCCGATCCGCCGACGGACCTCGCAAACGCCGGCGTCTACCTGTTCCCCGCCGAGGCCCGCGAGCACCTCGACGTTCCCATGAGCGAGCGCGGCGAACACGAACTCACCGACGTGCTCGCGCGCGTGATCGACGAACACACCGTCAGGCCGGCCGAGCTGGATCGCTGGATGGACGTCGGCCGTGCCTGGGAACTGCTGGAGGCGAACGAACTGCTATTGGGTGAGCAAGACCGGCGGATCGACGGTACAGTCGATACCGACGCGACACTCAAAGGAACGGTCGTCATCGAAGAAGGTGCCGAAATCGAGGCGGGCGTCACCATCGAAGGCCCCGTCTACGTGGGTCCGGGCTGTACGATTGGCCCGAACGCCTACGTTCGCGGAGCGACCCTGCTCGAAGGTGACGTTCACATCGGTCACGCAGTTGAGGTGAAAAACAGTGTTGTCATGCAAGGAACGGACGTGCCCCACCTCTCGTATGTCGGCGACAGCGTGCTCGGCCGAAACGTCAATTTCGGCGCGGGAACGAACGTCGCCAACCTGCGCCACGACGACGAAGCAGTAAAACTCACCGTCAAAGGCGAGCGGATCTCGACCGGGCGGCGGAAGTTCGGTGTCGTGGTCGGGCATAGTGCGAAAACGGGAATCAACACCAGTCTCGCTCCCGGCGTGACCCTTTCGGGCGATGCGATGACCATGCCGGGCGAAACCGTCACGCGGGACCGATAATTCCTATCGAGAGGGTGATAACGATGATCGAACCACTGAAATCACGATGAGACGGACACTCGTTACGGCCTTCCTCTCGATTGCCGGCGCGAACGTCACAGTGACGTTCATCGGAGCGTTGATGACGCCGATCCTCGTTCGGATCCTCGGTCCCAGCGGCTACGGCGAGTACGCGACCGTGATGTCGACGTTCGCGTTGTTGATGATCATCGTCAGCTCCGGCGTCGCAAGCGGTACCCGCAAATACCTCGCGGAAAACCGCGACGAGGACGACTGGCACGCCAACGTCTTTGGCTACTACTTCCGGATCGCGGCCCTGTTGGCGCTCGTCGCTTCCGCACTGCTGATCGTGGCTGCTCAGGTGGGGATCGTCGAGCGGACGCTGGGCGAGGAATACTCGTTTTACTTCCTCTTGCTCGCGCTCATCACCATCATGGCGCAGTTTCGTGCGTACGTTCGTCGCGCACTGTTGGGTCTGAAACTCGAACACCTCTCGGAGCCGTTCTACGTCAGCCAGAAGATACTGTTCTTTCTCTTTGCGATCAGCCTCGCATACCTCGGGCACGGCGTTGCGGGCGTCCTCGTCGGTCACATCCTCACTGATTTCATCCTCTCGGTCGGTGGATTGCTGATACTCTCGCGTCACGTCTCGTTTTCGAAGGTTCTGGGGTCCATCCCTAAGGAGTTTCCCCGGAAAGAACTGCTCAACTTCAATAATCTCACGATAGTGTATATATTTCTGCTGACTTCGCTATACCACGTCGACGTACTGATGCTACAGGCGTTTACCACGGAAGCACAGGTCGGTTACTACAAGGCCGCGCTCGTGCTCGCGGAGTTTCTCTGGTTGGCCCCGAAGGCGATCCAGTCGGTGATGATCCAGTCCGCATCGGAGCTGTGGCAACACGACCGAATCGAACGGATCACATCGCTTTCTTCGAAGGCGACACGGTATACCCTGCTGTTGACGACGCTTCTGGCGCTCGGGATCGCCGCGTTAGCTCCGGAGTTCGTTCCCCGATATTACGGGGCGGCTTTCGAACCGACGATCACGCCGCTGTTGCTGTTGTTGCCCGGCACCGTCGCGTTTGCCGTCGCCAGACCGATCCTTTCGGTGAGCCACGCTAGAGGCGAGATGCGTGTCATGATCTTAGCGACGGGTGCTACTGCGACGATGAACCTCGTGTTGAATGCACTCTTGATACCCAGATTCGGCATTGAGGGGGCGGCAATCGCCACTTCGCTGGGATATCTCTCCCTGCCGCTGTTTCACTTATGGGGCGCGAGGAACATCGGCTATAACCCGCTGGGCGACATCCGCCCGGTTCGGGTCTCCGTTACTGCACTCGGGACGGCCATCGTACTCGTCGCATTGGTGTTGGGAATCGAGGGGCTGCTCCCGGCAGCACTGATGACCGTTGGACTTCCGGTCGTCGGTTCGGTATCGATCGGGTCAGCCCTGGTCGCGTTCATCGTGATTCCGCCGATTGGACTGGCTGTTTACTCGATCCTGACGCTAATCACGGGAGCGATCCACCCCCAGGAGGTGTTCGAGGTTCTCAGTGGACTGCCGGCCCCGATCAACCGCTACGCGGCCGCACTCGAACGGCGCGTTACTGACTCGACGGGCGATACGGGCAGCTAACCGTTGACACCCTTCGGTTGGATGGATCAATCGGGAGCGATGAATTCGAGGAGGCTGTTGGCTTTCCGGCGAAACGCCGAGGGTCGCTCGTACACCGGACGGTCTTCCGTCCAGGAGAGCAGTTCCCGTACTCGCGCCTCGATCTCAGGGGTGCGCCGATCGGGGGCGTCGCCGGTTTCGACCGCCAGAGCGGTTCCTATAACCGAGCGATGCGAGCTATTTCTGAAGAGATTGAGCAAGAGGAGCAGTTCCTCCTGACGGGCATTGCCGTCCCAGAAGGCCTTTCGTCCGAGGTATCGTCGCGGGTGTTTGAGAAGCGTGAGGGGAGTGCTACCGGCCGAACGACGCAGCCAACCCGCGTATCGCTGGTGGAACAACACCGTTGCGAGTTCCTGCCAGTGAACCTCCATGGCGTCGGAGTCGCTCGTCAGGTCGGCGAGTCGGTGCAGATGATCGAGACAGTCCTCACGGCGTGAGTCGTCAGTCATTATATGGACGCCGCCGTCCGATTCTTCGGTGGGAATGAGATCCGCGGCGACGGGGCGTTCGCCGTCGAATTCGATCTCGACCGACAGCCCCCATGTGGCTTTCGGTCGGGTGGTATGACCGAACAGGAAGTTTCCCAGACTGTAAAATATGGGTGTCTCCCGGTAGGATTCCCACCCCTGAGGGACGTGTGGGTGATGCGCGACGACGAGATCGACGCCGAGATCGACGAACCGCCGCAGGCGTCGCTGCCACTGGATCGGCGGTAGCGGGACGAATTCAACGCCGCCGTGTGCGAGCAAAACGACCGTATCAGCGTTCTCGACAGTCCGTTCAACGATTCGCCTTGCCTCCGGGTGGCCGATCCAGCCGACACCCGGAGAATCGGTGGCGATACCGAACTCCCGTTCACAGAGGTTGATGATGGCGACATCGGTATCATCGACGGTGTAACGAAGCGGCAAAAGCGCTTCCTGAACGCGACTGCCGGCACCAACGGTATCGAGGCCAGCATCATGACAGGCTTCGATGGTCGTGAACAATCCCGTCGGTCCGTAGTCCATTGCGTGATTGTTCGCGAGCGTTACCGCGTCGATACCGGCGTCGCCGAGCATCGCCGGTACCGTTTCATCGGACTCCTTTCGCGGTCCGAACTTCGGGATCGAGTCGTCGGCTGGAATCGGTGCTTCGAGATTGAGCATCGAAATATCCGCCCCAGTCATCCGCGATTGCACCGCTTCGCCGATAGGGTCGGTCCGCTCGGACTCGGAGTAAACACAGTCGCCAGCGATATACAATGACCACGTGCTATCTGATGAGCGGTCGGAAAACAGGAGTCTGTCAGTGCTCGTAGCGTGCATATCAGGATCGGTTTCCATTCGTCCGCACCGGACTTAGGCACACGGAAACGTTCGCGTCTGGATGTGGGTATCACCCATTTTTTACCAAATCGATAATAAAACAGTAGGGGGTAGTACCGATCAACAATGTGGATAGTCTCGCACGCGATCCCCTTCCCCTCGATCACGATACGGGATCACTTCCGGCCGGGATCATCAGCCATCCGGTTCGATCAGGTGCTCTTCCAGCGGGCGCTCCTCGTTTTTGGGGTCTGTTTGTTTATTATTGGGCTAACGATTACTGCTGGTCTGCCGGGCGGTGACTCCGGAACGAGTCCATTATCCGATGGAGACGACGAGGAACTGGCCCCCCAGTCCAACGGCATCGATGAGGCGGCTGCTGGCAGCGGCAATACTGACGGAACGGATACGGAAAACGAATCCAGTGAAGGTGATACCTCCGCGGAAGATACGACGGACGACAGCGATGGTGCCGAAGGAGACGAAGAGGAGGCCAGTAACGAGGAGACCGGTAATGGTGAATCGGATGGAAGCGAAAACAACGGAACTGAGGGCGATGCAACACCTGCTGAGTCCGGTTCGGACGGCTCCGGGGAAAATGACGAGAACGAAACCGATCAGGACGGTGCAGACGGAGGTGGAGAAGGCAACGAAACGGATGGAAACGGCGAAGAGATCACTAACGAAAACGACGGAAGCGGCGATGGGGACGGTGATCCGATCTTCGGGGGCTCTGACGACGCTGGAAGCGAAACCGACCAAGGGGGGGAAACCGGTGACACCAATGAGAGCGGAAGTGAAGGCGGAGGGAACGATGAAACCGACGAAGACACGGAAACCGGGAACGGAGGAGCGATCTTCGGAAGCGGAAACGAAACCGAAAGCACGAACGACAGTGGGAGTTAGCGGGATAAACGAGGGCGGACGAGTCGGTCCATCGGATCGATTGCCCCACCAGCAGCGTGATCGATCCACGTTCGAGCATCGTTGATTCGAAGCTTAATGCGAGGTGGAAGCTCGTGGAGATCAGGTCGCTTCGCAAACAGCCGTTGATCGAGGGCGTTTTCGTTATAGACTCGATCCCGGTCGGGCCAGGGCGTGCCGAACGGCTGTAGTCCGGGGAGTTTTTTGCGTAGGTATTTCTCGATCTGGTTGAACTGGTAGGATCGATGGGGGCGATCCGGCGGTCGATGATGGAAAATGTCGTCGTCGATCAGCCGGAGTGCCTTCTGATAGGTCCGGTCGTTGCGATATTCCGGCGGGGTCGAGAGATGCCACTCGATGAGTTCAGTATCGGCTGCGATGAAACTCTCGAGATACTGATCGGCGAGATGATTACGGAACGGGAGTGCGGATTTACACTTGATGCCGAGCAACTCCATTGCATTATACCGTGACTCCGCCCTGTTAAACCCCTGCCGGTAGTGGCGTTCGACCGTGTTCTGGAGGAATCCTTCGGGTGTATCAGCATCGAGTTCGGGACAGTTGACGAGCAGGCGATCAGTGCCGGCGAAAAACCCCAGTTTGTCGGCGAACTGTGCGGGAACGTCCGGGTCAGGATCGAGCCATGGAAGCGGAAATTCTCGGTCGATAGCATCGAGGTGAATCGTATCCCGGGGCAAGTAGTGACCCCGCAACAGCGTATCAAGCAATAGTCCGTGATACATAGTGTCGGCGGTTATACCGCCGACGTTGCCCCGATGGTGGATGTGAACTGACTCGCGGATCCCCTGTGTGTACTGAACGATCTCGGGAGGGGCAACGAGGTAATCGGAGTTGAGGTGGAGTATCCGGTGGGGAATGTCGTACTGGGATGCCAGCTTACGGGCGCTTTTGACTTCGGGTGTCGATGGGGTTCCCAACGTATAACAGACATCCAGATTCGGAATGCCTGTGAGCAGCAGTCGAGAATCAAACCCAGCACTCATGAGAATTCCCTTTCGACCCGAGTATATCGATCGTCGGCCCAGAGCACGTTCGAGCCGAGCCGCGAGTTCCTCCGCGTAGTCGAACGTTTGGGGTTGGTAGACGAATCTCGACAATTCGCCCGTGGTTTCGGTTGTCAGATACCCGTCGAACGGCAATCGACGCACTTCCTTGATGGTCGTCGTTTCCCCGAACGTCAGCCCGAAATGGAGGAGTTCACATAGTCCGCGTTGATCAAGTGTCGGTGTTTCGACCGCCTGCGTGAGTTGCGCGGCGTCAGTTCCGAAACATCGACCGTATTCGGTATCGGCATAGAACCCTTCGGAGGAGTGGATGGGATCGGTGCTGACCAGCGCATCGCCGTTATACTCGATAGCAACGATATACGAGCCATTAAGGGCATCGAGTGCGTCCATACCCTCCGCAACATAGCGGTCGAACAACCATTCGGCAGTTTGTTTCCGTGTCTCCTCCACCGGGAAGGCTTCGCCCCAGATGACACAACATCCCTCCGCAGATTCATAGGTCGCGCTTCGACCCGGAGAATCGAGACTGAAATCCCGGATACCGACGGTGATCGTCTCGCCGGCAACGAGCCGGTCGAACTCGGAAGGGGAACGGACCCGCATAAACTGCTCGCGGTCGCCAAACACGCCGAACAACTCCGTCCTCATACGAAACTATGTACATGAAGCGAGACCATGTATCTTGTTTTTACCCCGCAAAACCAGTTGCGTTTAGCGGTAGTATCCGACGTCATTCAACAGTGACGCTTTTAGCCAGGTTGCGTGGTTTGTCGATCGGCCGATCGAGCAGGCGAGCAGTATAATACGAGACGAGCTGGAGTTGTACGTTCGCCAGTACACCACTAAGATCAGGATGAGTGTCGGGAATCAGAAGTATATCGTCGGCAAACTCGTTGACGCTTGTTTCGTTTGCGGTGACAGCGATGATTTCCGCGCCGCGAGCCTGGGCCTCCTTTGCATTGGTACGGGTTTTCTCGTCGTGAACACCGTCAAACAGCGCAAATATCGGCGTACCGGGTGTAACTAACGCCAGCGGACCGTGTTTCAGTTCGCCGGAGGCAAACCCTTCGGCGTGCTCGTAGGTGATTTCCTTGAACTTCAGGGCACCTTCGAGCGCGACCGGGTAGAGGAGCCCATGCCCGATGAAGAAATACGACTTCCTATCACGATAGGCGTTGCTGAGTGACTGAGCCCACGAGGAACGGATCACTTCCACGATCTGATCGGTCAACACCGAGAGTGACACGATGAACTCTTCGGGATCGTCGCGGGCGAC
>CAYOFZ010000084.1:2506-9315 GCA_964403315.1 uncultured Halobacteriales archaeon | reverse complement strand
GCGGCCACTTCGTGAAGCTGGTGCACAACGGCGTCGAGTTCGGGATGCTCCAGTCGATTGCCGAAGGCGTCGAACTCCTCGAAGCAAGCGAGTTCGACCACGACCTCGGGGAGGTGTTTACCAACTGGTCGAACGGCTCGGTCATCAGGAGCTGGCTGGTCGAACTCATGGCGAAGGGGCTCGAAAAGGAAGATCAGTTCGCCGAAACCGACACGCCGGATTTCGAGGACATCCCCAACTACGTCGAGGACACCGGGGAGGTGAACTGGCTGGTCGAGGAGGCGATCAAGGGCGAAACGCCGGTTCCGGTGATCACCCAGTCGGTCATCGAGCTGTTCAAATCCCGGGGCAACCAGCGCCACGCCTACCGCGCCATCGCGCTCATGCGCCACGGGTTCGGCAACCACCCCTTCGGCGCATCCGAAGACATCATGGAAGAACGCCTCACGGGCCGCGTCGAGGAGGACTCCCGCCGAGAGCTCCGGAACGACCCCGAAACCGACCCGGTCAGTTCAGCCAATCACACCAACAACGGGGACGAGGACTGACCACCTTCCACGACTACGACCATGGCAAAAGAATTCAGCTACACCGAAAACGACCACGAGATACGCGTCTGGGCCGAAAACGAAGGAGAGGTCATCGAAGAAGCTACTGCGGCACTCGATGACGAAGGGATCTCGCTCGACGAGGAGAGTATCCGCGAGCGGATCGAGGTGATCCCCTCGCCACGCCGGATCAAAAGCGGCGAGGAGGGCGTCATGAACGAACGTCGACGCCGCGGCGGGAGGGAAGCCGCCGACGCCGTCGAATCGGGCATGACCGTGGGATTGGGCACCGGCAGCACGACCGCGTGGGCCATCGCCGAAGTCGGTCGGCGGGTGAGAAACGGCGATCTCGAAAACGTCCGCGGCGTCGCCACCTCGATCCAGTCCCACGAACTCGCACGGGAAGCCGGGGTTCCGCTCATCGACCTCGATCAAGTTGTCGAACTCGACGTCGCCATCGACGGGGCCGACCAGTGGGATCCCGAGCACCCCCATGTCGTCAAGGGCGGCGGGGCCTCGCACGCCCGCGAGAAGCTCATCGACTCGATGGCCGACCGGCTGGTGATCGCAACCGACGACGACAAGGCCCAAACCCCGCTCGATCACCCGATCCCGCTGTCGGTGCTGCCTGAATCGCGCACGGTGGGGAAACGATGGGTCAACGACATGGGCGGCGATCCGGAACTCCGGTACGCCGAGGCCAAGGACGGGCCGTTGTTCACCGCGAACGGGAACCTCGTGATAGATTGCGATTTCGGCTCCATCGAGGACCCCCACGACCGGGCCGACGCGCTCGCGGCGATCCCCGGCGCACAGGAGCACGGCCTGTTCGTCGAGATGGTCGACGAAGTCGTCTACGGCACCGACGACGGCGTCGAGCGGACGACGTTCTGAACCTCAGACCGACACAAACGGGGTTTTCCAGCCGGCCGACGCTTTCGAGTTCGATGGCGACGTGGTCACCTTCTCCGAGCGTGAAATCGTCAGGCACGAGCGACGTTCCGGTCAGAAACACCGAGAGTTCGGGAACGGCGTTGTGGCGATTCAGATACGAAACGAGTTCTTCCGGGGAGCGCACCAAGTTCTCGGTGGAGGTACTCCCGTCGAACATCGTCTCGCCGTCGCGCTCGATGGTCATCGAGAGTTCGAGATCGCGTGGATCGCCGACCGTTTCGGGTGAGGCGACACACGGGCCAATGGCACAACACCGGTCGTACACCTTCGCTTGGGGGAGATTGTCGCCCTCGAGGTCGCGGCTCGATGCGTTGTTGCCGACGGTGTAACCGACGATCTCGCCGCGGCCGCTTTCCTCCTCGCGGGCGTCGCTGCTGACCGCGTAGGTCACGCCGGCGGCCCAGACCTCCTCGGGAACGACGGGCAATTTCGCGCCCTCGGCGACCGAGTCGGCGTCGAGCAGGGGTGCGTCCTCGGTCGCGCCTCCGGCCACCTCGTCGATACCCGTGCCGACGACGCTTGCGACCCGCCAAGTCCCGAAACGATTCGAGTCCGTCGCGCTCGCCGCGCCGATCAGGCGAATACACTGTTTATCACCAAGAATATGCAAACCTGTGGCTTATTCTTCGGACCGGCCAAAATTGGCCGAATGTTACCCACTCAACTCGGAACCTTCACCCTCAGCCAGGCGGTTATCCCGTTTATCGCAAGCCTCGTCGTCGGGACCGCCGCAACCTACATTGCAACGACCATGTTGCTCGATGAGTCCGGCGTCATCCACTCGTTCGTCACAGCACTGATTGCGTCGGTCGTTTGGATCGGCGTTACATACATCACTGGCGGAACGTCCGTCAGTTTCATCCCCTTCCTCGGTCCGGTGTTTGCGCTCGCCGCGTACATCATCGTCATCGACCTGCGCTATCCCGGCACGCTGGTGCGCGCGACTGGGATCTCGGTGCTCACATGGGCCATCGATTTCATCATCCTGTACGCGCTGGCGCTCATCGGCGTTAGTTCGTTTGCAGTCATCGGCGTTCCACCCGGGATTTAGACGGATCTTCCCTCGATTGCTACGGGGCTCGTGCTTCGCACTCAATCCCCGTTCAAAAACGTGGAGGTGCTAGATCGCCGTCCAGCCGCCGTCGACGTAGAGCAGTTCGCCGGTGATGTACTCGGCCTCGTCGCTTGCGAGAAACAGGTACGCCCCGTCGAGGTCGTCGGGAAACCCTGCCCGGCCGAGCGGCACCGGTTTGATGAATCCGTCGCCGCCCTCGCCGGCGGCGTCCTGGGCCTCGTCCGACCAGCCCTCGGTGAACTCGGTGGCGATCTGGCCGGGCGCGACCGCGTTCACCCGGATCCCATGCTCGGCGAGTTCGAGCGCGCTTCCCCGTGTGATCATCTTGATCGCGCCCTTCGTCGAGTCGTACTGGACCTGGCCGTGCTGGGCTACCCGGGAGCTGATCGAGGCGGTGTTGACGATGGTACCTCCTTCGCCGCGGTCGATCATGTCGTTCGCGGCGGCCTGCGTGCCGAAGAACATCCCCTTGGCGTTGACTTGGTGCAGCGTATCGAAATCCTCGGGCGAAACCTCCAGGAAGCCCCCCGGGATTTGGACGCCGGCGTTGTTCACCATCACGTCGACGCCGCCGTACTCGCGTGCGCCCGCGACGACCGATTCCAGCTGATCGGGATCGGAGACATCGGTTTCGACGTAGTCCGCGCTGCCGCCCGATTCCTCGATCAACTCGTGGGTCGGGCGGTCCTCGTCGTCGGCTTTCGGCTCCTCGCGCTGGTCGGCGTTGATGACGTGTGCGCCGGCCTCGCCGAACCGTCGTGCGATCGCCCGTCCGATGCCCGCGCTCGCGCCCGTGACGATGGCCGTCTCGTCGCTGAAGTCGTAGCTGACAGTTCCCATGCGAATACGGGAGTGGCGAGAGGTTCAAAAGTACCGAGGTTGAGATGTGCAGCATCCTATCGGGCCCGGGATGGGTGGTCGGCCTTGTCGAAACCCTTCGTCTCTGACATCCGAAAGAGGCGCTCTCGTAGCCGCTCACGAGCAAACCGGCTGAAACTCACTGTTATACGAAATCGCAAGACGGGGGAGGAGTCTTAGCGGAACCGAAAACTCTTTATCGGGACTGACTGAATAGTCAGTCATGAATGGCTCGGACGACCTCGGGATGAACCGCCTGCCGGATCCGATCAACTCTCCTCAAGGACAGTTGAATCCATATCCGTGGTATCGGGAGATGCGTGAGACCAACCCTGTCCGATACGACGAGACGCGGGAGTGTTGGGATGTATTCCAGTACGATGATGCGCAGGCTATACTCACTGATTTCGAGACGTTCTCTTCCGAATTCGCTCTCTCACTGAGCGGGGCGAGTGACGATGACGATGCAGTTGATCTCGGGGAAACGATGATCAACAGAGATCCCCCGGAACATGAACGCCTTCGAGGGGTCGTCGACGAATACTTCCAACCGGGACATCTGCGTCAATTCGGCGATAATTTCGAAGAATTGGCTCACGCACAGCTCGACAGGATCCTCGCAAACGGAACCGAGTTCGACTTCGCCGCGGAGTTTGCAGCTCCGATTCCGGCAATAGTCATCGGGGAGATCCTCGGCGTCCCCCGAGAGAAACGGGAACTGCTTACCGGAATCAGACCGGGCGGAGAACACACAGAGCGCGAATTGAAAGAGTATCTTACCGGATTGGTCCAAGAACGAAAAGAAAACCCCACGGACGACATCCTCTCGGAGGTGATCCACGCAACACCGGACGGGAGGGAGCTGACCCCAGAGGAGATATATAATTTCTGTGCACTGTTGTTGCTTGCTGGAAGTCACACGACGGTCACCCTTCTGACGAATGCGATCTGGATGTTTACGGAGCATGACCTCGTTTCGGACGTTCAGACGAGCGTTATCGACCTTGACACCGCGATTGAGGAGGTGCTGCGGTATCAACCATCGGTCCATACCGTTGCGCGAACAGCGACCGAAGACGTCGAGATACGCGATAGCACGATTCGAGAAGGCGATCGGGTCCTTTTATGGGTTGGATCGGCGAACAGGGACCCACAGCAGTTCAACGACCCCGAAACGTTCGATCCCGAGCGAAAACCGAACCCGCATATGGCGTTCGGCAGAGGGATTCACGTGTGTCTGGGTGCGCCGTTAGCGCGGCTTGAAGCGAGAACCGTCCTTCGGGTGTTCTTCGACCGTATCTCGGACGTGCGTATCACGACCGATGAACGCACCCCGATCATGGCGCCGGCCCTGTGGGGATTACAGACGCTCCCGATCTCGGTCCAGACCTGAGGGTATTAGTCGTGATGTAATAGATGTCACGCAGTAGATCGGGAATTAACGGCTCCGAGAAAATCCTTGGTAGGGGTTACTAGTTCGGACAATTATTGATAGGAGTGTCGGACTAACAGGGTTTCAACAGAGCCGGATTGTTCAAGCCGAACGTTTTACCGACGAGCCCGAAAACCTGCCCCGTATGACCGAACACGTCGTCGTACTCGGAGCGGGGTATGCGGGCGCGGCCGCGATGAAGAGTCTCGAAGAGGAGTTGGACGACGCCGACCTCACCTGGATCTCGAAAGATGACTACCACCTCGTTCTCCACGAGGTCCACCGGTGTATCCGCAATCCCTCCGCGCGTAAGCACGTCACGATCCCGGTCGAGGCGATCACGTCCGACGGGACGCGGTTCGTCCAGGCCGAGGTGACCGACCTCGACACCGACGACCGCGAGGTCGAACTCGACGACGGACGAACGATCGGGTACGACTATGCCGTGGTCTGTCTGGGCTCACAGACTGCCTTCTACGGAATCGACGGGCTCGAAGAACACGCGCTCACCCTCAAGAGCCTCGGTGATGCGCTCGCGGTCCGCCAACACGTCTCCGAAGCGGTTCGCAACGCCACACAGGCTGATCCGGCCCGGGTGGTCGTCGGCGGCGGCGGCCTCACGGGCATCCAGGCCGCCGGCGAGATCGCCGAACTCCGCGACGATCTCGACGCCTCGATGGAGGTCGCGCTGGTCGAACGGAGCGGCCAGCTCTTCGCCGGCCACGACCACGAGTTCCAGGGCGCGATCCGCAACCACCTCGAGGCTCTCGATGTCGAGATCGACACCGGGACCACGATTGCGAGCGTCGATGACGAGCGCATCGAGACCGCCGACGGCGACTCGATGGCCTACGACGTGTTGCTCTGGGCCGGCGGCGTCACCGGCCAGCCCGCCCTCGAAAACGCCGGCGTTTCAAAGGATCACAACCGCGTCTACACCGGTCCGACGCTCGAATCCAGCGACAGTCGGGTGTTCGCGCTGGGCGATTCCGGCCTGATCGACCAGGACGAAGAGGCGGGGCCGCTGTCCGAAGAGGAGATCTGGGAGATGATCGTCGATCCCGACGCCGAGAGTCCCGTCCCGCCGACCGCCGAAGCCGCGATGGAAGCCGGCGAGATCCTCGGCCAGAACGTCGCCCGACTGGTGCAAAACCGCGAACTCATCGACTGGACCTACACGAACAAGGGCACCACCGTCTCGGTGGGCGAGGCGGCCGTCGCCCATGGCGTGCTCGGGGTGCCGCTCAACACCTTTTCGGGACTCGGTGCCAAAGTCCTCAAAAAGGCCATTTCGGCGCGGTGGATCGGCAAGGCGGCCTCCTGGGACCGTGCCGCGCGTGCATGGAAGTACATGTGAACGTCACCACGTACAGATCTCGATTTCGATATCCCACGTTCCGTTCCGCAACGGGAGCAGAGCGTCGTTTCCGACCCTGATCCGGTAGGTTCCCGCCGTGGCGGCGGTGAACGATTCGTGAATCGAGCCGCCGGTTACCCCGTCGATTACCGGTTCACCCGACGGCCCGACGACCGACACGGTCGGTTTAACGCCGCTGCGCGCCGTTACCGTGACCGTCATCTCGGCCCGTTCTTTCAGCCGGTATCGGTAGGTGCGCGATGACCGACTGGCGACCGTGATCCTCTCGTCGATGACGGTGGAACACTCCACTACGTACACGGTGTCGACGGCCACGCCATTGACGCTCAGCGCGTACGCACCCCGCTCCCCGAAGCTCACGGGAAAGCGCACCGTTGTCCGCTCTCCCGCCGCGACCGTCACCGCTCGGGTAGCGATGGTTTCCCCGTCGCGTTCGAGTTCGGCGGTGAACGTTCCTTCCTGACCGCCCACGTTCGAGACCGTTGCGACCACGGTAACGTCCTCGCCGGTGGTGACCCGCGTGGCGTCCACCAAGGTGTTTCCGACCTCGAACGCCGGCGGGCG
>CAYOFZ010000084.1:0-2406 GCA_964403315.1 uncultured Halobacteriales archaeon | reverse complement strand
CGGTCGCGTCGTTGACGCTCATCCGATACTCGCCGGGCGTGTCGAACGACCGGGTGAACGTCACCGACGCGGTTTCCCCTGCGGCCAGCGTCACGTCCGTCGTGTCGACGATCATCCCGTCCACGCGGAGTTCCGCATACAGCGTGTCTTTCCGTTCGCTCCCGTTGGTGACCGTTGCCGTCACCTCGACGGGGTGACCGACGAACACCGTGGTATCGCTCAGCGAGACGTCCGTCACGGTGGGCGGGGGCCGCGACGCCGCTCCGTCGTCCGCGTCGTCGGTGCCACGGCCGAGACACCCGGCGGAACCGACACCCAGCGCCGTCCCGCCGAGGTAGAGGAACCGTCGGCGGTCGCCGTCGATATCGTTCGGTTCGTTCGCGCGTCGTTCGTGTCGCCCATCCCCTTCCCCCTCGGATTCGTCCCCTTCGGGTGCGGGCGAAGAACGTACTGAATACATGTTTCGTCGGGACTCGCCCTTACCATGACTGTTCGGGCGTCGCGGATATCTCTCTTCCGACCAATCACGCACGACCAGTTACGACCGACAGTACGACTCCCTCAACCCGGCGAGTGTTCGCCCGTGTGGGAGGATCAATCGTTTGCGCGGAAGGAGAACGTCACTTCGCGCCCATGATCACGAGAACGGTCCCCAGGAGGAGTCCGATGACGAGTACCGCACCGCCGCCGACGGCGTACAGCTCGGTGACGGTCCACTGTAGTTGCCCGGCGTAGATCATGATCGCCGCCGAAACCAACAGTGTCAGTCCCGAGCTGACCAGCGATGTGACGAAATCGAAGCCGAACCGTTCCCCGGGATCAGCCATACGATGATCGACTGCTGCCAACCGCTTTAACCTTCGCTATCCGGTGAAGAATCGGTCGATCCGGTTGGGATGGATAGAGGGAATTATCAATCACGAGCGGTCTCAGTTTATGCCACGAAACAGCGGGATGTCCCGGGCTGCGGTCGTGTCGGTTTCGTCGCCCTCCTCGCTGTTGTCATCGTGGATGGTAGTGACGGGGATCGGCGACTGCCGGATGACGCCCTCCGAGGGGCTGCCGAGGAGAAGCCGTGAGAACCAGGACCGCCCTTGACTACCCATGACGATCCGGTTGATACCGTTATCCTCGGCATATGCGCCGATCCGGTCGGCGGGATGTCCGTATTCGGTGGCTATCCCCAGCCTCACGCCGTACTCGGCCGCATGATCCCGCGCTTCCATCACGATGCGGCCCGCAGCGTGTTGGGCTGCTTTACGCTGTTCGTCGAGTGCTTCCGGGAGGAGCCTTTGTCGAACGCTTCCATCCCGTTCGTCGATAGCGATAACATGGAGAAGAGTGATCTCGTGATCGCCGTCCAGCGATAACGCGTGATCGAGCGCAGCAAGCGTGGGCGATAAGCCGTTGATCGGAACCAGGATCTTGTCCATCATGATAAATCATACGGGCGGCGCACGGGTAAGGGGTGGGCTTGCGAAGTCATGGCACATAATCGAAGACCGTTCACGCTACTGATCCCGACCGCGACGCGGGCGACGCCGGGAGCGGCCCGAGAGTTACTCGGCCGACCCGAACTCCTCGGGGGAGTCGGTCGCTTCATGGTCTTCGAGTTCGACGCTTCCCGCGGGAATCTCGTACTTCCGGCGCCAGGCTCGCGCCTCGTATTCGGGTGAAATTCCGCCGGATCGTTCCGATGCGGAACGTTTAATATCGGCGTTGCCAACGATGTGTCCATGTCGATACAACGGCGGAAGTTTCTCGGACTCGCCGGGGGCGGACTAGCGACGGCGGCGGCTGGTTGTTTGGGTTTCGGCGGTTCGGATGGCAACAACAGTAGCAACAGTAGCGGCGGAAATCAGGGCGCGAACGTCGTCGGCGAGGACCTCGTTCTGGCGACGACGACGAGCACCTACGACACCGGCCTCCTGGACGAGGTAAACCGGGTGTTCCGGGACGAGTTCGGCGCGGCGGTACAGGCGATCTCCCAGGGAACCGGAGCGGCGCTCGAAACCGCGCGCAACGGCGACTGCGACATCGTCATGGTCCACGCCCGCGATCTCGAAGACGAGTTCCTGCGAAACGGCTACGGCATCAACCGCCGCGATTTGATGTTCAACGACTTCGTGATCGTCGGTCTCGAGGACGATACAGCCGGCATCAGCGGCGTTGGAAGCGCCACCGAAGCGTTCGCGCGGATCGCCGAAACCCAGTCGCTGTTCGCCTCGCGGGGCGATAACTCGGGGACGTACAACACGGAACTGAGCATCTGGGAGGCCGCGGGCGTCAAACCCGGCGGACAGTGGTACATCGAAACCGGGCAGGGAATGGGCGATACGCTCAATCAGGCGAGCCAGCAGGGCGCCTACACCCTCGCGGATCGGGGGACGTTCATCTCCCAGCAGG
>CAYOFZ010000083.1:0-9582 GCA_964403315.1 uncultured Halobacteriales archaeon | reverse complement strand
ATTGGGTCCACGAGAACACCCACGGGATGGCCCGGAGGTCCTCGACGGTGCGCTCGCCCGACCGGGAGGCGGGGCGAGAGCCGAGGTTGAGGTCCTCGATGACCGAGATGGGCGTCGCCTGCCCGAAGTAGGTCACGAACCCCTCGGCGTCGAGCAGGTCGCGGTACTCCGCGCGCGCGGCCGCCGCCATCGTGTCCATGGCGTCGACCCACTCCTCGGACACCCGCTCTGTCGCGTCGACGGCGTCGTGGCGGGCGATGGTCTGGGCGTGGAGCATCTGCTCGATGTTGCGCTCGGCGATGCGGGGGTTGGCGTACTTCTCGGCGATGGCCTCGCCCTGCTCGGTGAACTTCACCTGGCCCGTCACTGATTCGTTGGGCAGGGCGAGCAGCGCTTCGTTCATCGGGCCGCCGCCCCGGGAGATCGAGCCGCCCCGACCGTGGAACAGCCGGATCGTCACGTCGAAATCGTCGGCGATGGCCGCGAGCCGACGCTGGTTGCGATAGAGCTCCCAGTTGGCCGCCAGAAATCCGTTTTCCTTGTTCGAATCCGAATAGCCGAGCATGATCTCCTGGGTGTTTCCACGTGCATCCAGGGTCTGACTGTAGGCCTCGTTTTCGAACAGCGTACCCATGATCCGCCGGGCCCCCGAGAGGGCGGATTCGGTCTCGAGCAACGGTACGATATCGAGGCCGGCGTGATCGGGCATGGCAACGACGCCAGCCTGTTCGGCGAGGAAGAGGACCTCCAGAACGTGGCTTGGCTCTTCGGTCATGCTGATGCAGTAGGTGTCGATGGCATCGTCGCCGTATTCGGCCTGCCAGTCCGATAGTCGGGCGAACAGCTCAAGTACCGTGCGCGTGGTCTCTGAGAGGTCGGCGGCCTCGTCGCGGTACAGTCGTCCGGGGTCGATCACCGGGTCGTCCTGCATGATGGCCTCGGTGAGGACCTCGACGCGCTCGTCCTCGTCGAGCGCGCGATAGTCGAGGCCTTCGAGCGCGAGCGCCTCGGCGACGGCCCCGGTGTGGTTCTCGCGGTGGTCGCGCAGATCCAGACTCGCCAGCGAGAACCCGAAGGTATCGACCTGTCGGCGGAGCGGATCGACGTGGGACTCGGCGATGCTTTCGCCGCCATTGTTTCGGACGCTTTCGGCCAGCGCGTTGAGGTCGGCCCGGAACCCCGCGACCGTCTCGTAGCCGCCCGGGCGAACGTCGTCGATCCGGTCGATGCGCTCGCGCATGAGTTTGAGCTTCTGGCGGTAGGGCTCGCGAGGGTAACGGTCCTCGGCCTCCCGGGCGACCCCCGGCAGCCGCTCGCGGTCGGCCGCCAGCGACTTCTCGATGGTCTCACCGACGGCGATCCGGCTGCCGTCCTGGCTCAACACGCCCGAGAGTTCTTTGAGGGCATCCCGGTAGCGTTCGAGCACGACCGAGCGCTGGCGATCCAACGTCTTCGCAGTCACGTCGGGGGTGACGTAGGGGTTGCCGTCCCGATCCGAGCCGGCCCACGAGCGAAACTCGAACAGTTTGGGCACGTCGACCGACCGACCCGCCTCGTTGAGGGCGGTCTCGAACTCGTCGTAGACCTCGCCGATCACGTCGAAGAGGGTGTTTTCGAGGTACCACTGGACGTTGCGGGCCTCGTCGGTCGGTTCGGGTCGCCGGTAGCGCACCTGTGGGGTCTGCCAGAGGCCGACCGCCTCGCTTTCGATGTCGCGTTCGATCTGTCCGCGTTCCTTGTCGGTGAGCCGGCGCTCGTCGAGGGTTTCGATGTCCAGCGCCACCGACCGGAGTTTCGCCTTGACGGTCTTGCGGCGTGCCTCCGTGGGATGGGCGGTGAA
Source organism: uncultured Halobacteriales archaeon (assembly GCA_964403315.1). Lineage (GTDB taxonomy): Archaea > Halobacteriota > Halobacteria > Halobacteriales > Halalkalicoccaceae > CAYOFZ01. The sequence goes on along the minus strand of CAYOFZ010000083.1, from coordinate 7,742 downwards.
GGTCGGCTCGATGAGCACGTCGTCGAGGATCTCTCGGGCGGTTTCCCGACTCTCTTCGGCGAGCGCTTCGGCGGCTCCTTCGAGGCTATCATCGAGACTCCCCTCCTGTGAGGCGCTCCGGATCGCCCGGACGCGCTCGCGTTCCTCGGCGAGGTTGATCAACTCGAAGTAGGTGGTGAACGCCCGCGCGACGATGCTTTCGCGTTCGGGCGGCAAGCGGTCCAGCATCTGATGGAGCCCCTGTCGGGAGTCGGCCTCGCCATCGCGGTAGGCGATAGAGGCCGTCCGCAGGGTTTCGACGGTCTCGAAGTCGCTTTGGGAGGCGTGCTCGCGGATGACGTCCCCGACGAGCGCGCCGAGTTCCCGAACGTCCTGATTGACGGTCCGACTATGTAGCTCATCGCTCATGCCCGACCCGTACATCGGCCATCGCTAAAATCCCCCGCTATCGCGGCGTGCCGGGATGACCCCTCGCTCAGCGACGATCACCATGCTTATTAACTAATGTATTGTGTTTATTAATGAGATAATGAACACCGCCGATCAGTCGGCCGCCACTGTCGGTGACCGGGTTCCCGTGTATCTCGGAGTGCTCAGCGTTGTTGTCCTCATTGCGCTTTCGGGATACGCGCTCATCGAGGGCGTCGGGATGAAACTGCTAGGCATCTCGTGGGCCGCGTTCGGCGCGATGAGTGCCGGCGTGTTCCTCGGGCGTCGCGCGAACACCGAGCACGCGGGCGGGCTGGTCTGGGGATACGGTCTCGCAAGCGGCGCGATGATCGCCAGCGCCGCCGCCTTTATCGTTCCCGGAGCCATCGATCACCATCCGATGTTCGGGGGGTTTGGCATCGCCCTCGGCGTGATCACCGGATTCGCCGGTCACACCATCGGGCATCGCTTCGCTCACCGCGACCTCCCGCTTGAGAGCACGGCGGCGGCCATCACGGCCCACGCGCTGACCGCGGGCCTCATCATCGGCGTCGTGTACACCGGGATGCCGGACCTCGGTCCCCTCCTCGGCCTCTCCATCGTCTCGCACAAAGGTCCCGTCGGGTACGCCGCGGCGCGGCGACTCGTCCGGGATGGACGCACTCCGTCGATGCTGTACCTCCCCGCCGCGGGCGTCGGACTCGCGGCGCTCGGGGTTGCCGTCCTCGGGCCGTCCGCCCAAGGCTTGCTTTCGGGCGATGTCGTCCGTGCGCTGGTGTTCGGGTTCGCCGCCGGCATCTTCCTCCATATCGCCATGGACTTCCTCCCGCGGTGTGAGACGGGCAGCGAGATCCACGAGGCGCTCGCGTCCGAGGGACACGCTCACGAGGTCCTTGACCGACTCCGGGTTCACGCGGTCGTAAGTACTGCCCTCGGGGGATTCGCCGTATTTATGGCGTGGTTGCTGGTGAGCGGTGGGGTGTAGGTACCTCTTCGTGAGTATTTCGGGATGATGAATGTGCTTAGATACATGAATGAAGCAAAACGGCAGTTATGTTCATGCCAGCAGTAGTGTTTTACACCTCTACTTCATTCTTATAAAGAACACAGTGAAGATATGGCTCAGAGGAAGAAAATATTTTGATACATAAATTATGGGTCTGACAACATCAGTAGTTTCCGGAGCGATTGGAGGACTTTTCGCTACAGTTGCAGCAAATTTTCTCTGGCGAATCTATACCAGACCTCACCTCCATTTATTTGGTAGTACAATCACCAAATACGCATATTCTCCGAACGGAGAGATTGATGGTGTCGCTCATAAAGGGAGCGTATGGAATCATGGTCGTTCTGCGGCGACAAATTGTAAGATCAATTTATTTCTATTCGGAGGAGGAAATGGCTGCACCTATCAAATCGACTATAGCACTGTTTGGTCAGAAAACAATTACCCATCACGTCTTACGGTCAATCGCGGTGAATCAGTGAGTTTTGAGCTGCTGAAGGTAAAGGAGACATCCGAGGGACAGGTCGTGCAGTTTCCTTCGGAGAGTGGATGGGAGTCGCCTGCGGCTATCCAGAAGTGGAATGAAGAATTCAAATATGGTTTACCGGAGGGTAAGCCTCTAGCACGGGAAGAAAACAACCCGGAACTATTAGAAGAGTTAGATATTGAGATGGTGGCTAATATTGACTGGCTGGATGGAAGTATAGATCTTTATTCTGAAAATGCAAAAAAGAAAAGTAGGCATGTGAGTATCAGTGTTGAGGACGAGGATTTAGACACGAGTCTTCCGGGTTCAGTTAGTAGACACGGGATCAAACAGCATTCAAGTAATTTTTCAAGATCGTTCCGATACTTATCCGGATATTTGAGAATATACTGAAATAATATAGGAATAAAATAATCAAAACCTTAACTCGAATAATTATTTGTTCTTTTTATATCAGTTGTAGTCCCGCCACCGATATCCACACTCCTTGCATTTGAAAAACCGCGTGGGCGGCTCGTCGGCGGCCCCGGTCTGTTTGATCGTGTACCACGCCTCGGTGTTGCCACACTCCTCACAGATCACGTCGTTGGCGGTGGGTTTGCCCTCGAAATCCGCGCCTTCCTCGGTTTCGATGAGTTCGTCGCCGGTCTGTTCGGCGGTCGAGACGAACGCCGCCTCGGTCTCGCGGTCGCGGGCGGTGGTCTCGCCACAGCTCCCACAGACCCACACCTCGTCGTCGGCTTTCATCATCGAACCGCAGGCGTCACAGAACTGCATGCCCGCCATACGCTGTTCGACCCCAAAAGCGCCGGGATCGCTCAGCCCTCGGAACCGACGGTCGCACCCGCATTCCGCCCCGCGACGACCCGCACCTCGCCATCGATGCCGGCCGCCGTGAGCGCCTCCTCGCCGGCGTCCCGGGCCTCGTCGGCCCGCCCGCGGTCGGTCAGGCCGTAGACCACGGGTCCCCACGAGGACTGACCCGCGCCCTCGACCGCCAGCGATCCGTCGAGCGTGCGGACAATCTCGCCGACCGGTGGGCGGTACACGCCGCCCTGAGCGTCGGAGTACCACGCACCGTTGAGCCGGCCGATCTCCGCGACTGCATCGCCGAACGTCGGGAGATCGTCCGTCACGACCGCGGGCAGGACCCGTCGGGTGCAGATCGCGGCGATCTCGTCGGCGATGGAGGGACTGGCGCGCTCGACGACCCGGCGCATGCTCGCGTCCTCGTCGTCGCCGCTTCGCCCGGGGTCGGCTTCGGGGATCACGAGCAGGAATCGCCACTCGTCGGGGACGGGATGGCGGGCGATGACCGGCGGGACCGTCCATTCGCCGGTAGCGGGGCGTTCGGCGGTGAACCGGGTCGTCGGATGGCCGGCGTCGAGAACGAATCCACCCCGCTCGAAGGCCGCGATGCCGACGCCGCTTCGTCCGCCCCGACCGAGGTGGGGGGCGCGTTCCCGAACGCGGAGTTCGAAGTCGTGAGCGCGGGCGATCCCCGCAAGCACCGCGAGCGCGAACTGCGTGCCGCTGCCGAGGCCGATATGACGGGGGAGTTCCTCCCGAACCTCGACGCGTGCCCCGGGCACACCGAGGAGTTCGACGGCCTCGCGGGCGTAGCGCTCGGCGTCGGGGTGATCGGCCTCGATCCCTTGGGCGCGCCCGCACTCGACGATCAGCCGGGGTTCGTCGAGGGCGAGTCCCAGACTCCCGTAGAGGCGTTCGTGAGCCAGCGAGAGGTTCCGAAACCCGAAATGCAGGCGGCCGGCGGTTTCGACACGAACCGTCATCGGTCGGGGTTCGGGTCACGGTCGGAAGGCGGTTTCGACCCTCATTCCTCGGGTCTGACGAGCATCACCGGGGTCGAGGCGTGTCTGGCGACCTTGCCCGCGACGCTTCCCATGAGGAACTTGCCGACTGCCGAGCGCCCGCGCGCGCCCATAACGATGAGGTCGATGTCGTTGTCCTCGGCGTACTCGGTGATTACGTCCCCCGGCTCGCCGTGGGCGATCTCGCTCACCACGTCGAGGTTCGCCTCGCGGGCCCGTTGTGCGATATCCTCGGTCACCTCCTCGCCGGCCTGCTCGCGTTGTTGCTCCATCTCCTGTCGTTGAGGAGAGCCTCGCGATAGTTCGCTCACCGCCTCCGACATCCGCTCCGAACCCCGATCATCCACGACGTACAGCACGTGGACGGTGCTGTCGAACCGGTCGGCGATCTCTAGGGCGTGGTCGGCCGCCTGCGCGGACTGGTCGCTTCCGTCGGTCGGGACGAGGATGGCATCGTACATATCGAACGAATCGTCCACCTGATCCATAACTGCTGTGGATATACCGGCAGGTATCGTAGTGGATTTGCCGGACAATAGCAACGATTAAGGCGACTGTCTATATTCGACCATCCTACCGTGGTCTTCTCGAATCCGCTCGTTCCGTTCGTGGTCGGTGTGATCGTCGTCGTGGTGTTGCTCGTCCGGCTGAACCTGCCCGCGTTCATCGGGTTGGTCATCGGCGCGATGGCCATCGGAATCACGACCTCGGCAGTCGATGTGGCTACCGTACCCCAGACCATCGCCGACGAGTTCGGCAGTGTAATGGCCTCCATCGGCATTCCCATCCTGATGGCCGCGATCATCGGCAAGAGCCTGATGGACAGCGGGGCCGCGGAGCGGATCGTCCGGGCGTTTCTCTCGATTACCGGCGAGGGGAGTTCCGAATACGCCCTGTTGGGATCGAGTTACGTGCTCTCGGTGCCCGTCTTCTTCGATAACGTGTTCTACCTGCTCGCGCCCATCGGCCGGTCGATGAAGGCCCGCACCGGGGTGAAGTACTCGCTGTATATCTCGGTGCTCGCGTCGGGGTCGGTCGCGACCCACATGCTCGTGCCCCCGACGCCGGGTCCGCTCGCGGCGGCGAATTCGTTGGGCGGTGATCTCGGCGTCGCGCTCCTCGTCGGCGCGGCGGTCGCGTTGCCGGCGTCGCTGCTCGGCGGGATCGTCTACGGCACTTTTCTGCACAACCGCGAGGAATTCCCGCTCAGGGAGGCGATGGGATCGAGCGCCGAGAGCGTCGAACGGAAGGCCGAAACGTCGGTCGAGGAGCTACCGGGACTGATCGAATCGTCGATACCCGTCGCGCTTCCGATCCTGTTGATCGCCTCGACGACGGTCGCAAGCGCGCTCGCCGAGCAGGGGTTCGTCCCCGAAAACGGGGGTGTCGTCCAAGCGACGACCTTCCTCGGCAACGCCACCTTCGCGCTGACCGCAGCGGCGATGGTCGCCGTCTACACCTACTATCGGGTCGAGGTGCGCGATACCGACCGCTTGGGCGAGGAACTCACCGAGGCGATCAAAAGCGGCGGCAACATCATCGCCATCACCGCCGCCGGGGGCACCTTCGGCGCGATGCTCGCGGCGGCGGGCGTCGGCGAGTACATCGCCGGGGGACTGACCGCGATTGGTCTCTCGCTGTTGGTGGCGGGGTGGCTCATCGCCGCCGTGATCCGGGTCGCACAGGGCTCGGCCACCGTTGCGCTGTTGACCGGCGCGGAGATCATGGCCCCGCTGATGGGCACCGTTAGCGGACGACCTGTTTTCATGATGATGGCCATCGGGTTCGGCGCGATGATCGCGCCCTGGTACAATGACAGTGGCTTTTGGATCATCAGCGAGGTGGCGGGCATCACCCAACTGGAGACGTTCAAGAGCTATTCGGGGGCGGCAACGGTGATGTCGATTGCGGGGCTTGCCATGATCCTCGTCCTCTCGGCGCTGGTCCCGCTCTAGGCCGCAAGCGCCCGGTCGACCGCCTCGCCAATCTCCTCGTAGGCGTCGTCGCCGAGCGAGACGAGCGGCGGTTTGACCGCGTCGGTATCGAGGACGCCGCGATGGACGAGCGCGGCCTTCGTCGCCGGGGCGAAGCCGTATTCGACACACCGCTCGAACAGCGGGGCGACGGCCTCGCGCTGGAGGTGTGCGCCGCGTTCCTCGTCGGCGACCTCAAGCAGTTCGGCGAACACCTCGGGAATCACGTTCGCAAGCGCGTGGACGCCGCCGGACGCGCCCATCCGCAGCGAGGGGACAAGCAGGGTATCGAACCCCTGCAACATGAGGAAGTCTTCCGGGGTCTGGCGGTCGACCGCGAGGAAATACGAGAAGTCGCTACTGGTGTCTTTCATGCCCCGAACGGCGTCGTGCTCGGCGAGCGCGCCGACGGTCTCGGATTCGATGGGACTGCCGACGTACATCGGGATGTTGTAGAGAAACAGCGGCAGGGCCGTCTCCTCGGCGACCGCCTCGAAAAACCGCCGGGTTCCCTCGGGGCGATTGGGCTGGTGGAAATACGGCCCGACGATGGCGGCGGCGTCGGCCCCGGCGTCGGCGGCCTCGTCGATCCGTGTGAGCGTTTCGTGCACGCTCGTGCCTGCGGCTCCGGCGATAACGGGCGCGTCGCCGGCGGTTCGTGAAACGATCTCGGTCACGTGTCGTCGCTCGGCGGGCGCGAGGCTTGCGAACTCGCCGGTGGTGCCACAGGGAAACAGCCCATCGACCCCGCCGTCGAGGATGAACTCCGCGAGGTCGGCCAGCGCCTCCTCGTCTATGTCGCCGTCATCAAATGGGGTCACCATCGGGCACAGAACGCCATTGAACGAGCTATCGAGTGTCGCCATACGGGTCCGATGGCCACGCCACCTCAAAGAGGTTGCCATCCCGGCTCAATCCGGTAGGAACGTCCGCAGTTGGCCGTCCTCGAACTCAAGGGGTGCGAGCGAGCCGACCGAAACGTCCTCATGGCCGTCGAGTTCGCGCGCGACCGGCTCTGAGACGAGGAGTTCGTCGGGCTCCATCGTGTTCTCGATACGAGCCACTCGCAGGTCGGCAGGGTCCGCAACGCCGGTCGTCGACCGCGCGAGGAGCAGGGCGGTGAGGTCGTCGGGCACGACGAAGGGGAGTTTCGCCCGACTGGGCTCGCCGCTGGTGGCGATGTTGACGTACATGTCCCCGAGATCGAGGTCGCGGATCAGCCCCTCGTGGACGAAATCCGCGAGGCCGACGCCGAGGCCGTTGCCGTGCGAGGCGGGCGTGACCGAACGGGTGTAGATCCGGGTGATGTCGGGCACTGCGGGTTCGGATTCGCCGTAAAAATCGACCCGTCCGAGCACGTTGGTGTCCATGCCCGTCCCCGAGATATCCTTGCCGAGTTCGTCCACGATCAGCAGGTCGAGATCTTCGACCGGCAGGGTGGGGAGTTCTTCGCGGGCGCGGTCGAGGAGTTCGGGTTCGCGCCCCGTGATCCGTTCGGCGGGCACGCCCTCGATGTGGGTCGCGCGGTCGTCGGCGTTCTCGATCAGCCCGATCCCGCCGATGACACATTCCTCGATGATCATTTGGGCGCGTTCCTCGATCACCTCGCTGAAATCCGCCGCCAGCCCGGCGTTGTGCAGCGACTCCGCGCCCCGGTGTTTGCCCAGTCCGATCACCGCCATCTTACAGAGCCCGCTCTCGACCGCGCCGTGGAAGTCGGTGTGGGGTTTGATCCGGTTTGCGAGGATCACCGCGTCCGCCGCCAGCGCGTCCTCGGCGACGAATACCGCCCGCCCGAGGGAGTCCTCGCCGATCGCCTCGACGGCCATCGAACTCCGAATCGCACACCCGAGACGCTCCTCGGTGATCCCGAGCGCTTCGAGGGTTTCGCGCTGGCCCTCGCTGGTCGCGCCGCCGTGTGAGCCCATCGCCGCGATCAGCGACGGATCGAACCCCCGCTCGCGGAGTTCCGAAACGACGGCTTCGAGCACGGCGGGCATGTCGTGGATGCCGCG
>CAYOFZ010000082.1:0-9614 GCA_964403315.1 uncultured Halobacteriales archaeon | reverse complement strand
ATGGCCCAGCGACCGTCAGTGGGCCGTCGTGGAGCAGTCGCTCGAATACGTCGAACGGGCCGGGAAAACGGATTCGGATCGGTCTTAACTCCGTGCGTCGAGGAGTTCGCGGACGTCGGCCGTGCGGTCCTCGTCGGTGATGAGCTTCGAGAACACCCAGTCGAGCTGGCCGAGGACGATCCCGTAACCCTCTTCGGTCAGCTCGTACTGATTGGTGCGTTTATCGAGTTCGCTCTTTGCGACGAGCCCGCGCTCGACGAGGTCGTCGAGGTTGGGGTAGAGCCGCCCGTGGTTGACCTCCGAGTCGTAGTACTCTTCGAGTTCGCGCTTGATCGCCAGCCCATACATCGGTTCCTCGGCGAGGATGACCAGGATGTTGTGCTGGAACGCGGTTAAATCGTGTGCGGTACGCTGGGTGCCCGGAATTGATTGTGCCTCTGACATCGTCGTATAACATGTCATCCGCCTATTTAACAGTTATCAACCATTCCACTCTCACGGGCTACTACCGCCGCATACTACCGGGAAATCCGTGCGGAGACTCCTCCTAATCATCGGATGACACCCGTCCATCGCAACAACGCCGCCGGTGTCGAAAGGACTTTTTCCCCGCCCGAAGCACTGTCGGATGGCAATGACTAACCTCTGGGAAGACATCGAAACGGGGCCGAACCCACCCGAGGAGATCTACGCGGTGATCGAGTGTCTGAAAGGCGAGCGCAACAAATACGAGTACGACAAGGACATCCCTGGTGTGGTCCTCGACCGGGTGCTCCATTCGAACGTCCACTACCCCTCGGACTACGGATTCATCCCGCGGAGCTACTACGACGACGAGGACCCCTTCGACGTGCTCGTTTTAGTCGAGGACCAGACGTTCCCGGGGTGTGTGATTGAGGTTCGACCTGTGGCGCTGATGAAAATGAACGACGACGGCGAGCAAGACGACAAGGTGATCGCCGTTCCCAGCGAGGACCCCCGGTTCGACCATATCGAGGACCTCGCGGATCTCACCCAGCAGCGAATCGACGAGATCGACGAGTTCTTCTCGACGTATAAGAATTTGGAGGAAGGCAAGGAAGTCCAAACTCAGGGCTGGGAGGATCGACAGGCCGCCTACGACGCCATCGAACACTCTCAGGAACTGTATCGAGAACACTTCGTGTAGTTTTCGATCAACCGCTCTACAGCCGTCTCTGATCCGGGGGATACTGCCGGTAATCGCAGGCGTAACGATTATTGGGATCACAGTCCCTGTATCAGGTGATGAGTGACGATTCCGACGATTTTAGACGAGCACCTCAGCCGGATCCCCAGATACAGGATCTCCTCGACGAATTCGACGCCCGGGACGTGCCGGATACTCAAGACCTCCCGGTCGAGCGGGCCCGCGAGTTGCATACCAACGTTTTCGTTCCCAGCGAAGAGCAGCCTGAGCCCGTTGGAAACGTCGCGGAGATGACCATCTGTGGTCCCGGCGGGGAGATCCCGATTCGTGTGTACACGCCCGACGACGAGGGGCCGTTTCCCGCGCTGGTCTACTTCCACGGTGGCGGCTGGGTGGTCGGCAGCCTCGACACCTACGACTCGATAGCCCGCGCCCTGACGAACAGAGCCGAGGCGGCCGTCGTTCTGGTCGGGTACCGCCTCGGGCCCGAACACCCGTTTCCGGCGGCGGTCGAGGACGCCATCGCCGCGACGCACTGGGTGTCGGACAACGCCACCGGAATCGGTGCCGATCCCGACCGTATCGCCGTCGGCGGCGAGAGCGCGGGCGGTACCCTCGCAACCGTGGTCGCGCTTGAAGCACGCGACCGAGAGGACCTCTCGCTCGTCCATCAATCGTTAGTCTATCCCGTAACGGATCTCGTCTCGTTCGATACGCGTTCGTACGAACAGAACGCGGAGGGATTCTGGCTCGAACGTGATACGATGGAGTGGTACCGCAAGCGCTATCTCAGGGGGGAGATCGATCGACGGAACGTCTACACCTCGCCCCGGCTGGCCCGAGATCTCTCGGATCTGCCGCCCGCGACGGTGATCACCGGAGGGTACGATCCGCTGCGCGATGACGGGTTCGCCTACGCCGAGCAACTCGAAGCCGACGGCGTCCCCGTCGAGCACACGAACTACGAGGGCATGACCCATGACTTCTTCAATATGCACCTCCTCGACGATCCGTTTCCCGACATCGAACGTGCTGAAGAGGGATTCGATGAAGTCGCCGCGGGACTGCGGAACGCCTTCGATGGGTAGCCACCGGGCATGACCCGGAGTTATCCCTTCCGTCCGCCCGATGTGTTATAATTATGGGTAATCTTTTGACGGCGGACGCCGTAGCTAGAATCGAGATGGCAACGAACCACTCCCCCGCTGTGGGCATCGCCCATCCGACGGTCGTGCCCCGGAACTTCGAGCATGTAGAGCGCGAGCACGGCGAGAACTCCGAGGGTTGAGCGGCATCGAAACGAAGCTTCTTGTAGGAGACAGTAGTAGCAAGAGTCATGGGTCTTTTCGACCGGATCCGCGGCGACGACGATCCCCGTGTCGCCTTTATCGGCATCGACGGCGTCCCGTACACGCTCCTCGAAGACCATCCCGAGGAGTTCCCCAACTTTGCCGCGATTGCCGAGGAAGGGTCCGCCGGCGCTATCGAGAGCATCGTCCCGCCCGAATCGAGCGCGTGCTGGCCCTCGCTGACGACCGGCAAAAACCCCGGCGAGACCGGCGTCTACGGGTTTCAGGACCGCGAGGCCGGATCCTACGAAACCTATGTCCCGATGGGCCGGGACGTGCAGGCCGAGCGGGTCTGGGATCGAGTCACCGAGGAAAACCGCAACGCCACCGTGTTGAACGTTCCCGTCACGTTCCCGCCCCAGCGCACCGTCCAGCGGATGGTGTCGGGGTTTCTCTCGCCCGGTATCGAGGAAGCCGCCCACCCCGACGAGTTGCGTGACACCCTCTCGGAGCTGGACTACCGGATCGACGTGAACGCGAAACTCGGCCACGACGACGACAAAACCGCGTTCATCGAGGACGCTCACGAGACCCTCGATGCACGGTACGAGGCGTTCGAACACTACTTCGACGTCGACGACTGGGATCTCTTTTTCGGGGTGTTCATGACCACCGACCGGGTCAACCACTTCCTGTTCGAGGACTACGAGAACGACGGCAAGTACTACGAGGAGTTCATGGAGTTCTACCGGAAACTCGACGAATACATCGGCGACCTGCGCGAGCGTGTGGCTGACGACGTTACCCTCGTGATCGCGAGCGACCACGGGTTCACCACGCTCAACCACGAGGTCCACTTCAACCAGTGGCTCGAAGCGGAGGGGTGGCTCTCGTTCGGCGATGACGACCACGAGGCGCTCGCCGACATCGCCGACGACACGCGGGCGTACTCGCTGATCCCCGGCCGGTTCTACCTCAACCTCGAAGACCGCGAACCGCAGGGGAGCGTTCCCGAAGACGACTACGAGACGGTTCGGGACGAACTCAAAGCCCAACTCGAAGTCCTTGAAGGTCCCGACGGACGGGCGGTGTGTGATCGTGTCGTCGAAAAGGAGGACGCCTTCCGGGGCAACCATGACGATATCGCGCCCGATCTGGTGGCGATCCCCAACGACGGCTACGACCTCAAGGCCGGGTTTACGGGCCACGGCGAGGTCTTCGACAAGGGGCCGCGAAACGGCATGCACAGTTTCGACAACGCGACGCTGTACATCGACGACGAGAACGCCTCCATCGGCGATGCGAACCTCTATGACATCACACCGACGATCCTCGATCTGATGGAGATCGAGTACGACCGCGGCGGGTTCGACGGCGCGAGCCTCGTCTGACAACGCCTTTGGTCCGGGATTCGTAGATTCAGATATGGACAACATGCTGTACCGCGACCTCGATGGCAACGAAGCCGAGAGCCCCGAGGACCTGCGCGAGCAGTACGAAACCGAACTCGCCAACGTGATCGAATCGATCGGCGTTGAATCCGCTGCCGAGGAGACTGGGATCGACACCGACACCCTGCGGACGCTCGAAGCGGGCGAATCGCCCGACATCACCGTCGAAAGGGCGGCCGCGATCCTCGCACTCGATCCCGACGAACCCGACGCCGGGATCGTCCGCGCGGAGATCGAGGATCGCCTGCTTTTGGGCATGACCACCGCGGTGCTCGATGTCGATACGGTCGCGGCGAACGTCGAGGCCGACCTCTCGGGCAAGGAGATCCACCAGCGCGTCGAAGGGCGCGCGCCGATGACCGTAGAGGAGTACGCCCGCATCCATTATTTCATTGCGGAACGAAAGCGGTAGTATGCGAGTCGTGATCCTGGGCTGTGGCTACGTGGGACTCGAACTGGGCCGGCAATTGCGAAAACGCGGTCACGAGGCGGTCGGCGTGCGCCGCTCCCCGGAGGGTATCGAGGCCATCGAACAAGCGGGATTCGAGGGCGTTCGTGCGGACCTGACCGATCCTGCGGACCTCGACGCGGTGCCCGACGCCGACGCGCTCGTGTTCGCGGCGAGTTCCGGCGGCCGCGGTGCGGATGCGGCCCGCGAGGTCTATGTCGATGGGCTACGAACCGTGATCGAACACTTCTCGGAGCGTGCGAACCCACCGGATCGGCTCGTGTACACCTCCAGTACGGGTGTCTACGGCGACCACGACGGCGACTGGGTCGATGAGGAGACCGAAATCGAGCCTACGACCGAGAAAACCCGCGTGCTCGCCGACGCGGAGGAGACCGCGTTCGACGCGCCCTTCGAGAGCACTGTCGTGCGCTTTGCGGGGCTGTACGGCCCCGAGCGCTACCGGCTGGAGCGATATCTCGAAGGCCCCGTCACTGAGGGATATCTGAACATGGTCCACCGCGACGACGCCGCGGGCGCGATCCGGTTTCTACTCGAAGCGGGCCATGCCCGCGGCGAGGTCGTTCTCGTTGCCGACGACGAACCCGTCGAGAAGTGGGACTTCGCCGACTGGCTCGCCGAGCAGTGTGGAGTCGAGGAGCCGCCGAAACAGACAACCGAGGAGCGCCTCGAAGCCGACCTCTCCGATCCCGCACGGCGACGGATCCGCACCGAAAAGCGATGTTCGAACGCCAAGCTCCGCGATCTGGGCTACGAATTCGGCTACCCGACCTTCCGCGAGGGGTATCGTGAGCCGGTGAAGGTCTATCCCGGTCGGTAAGGTTAGTGGGGTCGCTCCGCTACGCCCCGTATGGCCACCGACGAGGGCACCTGGGCGTACCGCGACCGCTTCACCGACGAGTTCGGGCGCACCTACTTCCGGCGCTTCGGCGAGGGCGTCGTCTCCAGTGTCGGGCTGGGCACCTACCTCGGCGAGCCGACCGACGCCGTCGACGACCGCTACCGCGAGGCGATCACGGCGGCACTGGAAAATGGATGCAACGTCCTCGACACCGCGATCAACTACCGCCACCAGCGAAGCGAGCGAGTAGTTGGCGACGCGCTCGAAACCGCCGATATCGACCGCGAGGCGGTGCTCGTCGCCACCAAAGGCGGCTTTCTCCCCTTCGACGGCGAGCGCCCCGACGACCCCGGGGGATTCATCCGCGAGGAGTACGTCGAACCCGGAACCGTCGCTCCCGACGACCTCGTCCGGGGCAGTCACTGCATCGCGCCCGATTTCCTCGCCGACCAACTGGACCGCTCGTTGTCGAATCTCGGTCTCGACACCATTGATCTGTACTACGTCCACAACCCCGAAACACAGCTCCGTGAGCGCTCGAGCGAGGAGGTCTACGACCAACTCGAAGCCGCCTTCCGGCGGTTGGAGGAGCGCGTCGCCGCGGGCGACATCCGGTACTACGGGGTTGCCACCTGGGACGCCTTCCGAGTCCACGAGGAACACGCCAGCTACCTCTCGCTTCCGAAAGTCGTCTCGCGGGCGCGAGCGGGGGCGAAGGCCGCCGGCAACACCGCCACCCACCTGCGCGCGATCCAGCTCCCGTTCAACGTCGGCATGGCCGACGCCTTCACCGTCGAGTCCCACGAGGGAGCCGAGGGCATCCGAAGTGCGCTTCGATTCGCCCAAGAGGCCGGTCTGAACGTCTTTGCGAGCGCGAGCATCGCCCAGGGGGAACTCACGGAGGGACTACCCGAGGCGGTCGCCGACCGACTGGAGGGCGACACCGCCGCCCAGCGCGCGATCAACTTCACGCGCAGTGCCCCCGGCGTGACGAGCGCGCTCGTCGGCATGAGTTCTCCCGAACATGTCGCCGAGAACCTCGATGCGGGCCGGTTCGATCCGATGGGCGCGGAGGCATTCGACCGGGTGTTCGAGTAACTCGGCTTGAAGCGTTTCGAAAGGCCTGATTGGGGGGCCGGTCTCGGTCGAACCGTGGCCCGGGATCGGCTGTTCGCGTCGCTGTGTTCGATGGCGTTTTTAGTCAATCTCGTCAGAGTGGTGTACGCGCCGCTCATCGAGCCGTTGCAGGCGGCGTTCTCGGCGGGGCCGGGCACCATCGGCCTGATCGTCACGCTGGTGTGGGCCGCCAGCGCGCTGCCCCGGATCCCGGTGGGGTATCTGTTGACGGTGTTGCCTCGCCATCGGGTCGTGCTTCTGACCGGGACGACTCTGAGCCTCGCCGCGCTCGCTACGACGCTTGCGAACTCGGTGCTCGCCCTCGCGGTCGGCTCGGTGCTCGTCGGAACGGCGACGAGCGGGTATTTCGTCGCCGCGAATCCCCTGATCAGCGAGCTGTACGCCGGACAGCTCGGGCGGATGATCGGCATCCACGGCACCGCGACCCAGGTGGCTGCCGTGGTCGCCGCGCCGTTTGCCGCGCTCGCGCTGGTGGTCTCGTGGCGGGTGGTGTTCGCCGCCGTCGGCGTCGCCGCCGCGGTTTCGACGGTCGCGCTCTACCGGACCGGGAAACGCACGGCGTTTCCCGCCGCAAGCGGCGTCGACCGGGATTTCGTCGGCGCGATCCGCGCGGAGTGGCGGCTGATCGCCCTCGGGATCGCCCTGTTCGGTGCGACGAGTTTCGTCTGGCAGGGACTGTTCAACTTCTATCCCTCGTATCTAGAGATCGCTCGCGGGTTCGCCCCTGGCACGGCGCGCACCTTGCTTACCGTCGTCTTCGCGGCGGGCGTGCCCTCCTATTGGGCGAGCGGGTACCTCGTCGAGCGGGTGCCGACGGTGCCGTACCTGTTTGCGATCATCGTCGCGTTCATCGGCTGCGTGTTCGCGCTTACCGTGACCACGGGAGTGCTCGCCATCGCCGTCCTCAGTGGGGTCCTCGGCTGGGTCATCTACAGCCTGTTTCCCGCGGCCGATGCGTTCTTGCTCATCTCGTTTCCCGACGAGCACCGCGGCGGAGCCTACGCGACCTTCAGCGGCGGGATGATGTTCGTTCAGGCGCTTGGAAGCTGGGTCGTGGGCGTGCTAGTCGGCGCAGGACTGGGCTATGATGCCGTCTTCCGTGGGCTCGCGGTCGCGCTCGCGGTGCTGACCGGAGCCATCGCCGTGGCGGTGGCGGTCAGTCGGGACGGAACGACCCGTTTTTGAGCGCGCGCGCCGAAACCGGGACGATGGAGTACGTCCAGGAGCGGATCACCACCCTCCACGACTTGGCCGATCCGGTACCCAAGGCCCCGACCGCGCGGGCGGCCGTGGTCGTGCCGATGACCCACCGCGAGGTCGCGCGACCGGCATCGAGGCGGGTGTTCTCGGTTCTGGAGAGGGTCGATCCAACGGACGTGATCGTCCCGGTTCGCGCTCCCACAAAGCGAATCGATGAATGTGCCGACTGGCTCGGGAGCTTCGAACTCGATCTCACGGTGCTTTGGTGTAACGCTCCCGAGATCGGTCGCGTGCTCGAAGAACACGACCTCGCGGGCGAGATGGGCAAAGGTCGGGACGTCTGGCTGGGACTAGGAGTGGCCGCCGAGCGCGCCGAGTACATCGTCGTCCACGACGCCGACGCGACGACCTACGGACCCGAACACGTCCCCCGGTTGCTCGCTCCCCTCGCGGCGGGATACGACTTCTCGAAGGGGTACTACGCCCGCATCGAGAACGGTCGGCTGTACGGCCGGCTGTTGCGGCTGTTCTACGAACCCCTCGTTTCCGTCCTGTGCGAGCGCCACAATGCTCCGATCCTCGACTATCTCGGGGCGTTTCGCTACGCGCTGGCGGGTGAAATGGCGATGACCGCCGACCTCGCCCGGGAAATCCGCGCCGAACCGGTCTGGGGGTTCGAAATCGGCGCGCTCGGGGAGGCTTTCGCCCACGCCGGCTTCGAGGCCACTGCGCAGGTCGATCTCGGCGTCCACCAGCACGACCACCGCGGAACGGGCGGGCTCGCCGAAATGAGCGGGCCGGTCGGGGCGGCGCTGTTTCGTGTCCTCGCGGATGAGGGGATCGACCCCGATTTCGACACCTTGCCCGGGCGTTACCGCGCGAGTGCCGAGCAGTTCGTCCGGGGGTACGCCGCTGACGCGGCGTTCAACGGACTCGATTACGATCCCGACGCCGAACGTGCTCAGGTGGATCACTATGCCGAGTCGATCACCCCGCCGGGCGCGGATCCTCGACTGCCGGCGTGGGTAGATGCGCCGATCGATTCCGAGGCCGTCGTGGCCGCCGCCGGGGTTGAGGCCGGCGACGATCTCTAGAGGCGCTCGCGGTCGAGCCGGTCGGTTATCCGTTTGATGCTCTCATCGATCCTCGGGTCCCGTGTGAGCCCCCATTCCTCGTTTTCGCGCTCGATCCGCCCCGTGGTTTCGAGGGCGGCGAGGCGCTCGCGGATCGTCTCGGGATCGACCCCCAGCGCCGCGGCGACCGCTCCGGTGGTCGCCGGTTCGGCGTCGCGGATCGCTTCGAGGATCGCGGCATCGTCCATGGGCGAGCAAGGCGCGCCTGGCGAAAGGGCCTTGTGGACCCCGGATCTCGTTGGGACCGATCCCCATGACCACACACGACGACCTCGCTGGGGTGTGTGAGATTTTCGGCGCGCTGACACGCGAGGAACTCGCCTGCGCCCGCTCGGAACTGGCCTTCCGGCAAGGGCGTGACACCGACCCCGATCCGGCGGCGGTCGAGGCGGCCCTTGAAGACTACGCGCTCGTCGAATACGAGGGTCTGTTCGTCGCCGGTCCGACCGCGTTCCCGACCCTGCCCCCGGAGGCGACCGACCTGCCCCACGTTCTGGACGTGCCCGACCGGGAACTCGACAGGGCCGACCTGGGCGAGGCCGTCCACGAAGAGTTGCTCGGAGCCATCGAGGGGGGCGATCCCGACCGGCTCCGGGAGGCGAGCTACGATCTGGAGGCGTGGGCGTCCGTCGATGCGAGCGACGTGCGCGCCCGGATCGACGAACGTGAACGCCTATAACCGCCGGGGTACTACGCTCGGGCGATGGATCTGAGCCGGATCGCCGGGCACTCCCCGCGACGGGTCACCGACGAGGACCGCGAGGCGGCCGTGCTCGTCCCCGTCGTCGAGCGCGACGGCGAGCCGTGGCTCCTGTTCACGAAACGCGCCGACGACCTCCGCGACCACCCCGGCCAGATGAGCTTCCCCGGTGGCGGGCGCGAGCCCGAGGACGAGGACCGCTACGCGACGGCCCTACGCGAGGCCG
>CAYOFZ010000081.1:0-9628 GCA_964403315.1 uncultured Halobacteriales archaeon | reverse complement strand
CGCCAGAAGCAGGCGATCCGGCGGCCCGACGGTCGCCGGGTGAAGTTCGAGGACAACGCCGCGGTCATCATCGACGAGGCCGAAGACCCCCGCGGAACGGAGATCCGGGGGCCCATCGCACGCGAAGTCGCAGAACGGTTCGGAAGCGTTGCGAGCACTGCAACGATGATCGTCTAAGATTATGAGCGAACAACCACGCAAACAACGAACGGAGACACAGGAAGCGCCCCTCCACGAGCGCCACAGACAGGTCCACGCGACGCTGTCGGATGATCTCCGCGAGGAGTACGACACCCGACGTACCCGCGTGAACGCGGGCGACACCGTCGAGGTCATGCGCGGCGACGCCGCCGGCGAGGACGGCGAGGTCACCGCCGTCGATCTGCGGGACGCCGTCGTCCACGTCGAGGATATCACCGTCGAGAAGTCCGACGGCGAGGAGGTGCCCCGACCACTGGAGACGAGCAACCTCAGGATCACGGACCTCGATCTCGACGACGACGTGCGACAAGCGCGATTGGAGGGTGATGAGCAATGAGCAACCACCAGAAACGGCTCTCGGTACCGGATTCCTGGCCGGTCGAGCGAAAGACGGCGAAATACACCGTCAAGGCCAGTGGCGGCCCACACGGCGAGGACGGCGTGCCGCTGGTCATTGTCCTGCGGGACGTGCTCGGGTACGTCGATTCGACGAAGGAAGCCGACTACGCCACCAACCAGGACACCGTCCTCGTCAACGGCGACCCTGTCTCGGACGTGCGTCGTCCCATCGGGATGTTCGATATCCTCGCTTTCGAGGAACGCGAGGAGTACTATCGGATCTTCCCCGACGAGGGGGGTCGGCTGGCGCTGACGCCCATCGACGAATCGGACGCCGACGGCAAGCTCGGCAAAATCGCTGACAAGCGCCAGATGGCCGGCGGTGCAACACAGCTCCAACTCCACGACGGGGGCAACCTCCGCGTCGAGGACGCATCGAGCTACTCGCCCGACGACTCGGTCGTCGTCGGGTTCGCCGACGAGGAGATCCTCGCGCACTTCGAATACGGGGAAGACGCGCTCGTCACGGCCGTCCAGGGCCAGCACGCCGGCGAGGTCGGCCACATCGACGCTATCGAGATGATCCCTTCGAGCGCCTCGAACACCGTCACGGTCGAACGTCTCGACGGAGATGACACCTTCGAGACCGTCGAGGAGTACATCGTCGTGATCGACGAGAACTTCCTGGAGGACGACCCCGAGAGCGGGGTTCGAACGGCCGCGGACGAGGACGCCGATCGGGAGTCCGAATCGACGCATTCGCCGTCGGACGTTTCCGACGGAGGTGACGAGCAATGAGCGAAAGCGAATCCCACGGCGAGTTCCACGAGATGCGCGAACCCGCCGTCGAGAAGGCCGTCGTCCACATGGGTGTGGGTACCGGCGGACGGGAACTCGCAAACGCCGAGGAGATCCTCGAAGCGATCACGGGCCAGGAAAGCGTCCGGACGCAGGCGAAATCCACCCAGCCGGAGTTCGGCATCCGCGAGGGCGACCCCATCGGCGCGAAGGTCACCCTCCGTGAGGAAAGCGCGGAGGAGTTCCTCGAAACGGCATTGCCCATTGCCGAACCCTCACGCTCGCAGTTCGACGACACCGGCAACGTGAGTTTCGGGATCGAGGAACACACCGCGTTCCCGGACCAGGAGTACGACCCCGACGTCGGCATCTTCGGGCTCGACGTGACGGTCAATCTCGTGCGGCCCGGCTATCGAGTGAAAAAACGCGACGTCGCATCCCAATCGATTCCGTCGGGCCACCGGCTGACCGCCGCGGACGCGATCACGTATCTGAACGAACGGTTCGACACCAGCATCGACAAGGAGGCAACGAATGAGTGAGAGTCAACCCGAAGGAGAATCGGAATCCGAACGAACGGGCGAACACACCGCGAAGCGAACCGGTCAGCGCGAGGCCTGTCAGCGATGTGGCCGCGCGCAGGGACTGGTCGGCAAGTACGACATCTGGCTGTGCCGACAGTGCTTCCGTGAGATCGCCCGAACAATGGGATTCAAGAAATACCAATGACAGCAGGCGATCCATTCAGTAACGCGCTCTCGGGGCTCAGCAACGCCGAGAGCATCGGCCATCTGACCCATACGGTACAGCCCGCCTCGAACGAGATCGGGTCGGTACTCGAGGTCTTGTATGACCGCGAGTACATCGACGGCTTCGAGTTCGTCGACGACGGCAAATCCGGCCGGTTCGAGGTCGAATTATCGGGCGCGATCAACGAATGTGGCCCGGTCAAACCCCGCTATTCGGCGGGGGCCAACGAGTTCGAGCAGTGGGAGAAGCGATTCCTCCCCGCCCGCGATTACGGAACGCTCGTCGTCACGACCAGCCACGGCGTCATGAGCCACTACGAGGCCCGCGAACAGGGCATCGGTGGCCAGGTGATCGCATACGTCTACTGACCATGCCACGCACGGAAATCACACTACCCGACGGCATCGAGGCCGATGTCGACCACCTCGAATTGACGGTTTCGGGGACCGACGGCGAGGTGACTCGCCGGCTATGGTACCCCGACGTCACGGTATCGGTCGAAAACGGCACCGTCGTCATCGAAAGCGACGAAAGCGACGCACAGACCAACGCGACGATGGGCACCTTCGAGAGCCACGTCCGCAACATGATCGAGGGCGTCTCCGAGGGCTGGGAGTACCGAATGGAAGTACTGTACTCCCATTTCCCGATGCAGGTCTCCGTCGAGGACGGGGAGGTCGTCATCGAGAACTTCCTCGGAGAGCAAGCACCTCGGTCGACGGCGATTCACGGCGACACCGAGATCGAAATCGATGGTGAGGAGGTCGTGCTTCGGGGTCCGAACAAGGAAGCCGTCGGCCAGACCGCCGCCGATATCGAACAGCTCACGCGCGTCAGCGGCAAGGACGCCCGCGTGTTCCAAGACGGCGTCTACATCACCGGGAAACCCAAAGCGGGGGGTGCCTAAATGGCCGACAACGACGATAACGAAGCGGCGACCCCCTCGGAAGACGAGGAGGCCGCACCCGAGGAACCGGTCGAACTCACCGACATCAGCGGCGTCGGCGAGTCGAAAGCCGAGACGCTCCGGGACGCCGGCATCGAAACCGTCGAGGACGTCCGGGCCGCCGATCAGGGCGACCTCGCGGACGTCGAAGGGATCGGCAACGCGCTCGCGGCCCGAATCAAAGCCGACGTCGGCGGACTGGAAGTCGAGGAGACTGCCGAGGCCGAGGTCGAGGAACCCGAAGCGGAAGCCGAAGAAGAAGTCGAGGAAGCAGTCGAAACCGAACTCCGGCCGCGCGGCCTCGCCGGGAAAACGCCCGACCTCGACGACGAAGAGGAGCACCTCCTCGACGAGCGCGACCGGATCGAAAACCCACAGTTCAACCGGCAGGACTACCACATGAAAAAGCGCACGCCCACCTCGTGGCGTCGCCCCCGGGGTCAGCTGTCGAAACAGCGCCGCCGGGTCAAGGGCAAGGGCCAGGTCGTCAAACCCGGCCATCGCGGTCCCGCGGACGTGCGGGGTCGCCACCCAAGCGGATTCGAGGAGGTCCGTGTGCACAACACCGACGATCTCGATGGTATTGACGGCGACCGCGAGGCAGTGCGGATCGCCTCCTCGGTCGGCGCACGGAAACGCGAACAGATCGAAGAACGGGCCGAGGACGCGGGAATCCGCGTGCTCAACCCGACCTACGTCGAAGTCGAAATCGAAGGTGAAAACGAGCAATGAGTGATCTTTCGGCACAGAAACGACTGGCGGCCGACATCCTGGATGTCGGCAAAAACCGCGTCTGGTTCGACCCCGACGCCCAGAGCGAGATCACCGACGCGATCACCCGCGAGGAGATCCGCGATCTCGTCGATCAGGGCACTATCCAAGCGAAAGACAAGCAGGGCAACTCCCGTGGCCGTGCGCGCGAGCGACAGGAAAAGCGGGCCTACGGCCACCGGACGGGCCACGGTAAGCGAAGAGGGAAAGCCGGCGCGCGCCAGAACGAGAAAGACGAGTGGCAGAACAACATCAGAGCACAGCGCCAGCGGCTGCGCGAACTCCGCGATTCGGGCGATCTCTCGCCCGGGCAGTACCGCGAGATGTACAACAAGGCTCGCGGCGGGGAGTTCCGTAGCGTCCGCTACATGATGAACTACATCGAAGACAACTACGGTGAGGAATAACACGATGGCAACAGGACCACGCTACACGGTGCCGATGCGGCGCAGACGCGAAGTTCGGACCGATTACCACCAGAGGTTGCGCCTGTTGAAATCCGGCAACCCCCGTCTGGTCGCTCGCAAGAGCAACAACCACATCAGGGCGCAGCTGATTACCACCGGTCCACAGGGCGACGAGACGCTCGCGAGCGCACATTCGTCGGATCTCGCCGAGTACGGCTGGGAGGCCCCGACGGGGAACCTTCCGGCGGCGTACCTGACCGGATTGCTCGCCGGCACGCGCGCCGTCGAGGCTGGCTACGAGGACGCGGTACTCGATATCGGCCTCTATTCGGCCACGCCGGGCAGCAAGGTGTTCGCGGTCCAGGAGGGCGCGTTCGACGCGGGGCTGGAAACGCCCCACAGCGATGACGTGCTCGCGGATTGGAGCCGGACTCGCGGCGAGCACATCGCCGAGTACGCAAAGGGACTCGACGAGCCGCTGTACAGCGGCGAGTTCGATGCAACGACCCTTCCCGACCACTTCGATACGGTTCGGGAGACCATCATGGAGGACTAACTATGTCAGGAAACGACGGATGGGAACCTACTACTCGTCTCGGCCGTCAGGTCCGGGACGGCGAGATCGAAACCATGGAGGAGGCGCTGAATTCGGGACTGCCGCTGAAGGAAGTCGAGGTCGTCGATCAGCTCCTTCCCGGGATGGCAGACGAGGTACTCGACATCAACATGGTCCAGCGGATGACCGACTCCGGGCGGCGCGTGAAGTTCCGCGCCGTCGTCGCCGTCGGCAACAACGACGGCTACGTCGGGTACGCCGAGGGCAAGGACGACCAGGTCGGCGGAGCCATCCAGAAGGCCATCGGTATCGCCAAGCTGAATATCATCAACGTCTCGCGGGGGTGTGGCTCCTGGGAGTGTGGCTGTGGCCAACCCCACACAGTCTCGTTGCGCACGACGGGCAAAGCCGGCAGCGTCGAAGTCGAGTTGGTGCCCGCGCCACGCGGACTAGGACTCGCGGGCGGGGAGACCGTCCGCAACGTGCTCGAACTCGCCGGCATCGAGGACATCTGGACCCAGAGTTCGGGCAAGACCCGGACGACGGTGAACTTCGCAAAGGCGACGTTCAACGCGCTCAGGAACACCGCACAGGCGCGCGTGCCGGCACGCGCCGCCCAGCAACGCGAGGTGATTGAGTGATGCAGGCGGTTGTCCAACTGCGCGGGGACGTCGACATGAACCACGAGGTCGAGGACACCCTCTCGATGCTCAACATCCACCGTATCAACCACTGTGCGCTCGTCCCCGAGACCGATACCTACCGCGGGATGGTCACGAAGGTAAACGATTACGTCGCCTATGGCGAGCCCAGCCAGGAGGTCCTCGAAGCACTGCTCCGCCAACGGGCCGAGCCCGATAAGGGTGGCGCCGAGATCGACGACGAGTGGGTCGCCGAAAACACCGCCTACGACGATGTCGGATCGCTCGCGGCGGCGCTCGCCGATGAGGAGACGACCCTCGACGACCAGGGGCTCGCACCCGTGTTGCGGTTGCATCCGCCACGTGGCGGTCACGACGGTATCAAACACCCCGTCGAGGAAGGTGGCCAGCTCGGCAAACACTCGACCGAGGAGATCGACGATCTCCTCACCACAATGAGATAACAGACCATGACCAGCAAGAAAGATCGCCAGCGCGGTTCGCGCACCCACAGCGGCGGCTCCCACAAAAACCGACGCGGAGCCGGCCACCGCGGTGGGCGCGGAGCCGCGGGCCGACACAAGCACGAGTTTCACAACTACGGACCGCTCGGCAAACACGGCTTCAACCGGCCGGACAAGGTACAGGACACCGTCCTCACGGTTGATATCCGAAAACTCGACGAGGATGCCGTGCTGTACGCCGCCGACGGCCTCGCCGAGAAAGGAGATGACGGATACCGTATGGACGCCCGCGATATCGTTGAGGACGGCCACGAGGCTGACGCCGTGAAGGTGCTCGGCGGCGGACAGGTCCGCAACCAGCTAGCGATCACCGCCGACGCCTTTTCGGCGAGCGCGGTCGAGCTCATCGAGGAGGCGGGCGGCGAGGCGGTCGTCTCCGAGCGCGGACGGGTCGAAGAGGACGCGGAAGGAGAGGAATCCGAATCGGAAGATATTGAACCAACGACTGAAGAGACGTAATCAATGAGCTGGAAGGAAACCGCCGAACCGGTTCTTACCCGCATGCCGGGCGTGACCCGCCCGGAGGGGCATATCCCCTTCAAGCGGAAACTGGGCTGGACGGTTGGCGTGCTCGTCGTGTACTTTTTCCTGACCAACGTCTACCTGTGGGGCTTACCCGAACCCGGTGCCGGACAGGACGTCTTCGGCCAGTTCCGCTCGATCCTGGCCGGCGGTCAGGGAACAGTCCTGCAGGTCGGCATCGGCCCCATCGTCACCGCGAGCATCGTGCTCCAGTTGCTGGGCGGTGCCGGGTTGCTCGGCCTCGACACCAACGACCCACGCGATCAAATCCTCTATCAGGGCCTCCAGAAACTGCTGGTGGTCGTGATGACCGCTCTGACAGCGTTTCCGATGGTGTTTCTGGGCAATTTCCTTCCCGCGAGCCCGCAACTGTCGGCGGCCTACGGTCAGACGACCGTCCAGCTGGTGATCTTCGCGCAGGTGTTCGTCGGCGGGATCCTCCTGCTGTTTCTCGACGAGATCGTCTCGAAATGGGGCGTCGGCAGCGGGATCGGCCTGTTCATCATCGCGGGCGTGAGCCAGCGCCTGCTTGGTGGGCTGTTCGCCTGGGGAGGGTTGCCCGGCGATACCGGTATCATCCCGACGTGGATTTCGATCCTGTTCGGCCAGGAGTCGTTCCCCTCGCTGCTGACGGGCGAGGGGCTTCAGGCGCTGTTTCTCGGGCAAGGATCGTTGCTTGCGATCATCACGACCCTGTTCATCTTCGTGGTCGTGGTGTATGCCGAATCCGTGCGCGTTGAAATCCCGTTGAGTCACGCCCGTGTGAAGGGTGCTCGGGGGCGGTTTCCCGTGAAACTCATTTATGCGAGCGTGCTGCCGATGATTCTGGTGCGCGCGGTCCAGATGAACATCCAGTTTCTGGGGCGGATCCTCAACTCCCAGTGGCCGGGCATGCCCGCGTGGCTGGGCGTGTACGCCAACGGCCAGCCCCAATCGGGGCTGTTTTACTATCTCAAGCCGATCCAGCAGCCCGAACAGTGGATGTGGTGGCTCGGTGAGACCGGGCAGGCGGTCTGGCAGATCCTGCTGCGGGTCGGGATCGACCTGACGGTGATGGTCGTCGGTGGGGCGATCTTCGCCCTGTTTTGGGTCGAGACTACCGACATGGGACCGGAAGCCACGGCGCGACAGATCCAGAACTCGGGGATGCAGATCCCCGGATTCCGCCAGAACGTCGGCGTTTACGAGAAGGTCCTCGAACGGTATATTCCACAGGTGACGGTGCTGGGCGGGGCCCTCGTGGGTTTGCTTGCAGTGATGGCGAACATGCTAGGAACTATTGGGACGGTCTCGGGGACGGGACTGCTGCTGACGGTGTCGATCACCTACAAGCTCTACGAGGAGATCGCCGAAGAACAGCTCATGGAGATGCACCCCATGATGCGGGAGATGTTCGGCGGGTAGCACCGAACACCGGCCGACTATCCATCAATTCAGTTGGCGATATATCTGGCGAGGACGACGATAGGGACCACCGGGATCGCCAACCCCGTAACGACGAGCACGATGGCGATTATTATCTTTTCGAACCGACTCGACTCGTCCCAGATCGACCGCGACATCTCGTCGATGGCCTGGGCTATTCGCTGAATGGTTCCGGGCATCGCGAGTACCTACTGTGTCCGTGATTGTAAACGTTCCTAGGCGGGCGATCAGCGGGGAAGTTCGACCGCCAACACTCTTACTTGCGGCGTCCGTATCGAGGAGTGGACCATGAGCGAAAACGAGATCACTACCCTCCTCAAAGAGGCCCACAACGACGAACTCGAGACGGTCATCAACTACCAGACAAACGCCATCGTCCTCGACGGCGTCGAGGCCGAGGAGATATCGGCGAGCCTGCGCCAGGACGTGCAGGAAGAACTCCAGCACGCCGCGGACATCGGCGAACGCCTCGACCAGCTCGGCGACCGACCGCGGGCGTCCCTCGAAATCGAGATGCGCCAGGAAGCGATGCAACCTCCCGAGGATTCGACGGACGTTCTCTCGACAATCGAGGGCGTCATTGAGGCCGAAGAGGACGCGGTCGAAACCTACCGCGAACTCGTCGAAGCCGCCGAAGATCGGGACGATCCCGTCACCGAGGATCTGGCGACGGAACTGCTCGCCGACGAGGAAGAACACCTCTCCGAGTTCGAGGGCTATCGCAAGGAATACGTCGCCGACTGACGGTATAGGCATCGTCCCCGCGATCCCGATGAGTCAGCATGTTCATCGATTCGATCTATTTCGATGGAAAATATAGCAAACGATTATGTGGTACGCGGTCATATAGCGGATCTATACCATGGATATCTCAGGAGTGATCTCCCGATTCCGGGCCAGCGACGGGGGTATCGTTTTCGAATGTCGCCATTGTGGGGCTCGGATCGACGGGCGGATGCACCCCTGTCGGTATTGCGGTTCGACCGATCTCGCCCGGTTCGATCTGGGATGAGCGTCGGCGGTCGAAAGATCGGGTCGTGTCCACCCGGATTGTTCGGTCATTATAGTGTGAATAATGCAACACAGCGGTCGGCCCTCGGTTCGGATTTATGGGTCTGGTAGCGACGGATAGACGCCGAATAATAACGAGTTATCGGCGCGATGATACCGTATGGATTCACGATTCGACGCCATCGACCGCATCACTGCGTACTACCGACGCGATGGGCTCGAACTCCGTTCGGGGGCATCATCGGAAGCGTGGCTGTTCGCCGCCGACCCGGTGGAGATCGAACAGTGACCGTCAGATCTCCGTGACCCACGCTTCGTACCCCTCGGGTCGGTCGTAGACCTCCCGGAAACACCGTTCGACGAACTCGGCGATCCGGCCCTCGTCCGCGAACGCGCTTACACGGACGTTGGTTCCTTCGGCGTTCTCGGGGCTGTTGAGGTTTTCAATCGTAAAGGACGGAAACCCATCGAGCAGCGCCTTCAACCGGTCGAGTTCGGCGTCCGTACAGTCCATGTTCAGGGTATCCTCCCCGAACTGGATCCACGGCGGCTCCTCACGCCCACCTTCGAACGTACAGAAGGGACTGTTACGGGTACGGTGGGCGCTGATGGCGTCGACGAAGAGTTCCCGACGCTCGTCCGCCACGGCGGCACGAAAGCGTGTCATAGCGGGTCTACAGCACGGGCGAGGAAAAACGACTCGTCGCAGTTTCTCAACTTCTATAACCCGCGACGGT
>CAYOFZ010000080.1:0-9755 GCA_964403315.1 uncultured Halobacteriales archaeon | reverse complement strand
AAACGGGCGATCCGCTCGCCTGCAAGGGGAACGATCAACACGCGGGCGGCGGTATTCCGATCCGATGAGTTTTGGATTCGGTGTCGGTGTGCTGGTCGCGCTCGCGGTCGTTTCGTTTCTCGGTGGGGTGGTCGTTGCCACCATCGGCCCCGGCGGGATCTTCGTCACCGTCGGGCTGTACTCGCTTACCGCGCTGTCGAGTCCCGAGATCGCCGGAACGTCAAGTGCCACCTTCACCGCCGGCGCGGTGCTGGGCAGCGTCGCCTACGTCCGCTCGGGCGAGATGGACTGGCGGCTCGCGGGCGTCATCGGGACGGCCAGCGTCGCGGGCACCGTCATCGGTGTGCGCGCGAACGCCCACCTCTCGCGGGCGCTGTTCGGAGTCGTACTGGCCGCGCTCCTGGCCGTCATCGGTGGCGTGATCATCTACCGGGAGTACCGCGATCTTGAACCGGCGTTCGACCTTGACGAACGCGGTGCGGGACTGGCAGCCTTCGGAGGGATCGGCCTCGTCATCGGGTTTTTCGCCGGCTTGCTCGGCATCGGCGGGGCCGCGCTGACCGTCCCCGGAATGGTACTCGTCGGCGTGCCGATGCTCGCGGCGGTGGCGGCCACGCAGGTTATCGTCGTATTCATCACCCTGTTCACCACGCTCAACTACCTGCTCCGGGATGCGGTCGTCTTCCCGCTGGTCTTCCTCACCGCGGGGACCTACCTCGCCGGGGTCGGGGTGGGCTGGCGGCTCGCCCACCGGATCGACGCCGGGCGGCTGAAACTCGCGCTGGGGGTCGTGTTGCTCGGGCTCGCGGTATCGCTACTGATGTGAGGAGTCGACCCGGAGGTGGAGCCACACCGTACAGCACAGTGCTACCAATCCACAGCCCGCGGCGATTCCGAAAGCGATTCTGTACCCCGTCTGGGTGTAGACACGCACGCCGTCGACGAGTTCGCCGGTCCAGTAGGTGTCGAGCACCCAGCCCATCACGGTAGGGAGTACGGCCGCGCCGAGAAACGCCGCGGCGTTGATGGTCCCCATCGCCACGCCGCTGGCGCTGGCGGGGTGGCGCTCCTTGATGATCGGGTAGCTGAGGACGAACGCCCCCATCAGGCTCCCCGTCACGAAGAACACGATCCCGACGAGCGCGAGCGGCGGGTCGCCGACGACCGCAATAGTGGCGAGTCCCACCGCGTACACCACGCCGCCGGCGATCATCAGGCTCGTCCGGCGTTCGAGGCGGTCCGAGAGCCAGCCGATGGCGGGCGGGCCGACCACGATCCCGGCGCTGCCCGCGAGGGTGAACGCCGAGGCGTAGGTGATCGAGACGCCGTAGGTCTGGACGACGTACGGAACCCCCCAGAGTCCGAACAGCGTGAGGTTCAGCCCGGTCGAACAGAACAACATGACGCCGATCACCCACGCGAACCGATCCCGAAACACGTTCACAGCATACCCCGCGGCCTCCCGGAACGTGATCGTCGCCTGCCGGGGGACGCCGTCGATGGAGGGGAGGCCGGCGTCCTCGGGCGAGTCCCGGACCACCGCGAACGCGACGCCGCCGGCGACCAGTCCCGCCCCGGCGAGGATTCCGAGCGTCGAGCGCCAGCCGATAGCCGTCACCGCGAGCGCGAGCGGCGTCGTTGCGAGAATCCCGCCGACCCCCGATACCGCGAGCGTCATCCCGTTCATCGTCGCAAATTCGGTTGTGCGATACCAGTTCGCACAGAACCGCAGGATCGAGATGAAGATCACGCTCCCCCCGAGGCCGATCAGGGTCCGGGCGAGAAAGCCGGCGGCGTACGACTCCGTGGCCACGAACCAGAGCACGCCGACGTTCATCACGAGCGCGCCGGCGGTCACGGTGTAGCGCGGCCCCAGTCGGTCGGCGAGGATGCCCGACGGGATCTGCATGACCGCGTAGATATAGAAGAACGAGGCGTGGAGCGTGCCCAATTGTGCGCCCGTCGTGTCGAAGACGATCATCAGCTGCTCGGCGAGCACCGCCGAGGAGAGCCGATAGAGGTTCACGAGCAGGAACGACACCGACAGCATCCCCCACAGGAGCCACCGATAGCGAAGCGGGTTCGACCTGAGCGACCTGAGCACACCACGACTCGCTCCCCGAGCGTGGAAAACGTTCACTAACCGGAAAACGCGGTCGCAATCGTTATGCGAACACCGGACGGCTACCTGATATGAAGGTCAGCGACTCGCTCGACAGCGCTCTTTCGGCATTTCTGACCCATCCCGCCGCAATCCTGCCGGCGTACCTCATCGGTCGGAGCGTCGGCACGGTAGCGCGGACGATCCCGCTCGTGGGGCTGTTCTGTACGTATCTGTGGCTGCGCGCCCAGGGCCGGCTCGCCGCGTTCGGGAATGCTCTCCGGGGGATCGACCCCGCCACGGTGCCGGACGATCCCGCGGCGGTCGATTCCGGAACGCTGCCCGTCGATCAACTCAACGCGGCGATGGATGCCCTGCTCGGGCCGGGCGTGGTCGCGCTCGCGGGCGGGTCGATACTGTTGGGCGTGCTCGTCTTCGTTCTGGTCGAGGCGGTCGTCGGGGCCGGTCAGATCCACACGGTGTACGCCGCCCTCCAGGGTCGGACGCCACTGGTCGCGGGCGTTTCGGGAGCGATCCGTGACGCCCGGCCGTTCGTCGGCCTGCGATTGCTCGAATACGGCCTCTACCTGCTCGTGACGGTGATCTACGGCCTCGTCGTGTTCGTCGCCGCGAGCGTCTACGTAGCTGCCGGGGAGGTCGGCCTGCTCGCCGCGGGCATTGCCGCGCTGCTGGCCCCGGTCTGGCTACTCGCCGTACTCGCAATCGCCGCCGTGTTCGTGTTCGCGCCACAGGCAGTGGTGGTCGACGACCGCAGGACGGTCGGCGGCCTGAAGGCCGGTGCACGATTCATCCGCCGCCGACCGGGCGCGTTCGTGGTCTATGTCGTCATCGCCATCGGGATCTCGGGTGCGGTCACGGCGGCGACCGCCGTGCTGTCTTTTTTCGGCGGACCCCAAATCGCGGGCCTGCTGAGCGTGCTCGTGGCCACGCCGTTTCTGGGGCTGTTCAAGACCGGCCTGTACGCCGGCGGCGAGCGCATCGAGGCCGTTCCAATACTCTCGGGCGAGCGCCGTCCGGTCCGTGATCGCCTCCGCGAGGCGGGACGAACGACCCTATCTGTGTTCTGGGTGTTCACAAAACGCACGCCGGGATTGACCGCGCTGGGCCTCGCGCTGTTCGGCGTCGGCACCGTCGGGGGCTATTACGCCACCGGTGGACTCACCCTCACCACGCCGGCACCGGAGGATCCGACGGCAGTGTTCGGGGCGTTCCCGATTGGAACGTTCACCATGATCGCCGCGAATAACTGGCTCGTCGCGGTCGGCCAGACCTACGCGGGACTGGCGCTGGGGATCCCGACGGTCGTGAACCTCCTCTTTAATGGCGCGGTCGTCGGCCTCATCGCCGGAATCAGCGCGAATCTCGCGGTCGTCGCCGCGCTGGTCGTCCCCCACGCGTTGATCGAGGTGCCCGCGCTGGCGATCTCGGGGGCGTTGGGCCTGCATCTCGGCGGGGTCGCGTGGCGACGCGCCCAAGATCGGATCGACGACGAGCGCGTCGCCGGGGAGCTACGGCGAGCGTTCTGGGTGCTCGTCGGGCTCGCGGTCGCGTTCGTGCTCGCGGGATTCGTCGAGGCGTTTCTCACACCCCGGATCGCCGGCTGGGTGCTGTGGCTATGATTTCCAGTGGAAACGGTGGGGTTGTGAATTTTCCGCATCCGTGTTTTCGCCATCCGAGACTCTATTGAAAATTAAAATGAAGAATACGGCGGACGATCACCGTCGAGCCGCCCGTCGGTTTTGGTGGTAAACCCGGAATCGAACCGCGGTGGATCGAGGCTTCCCGAAATTCGAGGGATCGTTTCCGGTGGAATGCGAGTTACGGAACGACGCCGACAGTGAGTAGGGTACCGTAGGTGCGGTAGCGCTCGATCATCGCCTCGCGGGTGTCCCACTCGTTGGTGGGGAACTCCTCGGCGGGCGGAATCTCGACCTCGCGGTCGGGGATGTTGTCCTGGGCGGCGACGTGAAAGCCCGCCTCCCTGAAGGCCTCGCGGTACTCCGCGCGCGACCAGCGGGTCATCTCGACCGAAATGCGGTCTTGCCACCGGTGGGAGTGGACGTTTTCCTCGTAGTAGTTCACCCCACAGAAGAAGGTTCCACCGGGCTTGAGTACCCGCGCGAGTTCGTCGAGGGTGTGGCGGGGGTCGTCCGCATAATAGAACGCCTCGAACGAGAAGGCGTGGTCCACGCTGTCGGTTGCGAGCGGCAGGTCATCGAAATCCCCTACGAGGAAGGCGATGTCGGGGTCGTCGGTGTACGACCGGGCGTTGTGGACCATCTCGGGCGAACCGTCGAGCCCGTAGCCCCGGCCCGCACCCTTCGTCTCGCGCAAGGCCCGCAGCGCATACCCCGATCCGGTGCCGAGGTCGAAGACGGTATCGCCAGCCTCGACGGGCATGCGCGCGAGCGCGTGTTTTGCAGTGTGCCAGTGGCGCTCTTCCATGCCTCGGTCGCGGCCCTCCGCAGCCCAGGCGTTGAACTCCGCGCGGACGCTCATAGGAACGCTACCGCCGGCAGGGGCAAAACCGTTCGGACGGGCCCGCATCCGCAGGCTTAAGTCCGGCCCAATCGGTGTGGCGATATGGATTACACGCTCGCCATCGAGGGGGCCCCCGAGACGATCCCTGGCGGCACCGGCGTCCTGTTGCTCCATCCGAGCACCGGCGAAACCGACCGCATCGACACCGACTTCCTGGCGACCGACACCGACCACTTCCTGGTGATCTCCACCCGAACCACCGCCCGCGAGGTCAAACAGAAGCTCGACTACTACGACGTCGACGAGTCCTGCGCGGAGATCCTCGACGCCCTCTCGGTCGAGCGGGGCTACTCCCGGCGAAGCACCGAGAACATCCACTACGTTTCCGCGCCCGACGATCTCGATGGCATCCTCAAGCAAACCCGGGAATTCCTCGAATCCCACGACGGCAAGGTCCGGGTGAGCGTCGATTCGGTGACCGAACTCAGTTACTACGCCGACGCCGACGCGGTCTACGACGCGATGGTCGAGTTGCTCGACCTGCTCGACGAACACGACGCGGTCGGGCTGTTCCACCTCTCGAAGGAGGTCCACGACGAGGAGACGACCCGGTCGTATATCGACCTCTTCGACGGGACGGTCGATCTCGATGCCGACGGGACCGTCACCTGCGAGTT
This sequence comes from uncultured Halobacteriales archaeon, assembly GCA_964403315.1. Lineage (GTDB taxonomy): Archaea > Halobacteriota > Halobacteria > Halobacteriales > Halalkalicoccaceae > CAYOFZ01. Next base: position 4,475 of record CAYOFZ010000080.1, on the reverse strand, counting down.
CTGATCACTCCGCCAGTTTTTCGAAGGTCTTCTCGGCCCACCGCACCGCGAAGGCCGCGCCATGTTCCCGGTAGGCGTGGGTATCCAGCGGGTCGAAGGGTGCGGGCAGGTCGCGGCCGTGTTTGATCGCGCCACACGCGAGTTCGGTCGCCTCCGCGAAGTCGAGTTCGCCAGTGGCGACGACGGAGGAAAGGTTCGACAACCGGGGTTCGAGGCGCTCGCCCGCATCGACCCACGCCTCGTGGAGGGTCGGCTCCGCGTCGTCCCACTCGGCGAAGACCTCGCGGGTGTGTAGACCCCGCCAGCCCGTATAGAGGGCGTTCGCGATCTGGTAGGTGCTGTTGGGATCGAGCGGCACTGCCCGGGCGAGGGCGGGGTACTCTTCTTCGAAAAACCCGAGAAAGCCCTCAGGCAGGTCGAGGCCGATCTCGACCAACGCCTCGGCGATCAGGAAGTCGACGAACGACTCGGGAACGCCCTCGACGCGGGCCTTGACGAAACAGATCGGCGGCTTGGTTTGTGTGGTCCACGCGACGCTACCCGCGCCGGGGGTGCCGATCACGAGGTCCGGACCCGCGTAGCGATGAAGGATTTCGGGGGCAGACTCGGGCACCCAGTCGTCGGGGTAGTTCGCCGGGGAGATATCGTCGGTGATCAGCGCCAGCTCGTCGAGCGCGTCCGGCGGGAGCGTCTCGAAATCGGCTTCGCAGTCGAGGACGAACGCGCCCGGTGCATGCGCTTCCCGTACGCGATCCAGCGCGGGGGAAAGCGCCCGTTCCTCGAACATCTATCCGAACACGTACCCGGCGATGAGAATGGCCGAGAGCACCGCCGAAATCGCGATCGTTCCCACGACGATCAGGGTCGATTGGTTCATGTGCCCCGAAAGGTGATCCGGGCGCTTAAAATCCACCGCCGACGGAGAAGAGTCAACCGCTGGTGGATTGCAGGCGAAACGAGGGAGATCAACCCGGTGACGACCCCGCTGTCAGTTTTCGGAACCGCCCCGCAGCGATTCGGGCATCTCGATGACGTACCGGCCGTTTTCCCGGAGGGCGATGATGAGCTCCTCGCGGTTGTAGAGTTCCATCAGGTCGAGTTCGTACTGGCCGTGATCGACGATGGTTATGCTCTCGAACTGATCGTTGAGTTCGTCGCGCAGCCGGGTGAGATCCGCTTCGTCGTCGGCTTCGGGCGCGGAATCGGGTTCGGACTCCGTCGAAGGGAGGTCATCGGTATCGACGACCGAGGACCGGGCTGCCGCCTGCGCGCTGTCCTCGGCGTTGCGGGTGCCGGCGGGTTCCTCGGTCGCGTCAGTCGCACCCGCCGATTCCGGTTCCGGAGTCGCGGAGTCGGCCGTCGACTCCTCGCTGGTGGCCGAGTCCTCGGGGAGGAACTGGAACGTGTTGCCGCCACAGTCGGGACAGCCCGACAGCATCTCCTTTGAGCCGTCGGGAAAGACGCGGCCGCAGTCGGTACACTGGTGAGGCATCTGTTATACTACCGCCGTGAGACGAGCGCGCTGATCAGCGTCTCGTCTTTGTGGAGGGTTTCGATCCGGTTTGCCGGCCCGATCACGGTGAGTTTGGTGTTCGATTCCTTACCCATCAGCCGTCCGAGTAATCCCCCGCTGTCCGTCTGGGACGTGGGGTAGGTCTCGATCTCGATGCCGTTGAACCCGTCGGGGTTGATCTCGCTCATCGTCACCTCGATCAGTTTCGACTCCTCGTCGGGGGAAAGCCCCTCCTCGAGGACGACGATGTTGCCCTCGTGAACGCCATCGAGGATCATGCGGATCTTCTCCATGCTCGTGAGGTCAGCCATGCGCTCGCCGCTGATGAGGTCGATCTGGATGCCATCGTCGCCGGCGTTTTGTATCTCCGCCATCGAATCACCCGAAGTACTCCGCGATCTTGTCGTAGACTTCGTCCATGTTCTCGCCTTCCAGCGCCGACAGCGGCACGGTTTCGTGCTGGGGGAAGGCGCTTTCGATGCGCTGGATGCTCGACTCGTCGAGGTCGATCTTGTTGGCGAAAATGAGGACGGGCAGGTCCTGGCTCTCGATGATGCCCACGAGCATCGTGTTGACCTGCGTGAAGGGGTCTTCGGTCGAGTCGAGGACGTAGATCACGCCATCGACGTCCTCGCGCAACCAGTGCATCGCCTCGGCGACGCCCTCGGTGGCCTCCCGCGAGCGGCGGACGGCGTCGTCTTCGTCCATGTCGTAGTCGAGGAATTCGTTGTAATCGACCTTCGTGGTCACCCCCGGTGTGTCAACGATGTCGATGGAAACCGAGTTGCCGTTGCGCTTGATCTCGACGTTTTCCTTCCGGCGGGCGCGCCGGGTTTCGTGGGGAACGTGACTCTCCGGGCCGACCGCGTCGCCGGTCCAGTCGCGGGCGATCCGGTTTGCGAGCGTCGTCTTGCCGGCGTTTGGCGGGCCATAAATACCGATCCGTCGCTGGGTATCGGTAGCGAAAAGTCGATCCGCCATGCGTGAGATACTGTCTCTGATATTAGTGACTAGTCCCATTGTCCTCCAGACCCGAAACGGGCGCGTCCATGCGCGGAAACGAGTAGCCAAGATTACTTAAGCCCCGCGTCAGACATAGATAGGATAGTTTACATCACCTCGGAGCGGGGTAAACGATAGATCGGGGAGGAAGAATACATGATTCCACAGTAGTTCGGTTGGAATTGACCCCCACCCCTTCGTTTCGAGTGGAAACGGAAAACGAAGGGGTGGGGGTGTTCCGAAATCAGATTGAATCCATCTAGATTAGTGTTTACTATACTAGTGCACTAACTAGAAATAATTTCTATTCTTGCTTTACGGATATTGTTTCTATAGTAGTTACTTAGTAGTTTTCCTTTTCTAGAAGGGGGTGGGGGAGGGCCCCCACCCCCTCTTTTCGCAGTTCCACTCGAAACGAAGGGGTGGGGGGCGGCCCTGCATTCCTCTCAGTATTTGGATAATTATTCTCATCTATCACGTTCTCCCAGGGAGATCGGAAAGACAGTTTTAATATCTTCTGTGACCTTGGGTTCGTCTGCATCAACTGCATTCGGGTATCAGTCCAATTCCCCCTATTCGGTGTATCCGACGGTTCTACGTAGTTATTTCCGCGTACACGTGTCATCCTCCACGTGAAACGAGGGGGTCGATGATCCCCCATCGAAACCACCCTTGCACGAACCATGCCTGCCAACGACTCCCCATCCGACGACCGACCGACCGACGAGCCGCCCGACCGCGGGTTCGCCATCGATGTCGAAGAGGTCCTCGACGACGAGTCGACGGAATCCCAGGGGCTGTTCGACGACCTGCTTTCAGGCGAACCCATCTTCGAGAGCAAGGAGGTGCTTCGGCCGTCGTACACGCCCCGGGAACTCCCCCATCGATCCGACCAGATCAACCGGATGGCGACGATCCTCGTCGCCGCCCTCCGTGGCGAGACCCCCTCAACCATCCTGATCTACGGGAAAACCGGTACCGGCAAAACCGCGAGCGCGAAATTCGTTAGCCAAGAACTCGAAGGTACCTCGAAGAAATACGACGTGCCTTGTGAGGTCGAATACATCAACTGCGAGGTGACCGACACCCAGTATCGGGTCCTCGCCCAGCTGGCCAACAAGTTCATCGAGGAAAACGAAGCGCACGCTGAACGCCGCCTCAACGACCTTGCGGATCTGCGCGAAGCCGTCGCGGACGGCTCCGCCGCACTCGAAGCCACTCCCTTCGACACCCTTGCCGACCTCGACGCCCGCATCGAGGACCTCAAAGCCGAACGCGAGGACATGGCTCCCGTCCCGATGACGGGCTGGCCGACCGACCGCGTGTATCGGGAGTTTTTCGACGCGGTCGATTACCGCGAGCGCGTCGTGGTGATCATGCTCGACGAGATCGACAAACTCGTCGAGAAAAGCGGCGACGACACCCTCTACAACCTCTCGCGGATGAACTCCGAACTCGACAACTCCAAAGTCTCGATCATCGGGATCAGCAACGACCTCAAATTCACCGACTTCCTCGATCCCCGCGTCAAGTCGTCACTCGGCGAGGAAGAGATCGTGTTCCCGCCCTACGACGCGAACCAGCTCCGGGACATCCTCCAGCACCGCTCGGACATCGCGTTCAAGGCCGACGCGCTCACCGAGGACGTCATCCCGCTGTGTGCGGCGTTCGCCGCCCAGGAGCACGGCGACGCCCGGCGCGCGCTCGACCTCCTGCGGACCGCGGGCGAACTCGCCGAGCGCGATCAGGCCGAGGGCGTCAGCGAGGGCCACGTCCGGAAGGCCCAGGAGAAGATCGAACTCGACCGCGTGGTCGAGGTGGTCCGCACCCTCCCCACCCAGTCGAAGCTCGTGCTGTTCTCGATCATCCTGCTCGAGAAGAACGGCGTCCAGAACGTCAACACCGGCGAGGTGTTCAACATCTACAAGCGCCTCTGCGAGGAGATCGACGCCGACGTCCT
>CAYOFZ010000079.1:0-9957 GCA_964403315.1 uncultured Halobacteriales archaeon | reverse complement strand
GTAGATCCCGTCGCCGCCACCCCGCTTGCGCGTCCGTTGGCATAGCGGACCTTCCGATTCCACAGCTATGAAGCGCAGCGGGTTTCAGGGCCGACAGGGAGACTGGCCGCATTCCAAACGTCTATGCCGGGCTGGGCCCACCGTCCGGATATGGCTCAATCGACCAGTGGCGACGTTCCGACGGTGAAGGGGATGCCGATTCTCGGACTGGGAACCTGGCAAAACAATGATCCCGAGGAATGTGCGGAAAGCGTCCGCACCGCGCTCGAAACCGGGTACCGACACATCGACACCGCCCAGGACTACAACAACGAGGAAAGCGTCGGCGAGGGCATCGACGCCGCGGACGTGCCCCGCGAGGAGGTGTTTCTCGCCACCAAGGTCGCGCCCTCGAACCTCTCGTACGACGATGTCGTCGATTCCACCCACGACAGTCTCGATAAACTCGGGATCGATGCGGTGGATCTGCTGTATATCCACTGGCCCACCGGCGAGTATGACCCCGAGGAGACCTTCGGGGCGTTCGAAGAACTCGTCGAGGAGGGCTCGGTCGAACACGTCGGCGTCTCGAATTTCCAGCCCGAACAGCTCGATACCGCCCGGGAGGCAAGCGACATAGAGATCTTCGCAAACCAGGTCGAGTGCCATCCGCTGCTCCAGCAGGAAACCCTGCGATCCTACGGCGAGGAACACGACGTGCCCGTCGTCGCGTACTCGCCGCTGGCCCGTGGGGAAGTCTTCGACGTACCCGAACTCGAATCTATCGCGGAAAAACACGGCGCGAGCGAGGCCCAGGTCAGCCTCGCGTGGCTCCGCGAGAAAGGGATCCCGTCGATCCCGAAAGCTACCGGCGAGGAGCACATCCGGGGCAACTGGGGGTCGCTCGGAATCGACCTCGACGCCGAGGACGTACAGGCCATCGACGGGATCGACCGCGAGGAACGAACGGTCGATCCGGGGTTCGCCCCGTGGTAAGTCGGCAACTCCACACGGTAGTGCGACCATGCAGAGATATAAACGATTATTAGGCCGAAGTAGCCAGAAGGCGATACACATGTCTCTCATCGATACGGTGCGGACACACTTCGCGGACACCGAACCCGTCGTGTTGGAGTGTCGGCGCTGCGGGACGACCGTCGATGCCGGTACCGAACGGTGTCCCAACTGTCGTTCCGAGGAGATCGTCCGCTACGACGTCAGCTGACGAAGATAATCGAATCCCGCCCGAGACGGGAACGCTTATTCTCACCGAGCCGAATCCATATACATGGAGTTCGATCTCGGGAAGACGGCGGCGGCGTTCGTCGTGTTGATCGCCATCGGCGTTATCGGTACGATACCGATGATGGGCACCGGGACCGTGTTGATGATGGTGCTGCCCTCGATGGTCGTGTTCGGCCTCATCATGCTCGCGCTCGGGGTCAAACACGGCCAGTACCGCACGATGCAGCGGTAAACTGATGCGAACCGAATTGAACTGCGGTGAACGATCTACCGAGATCCTAAAATTCCCCGTTGATGATCCGTGAGAGTCGTCCGCGGTCGAACAGCTGTTCGCCTTCGGGGATCTCCGGATACGGCTCGCCGTCCACGTACTCGGGCCACTGTCCGAACACATCGGGATAGAGTTGTTTGGCCCCCATTTCGAGCTGGAAGAGGTTCATGATCGGGCCCTGATAGCGCATTCCGGCGGGATAGACGCGGTCGTTCTGGACCGCGGATAGCTGGCTACCGATGGGATGAGACTGGAGGTCCATCCGGATATTCTTCATGTCGTAGTTCGGCCCGAACCCCCAGAGGTGGAGGATCACGTCGGGGTCGGCTTCGAGCATCGTCTCGTAGCCGACGGTCCCCCAGAGGTTCGACCAGTCCTCCTCGGTGAAGGCATCTATTGCCCCCAGCGGGCGGGTGTCCGCGAGCCAGTAGCCCGGCTTGTTGAGGTGGTACGTGTAAAACTCCTCGTCGCGCTTGGTGACGCGCACGGCCGTCGGGCGTTCGTCTTTCGGCGGCAGGTTTTCCCTGATCGTCTCGATCAGGTCGGTGTGGATCCCGGCGAGCGCCTCGTAGCGCTTTCGTTCCCGAAACACCGCCGCGATCTTCCCGAACAGCTCCCAGAGCGTGTAGTACTGGTAGTTACCCCCATACGAGGACGGCGGTTGTTCGTGGGTACCGCTGTAGAAATTCCCGAACCAGGGACCGAGGTTCGTCCTGATCTCTTCGATGTCGGATCGTGACCAGTTTTCCAGGGTGGTGACGTACGCCGGATCGACCAAGTGGATGTCGCTGTTGAGTTCGTACAGGCGTTCTTTGGGGAGGCCGTTTTTCCAGGGGTTCCTGAGATCGCCCCACTCGAAGGAGACTCCCGGAAGCCGGGCGTAATAGTGGTTCATCGTCGTCCCGGCCATCTCGGTCGAAAACATGGAGCTCACACGATCACCGTAGCCGAGTGCGACCGCCATATCCGCGTACTGTGGAAAGACGGTAAACACGTTCTCGGGAACCGTATCGAACCCGACGGATCCCATCGGAGCCATCGTCACTTCGATGGGGTCGCTGTTGTCTGCCGAGGAATTGGCTCCCGTCCCATTGGACGACGATCCGGGACCGCTACTCGTACAGCCGGCGAGCAGTCCGCCGCCGACGACCGCCGCACTGCCGCGTACGTATTCCCGACGAGTCGGTAGCTCGCGTCGGGCAGTATCCGCCATCATAGTTTTTAGGCCATCCTAAAAACGTATAGCCGTTTCGAACACGGACGATACGAACGGCCTCGGATGCCGGGGGTCGAAAGCGTCGTAAAAGGTTCTACATGTAGCCGAGATCCCGCAGTCGCTGCATCAGGTCTTCTTTGTCCTGGGCGCGACCGGCACGCTCGGTGGTGTTATCGAGATCTTGGAGCCACGCGGGTTCCTCTTCGCTCTTTTTCGTGCTGACCTCGCTGCCGAGCGAGCGAAATCCTTCGAAATATTTGGGCGAGACGGGGATGTCCTCCTGGGTGATCCCTTCAGGGAGGTCGTCGTAGTCCTGTGGAACGTACCCCTCCTCGGGATAGCCCTCGACGGTTTCCGGGACGACGATGTACCAGAAGGCGTCCCAGACGGCGGACTCGTCGAACTGGATGATGGGCTGGATGCGGTCGTGGGGTGGGTAGATATCGGGGTCGTGGCGCGGGCTGAAGAAGGTCTCGTCGGCGCGGGCTTCCTGTTCGTCCCAGCGCACGCCCGAGATGACGCCGTCGATGTCGTTCTCTTCGAGGGCGTTGTTGAGTGCAACCGTCTTCAGCAGGTGGTTGCCAACGTAGGTATCCAGCAGGAACGGGAAGTCGTCTTCCTCGTATTCCAGCAGATCCCGGACGTGGTGGCGGTTCTGATCGTTGAGTTCCGCGACGGGAATATCGTCGCCGGGTTCGAGGTCCTCGGCCTCGGCGTACGCGCCAACGTCCTCGTTGCGCGCGTAGATCACGTCGAGGTCCCACTCGTCGGCCCATTTGTCGACGAAGTCGTGGATCTCGTCGAAGTGCTGGTAGTGATCGATGAAGATCGCGGGCGGGACTTCGAGATCGAACTCCCGGGCGACCTCCTTGATGAAATACAGGGTGAGCGTCGAGTCCTTGCCGCCGGTCCACATCACCGCCGGGTTTCGGTATTTTTCGAGACCTTCTCGTGTGATGTCGACGGCCTTCTCGATTTTTGCGTCGAGCGTCGGGTAGTCCTCGGGGTTCTCGCCCTCGCCGTCTCCGTAATCGACGTCGAGGTAGTCGGGGAAGTCTTCGGACATGGCTACAGTAATGAGATCTAATTAGACTATACAAGTGGCTTACGACCTGCTACGGGATATGGTGACACGCCTCGACCCGTCCGCCCGGTTCGATCAGGTGATGAATTTGTTGTCGCGCCAGTTGATGCCGTTTTTGCTCGTGGTTTCCGAGTTGGGTCCCTCGACGACCTCGACGGTGGCGGGGCGTTTCTCGCCGTCGACGATCTTGGTGGCTTCGAGGTCGCCGTCGCGTTCGGCGATGGCGGTGAGGGTGCCCTTTTCGGCCCGCGTTGCGAGGTCACAGAGCACCTCGAACATCGGGAACTGGAGGGCGGTGTTCTGGAGAACGGTCTCGCGGTCGCCCTTGAACGCGGCGAACTCGACGAGTTCGGAGGGGATTTCCTCTTCCTCTTCGCCCCAGGCTGGCGGCGCGCCCGGGCCGGGTTCGGGTTCTTCCTCGTAGACCCGGGTTTCGGTGACGCTCGCTTTCAGCTGTGCGGTCGGCGTGTACTTGCTGACGGTGCCGTCCTTCGCGATGGATTTGATGATGAGGGTGTTGTTGCGCCGTGTGACCTCGATGTCCTCGATCTCCTCGGGCAAGTCGGGGTCGCTCTCGAAGTACTCGTCGACTGTTTCGAGGGGCAGTTCCAGTGTCGAATGAAGGTGATATACGCTCCCTGACATAGTTGATTGATCGTGTATCTCAGCCGGTAACCGGGTGGCCCACTACGCGCCCGGACAGGTATCTATACGCCCTCCACGCATATATGATTCATCCCCCAGTACTACAACCGTGCGACCCTATTCGGTCGCCAGCGCCGCTTCGAGTTCGCCGCGTTCGTCCATTTCGGCCAGCACGTCGCTACCGCCGATGAATTCGCCGTTGACGTAGGTCTGGGGGATCGTCTCCCAGCCGCTATGAGCTTCGAGAGCACTTCGATACTCGTCGAGGGAGTCGAGAGTATCGACACATTCGACGTCCTCGCGGTGCTGGTCGATCAGGTTCACCGCGCGCTGGGAGAACCCACACTGGGGCATCATCTTGTTGCCCTTCATGAACAGCACCACGTCGTTGTCCTCGATTGCCTGATCCACGCGTTCGCTGACCTCTTCTTGGGACAGTCCCTGGTTGGGCTGGAACGTCATATCACCCTGTAGTCGGCGGAGGCTCAAAAGCCCTTCCGCCCCGCCCGCTCCTACTCGTCGCCGCCGACGGGAATGACCTGCACCAGCGAATAGACCGGCACGCCGTCGATTTCCTCGACGCCCTGTTTGTCGGCGAGCACGACGCAGGCGACGGGTTCGCCGCCCTGCTCGCGGATGGCGTCGATGGTCTCGCGCATGGTCGTGCCGCTGGTGATGGTGTCGTCGACCACGTAGCACTCGCGGTCGCGGATCGCCGCGAAGTTCCGCGAGAAGCTCCCGCCCAGATCCGCCATGTCGCCCTCCTCCCACTGGTGTTTGCGCGGGGCGTACGTACACAAGTCAGTATCGAGTTCCTGTCCGACCATGGTGGCGATGGGCGCTCCGGCCTTCTCGATGCCGACGGTCAGATCGATCTCCTCGCCACCCTTTCGCAGGAGGTCGGCCATCGCCCGCGCGACGTACGACAGTCGGGCGCTGTCGCGCCCGATGGCGCTCCAATCGACGTGGATGTCGGCGGGACTGCTCCGCTCGGCCGTGGTCGTGGGTTGGGTGTCCGCCGCCCCACTCCGCTCGACCAGCCAGCTCGCGGTTTCCCGGGAGACGTTGAGTTCGTCCGCGATCTCGCCGCGCGAGAGCCCTCGCTGGGTGAGTTCGGCGGCGTCCTCGATCAGGTCGTCAACGTTTTTCATACGCGGCGAATTCGACCGCGGTTTTTATAGTCGTATCGTCATCCGCGAACGCCCCCTCCAGGTCATCGAGCCTATAGATGTCAGTCACTAGTACGTCGAGGAATTCCTCGGGCAGGGCACCGAGCGTCTCGCTTGCGGTCTCGAAGTGTCCCACGCCCGAATTGACGCTACCTACGAGTGCCTTGTTGTGGAGGACGAACTCCTCGTGGAGCCTTCCCCCGTCGATCTCGAACTCCCAGGGGTCGGGCACGCCCACGAGCGCGCCGACGCCGTTTGGTGCGAGCGCCTCGACCGTCTCGAAGGCGTGTTTCGCGTAGCCGGTCGCCTCGTAGATCAGGTCCACTCCCTCGTGGGTTTCGGGAACCTCGGGAACCGGCGTCTCCCGGGAATCGACGTAGGTCGCACCCAGATCCTCGATGACCTCGATGGTGGGATCGGGGCGATCCCGGCGGCCCAGACAGTAGGTGCGCTCGAAGTCATTGAGGTGTACAAACATCGCGAGCGTCAGCAGTCCGAGACTGCCGTTTCCGAGCACCATTGCGCTTTCGGGATTCCACTCGAAGGCCGACTGGGCCGCACGGGCGCGCTCGAGGGCCTTTTCGGTGATGCTGATCGGCTCGATCAAAAACCCCATGGGAGCTTGCTCTCGCGGGAGTTCGACGAGATACTCGGCGGGACTGGTGAAGTACTCGGCCATGAATCCGTGAGCACCAACGATGCCCCGTTCATGGTACGCGCCTTTGGGGGCCATGTCGGGTTCGCCCCGCTCGAAGTAGGCGTTAGTACCATTGGGCGGGCGGCGAACGGTGGGAGCGACCACGTCACCCGTTTCGAACTCCGTTCCGTTCGGATCCTCGACGATGCCGACGGCCTCGTGACCGAGGATCAGGTACTCCTCGCCCGCGGGGAACTCGCCGTGACCGCCCTCGATGACTTCCCGGTCAGTGCCGTCGACGCCAACCCGCAGGGTTCGTACGAGCGCCTCGCTCTCGTCGGGGTCGGGTTTCGGTATATCGATCATGCTCGGTTCCCCCTTGCCGCGTCGAACCGCAACTGCATCCATATCGGTGGATCGGATCGAAGGGCTAAAATAGTTATTCAATCATGAGTAAATTTCGATACGAGGCTTACGTTTTTGTCGAGCGGCCCGCCACCGACTGTATGGAGCGCTACGACCAGCTGTACCGGCTCTACGACGAGTTCCCGACCGACACCCTGCGCGCGTACCAGGATTTCATCGACGTGTTCCCGCCGGTCGATTCGCGGGTCGCCCTCGAACACTGGCAGGACGCCAGCGACGAACTCGACCGCCGGAAAGAGGAGATCCGGTCGGCCTTTGAGGCCGGCGAAACCTTCGCCGAGATCGCCGCACACGCCACCCGCGAGCAGGCGTTTACCGCGCTCGATCTCCACTCGAAGCACGGTCGGGAAGTGAACGTCCTCGTGCTCGACGTGGACGAAACGCTTCGTTCGGCGGGCGATACCGACAACGAGATCCCCCGCGAAACGCTCGCGGTGTTGACTGATTTCCACGAGGCGGGTATCCCCATCGTGATCTGTACCGGTCAGACCCTCGAAAACGTCAAGGGGTTCATGATCCAGGGGCTGGGCAGCGAGATCGTCCACTCGGGAAACCTCTCAATCGTCTACGAGGCCGGCACCGGCGTGTTCACCCCCGGCCACGGTGCCGACACCAAACGACTGCTTTACGAAACACTCGACGACGGGATCACCGCGATCTTCGACCGGGTGCGCTCGCGGGTGTTGCGCGAGGCCCCCGAGGAACTCCGGCGGGGCTGTCACCTCCAGGGCAACGAGTTCAACGTTACCATGAAACCCAACTTCGAGACAGGGAGCCCCAACGCCGTCGAGATCATCGACGACGCACTGGTGTACGAACTCGATCTGCTGGCCGAGGCGGTCGCGGAAACCGCCGGCGAGGACCCCGACCGGACCCGCGAGTGGGCACGCGCCTTCTACGCCGCGGACGATCCCGAGATCCGGGGCGTGCTCGAACGGGCGGGCGCGATCCCCGAACCCGGCTCCGACCTGCCCGCGGCGGTGGGGGATCTCTTCGAGCGGATCGAGGTCGCTTACTACGAGGGCGACGCCGCCGAGATCGGCAGCCTCGAACTCAACAAGGTCGTCGGCGTCGAGGGCGGCCTCGACGTGTTGGGGATCGACGACCCGTTCGCGCTGGTGATGGGCGACTCGAAGAGCGACCTCCGGGTGATGGAGTGGGCCGGCGAGGGCCGGGGGATCGCCGCCGCCCCCGATCACGCCTCCGAAGGCGTCCTCGAACACGTCCTCGGTACCGACGACCTCGTGTTCGATCCGGGGAACAGCGCCGACGTGCTTCGGACGGTTGGCGCGCTCAACCGCCTGGCCGCCATCGCCGAGTAGGTTCGGATAGGGATCGCTTTCCGGCGCGGTCCGGTTCATCGCCGCGTGTAAATTTTATCAACGCCGATCCGGCTTCGGACAATTCAGTATCAACCGTAAGGATAACAGTACCGCTCTCCTGAGGTATCATCGGATTGGAATGAGATCGATTGTTGTATCGAACCATTACAACAGAATATTTATATGTTTTCAGTGAAGAATTACAAATCACAGCGACATCGTTTCCCCCGTTATCGGGAACTCGGTGTCAGGACGGTCATCACGGAGAAATACGGATGATGCAAAAGGAGTTATTCGGCGTGTTCGGTGGTCGGACCGCCTTCGAGCGGGTTCGCTCGTCCGAGGCGTTCGACCGTGTCCTTTCGAGCGCCGCCCTCACCGTCGGGATTCGGGATCCTGCGTTGGGCGTTCCGAATCGAAGCGCGACCTACGAGGGGTCCGATGGGATCTGTGTTATCTGGGGTGAGGTCTATCTCCCCGAGACCACCGAGAACGCCGCCCGCTGGGTGTACGAACGCTATCGGGAACGCGGGCCCAACGCGATTTCGGCACTCAATGGGTCGTATCTCGTTGCGATAGCCGGCGGCGGCGAGGCGGCGGTGTATACCGACCCGATCCGGTCGTGGGAGTGTTTCTACACCGACGTTCCCGGCGTGCGGACCTTCGGTACCGACGCCGCCCGCGTGTGTGGGGCCGTGCCGACGCTCTCGTTGGATCGGGAATCACTGCTCGAACTCGCCCACATCAGCGTCGTCCTCGGCGACCGGACCCTCTTCGAGGAAGTCCACAGAACCCCCTTTGATGGCGTGCTCAGGGCCGACGACACCGTGTCGCTCGACCGGTTCGTCTACCGCCCGCGGACGTTCGATTACACCGCCGAACTCGCGGATCGGCTCCGGCGTGCGCTCGCCCGGCGGGCCGACCTCCCCGGCCGCAAGGGTTTGCTGTTGGGCGCAGGCTATGATTCACGGACGATACTGGCCGGGATTCCCGACATCGAGTGCTGTTATACCGTCGGCACCGACTCGGCCCCCGAGGTCCGAGTCGCGCGAAAACTCAGCGACCAGTACGGTGCTTCGCATCGAACGCTCCCCGTCGATGAGGCGTACTTCGACACCGACATCGGGACGATCCGGTACACCAACGGGATCGGCGAGTCGATCCACATCCACCAGCGCGGCGTCGAACACACCGCCAACGTCGATACCATGTATCACGGCTGGGGGATCGACTCGCTGTTGAAGGAGTTTTTCGTCCCGAAAAACCGCGTCGGCGCGTTCGACAAGTCGGTGCGATTGTCCTCGCTCGATGACAACCCCGATCCCGCCCAGTTTCTCATGGACAAACGCCTCGGAATCATGGGCGAAAGCGGGCGACTGCTCGATGCCTGTGGAGTCACTGACGGCGATCCTGGGGCGTTTCTCGAAGACCGGATCGAGCGGGAGCTAGATCGGTGTCGGGACCGCTGTGAACGGCCTCATGATCTGCCGAGTACGTTCGGCATCAAGAACCTTCCCTCGAAGGCGTTTCGCATGCAACTGGCGGATCAGTTCCTCGAATCGTTTCTATGCGCGGATCGGGAGCTCATCGAGTGGCACCTCCGGACGCCACCCGAACACCGGAGCGCCGAGACGTTTCTCGGAGCGATCCAGCGACTCGACGCCGACATCATGCAGCATCGCCCGCCGGATCGCCCCCGGACGAGTTCCGTCCTCAACCAGATCGAGGGGTTCTTGCGACGCAACCTCCACGGTCTACAGGCGTTTGGCAACCCCTGGCCCGACCGCGAGCGGGTCTACGAGGAACACGATCTCGATGGGATGCTGTTTCCCGACTCGCCGGAGCTTCGCTCCTGTAGCGTCCGGTTCAAACTCCGGGTGCACGACGCCGTCACGTGGCTCAATACACTGGCCGAGGGGTCGCCGTTTTCACCCGAGGGGATACTGGATCCTCCGGCCGAGCG
>CAYOFZ010000078.1:0-10037 GCA_964403315.1 uncultured Halobacteriales archaeon | reverse complement strand
CGTCGATGCGATCGTACTCACGGAGAACTTCGAGTTCACCGGCGACACCCGCGACGACCTGGTGTACAACAAAGAACAGCTGAAAAACGTCCCGTGGTACAAGGACATCGACCCGCTGGCGTCCCGGGAACCCGACCGGGGGGCGTGGGTCGGCGAGGGCGAAGGCGAAGTCGATTACGAATAAAAGGATTAGTATTGTCCGACTACCGAGCGGACGGGGTTTTAGTATCCGAGCAATCAATGGAATAGTATGCCAATCACCAAAACGTCAGAGATCCTTGGGGGCGATCCTCGCCTCGATGGACGGCGTATTTCCGTGCTACACGTCGCGGATCTCGTACTCGGTGGTCAACGGGTCGAAGACGTAGCCGACCAACTCGGTATCACGCTCGCGGAGGTCCACGAGGCGATGGCGTACTACTACAATCACCCCGAAGAGATGGAGGAACTCCGGCGGAAGGACGAAGAACTCCAAGACGAACTCCGCGAGCGGTCGAACGCCCCGACGAAAACCACGCAGTAGATGGCCCGGCTCCGATTTCTCGCCGACGAACACGTTCCTCGCGTGTTTACGAACGTGCTTCGTTCGAACGGGTTCGACGTGCTCACAGCCCAGGAGTGGCACGGACAGGAAAACGTCGATCACCGCTTGCTCGAAGACTGTGCCAGCGAGGGGATTGTCGTCCTCACCAACGACCGGGATTTCGTTCGTATGGCAGATGAAAACGTCACGCGGGGATCGTGATGTACACTGACCATCGGTTCTTGGTAGCGGAGCCGATGATCGCCGTCGAAGCGGTCGCGGAGATCGATCGGTACTATTCGCCCGGTGAAATGATAAATACCGTGGAGTGGTTGGACAACTGGCGGTGATTGAGGGCTGTTGTCGTGGAACCCAATAGTGTGGATGGATCGACTTCGCCTTCGCCCTCGCCGATTACGAGTAGTGAGCGCGCCCGTCTCGAAATGTTCAAAGGGCGCGCGTGAGAGGGTTGAACCAATGGTACTACAGACAGCGACGTTCGTGCTGTTTGCGGGGATTACGCTCGCAAGCAGCCTCGGCGTCGTCCTCGTAGAGGACGTGTGGCATTCCGCGCTGTTGCTCGGGGTAGCGCTTTTGAGCGTTGCGATCCACTACGTCACATTGCAGGCCGAATTCCTCGCGACGATGCAGGTTCTCGTGTACGTCGGCGGGGTGTTGATCCTGATCACCTTCGCCGTAATGTTAACCCAAAACGAGACGACCGAAACCGGATCGGAACGACCATCGGGACGACCGACCACGGAACCGGAGGAGGGGGCTCGTGGCGACTAACACACCGGATATACGGACCGGTAAGCAGTTGCTGCCGGGGCTGGCGGCGGTCGCACTGTTCGTGTTGCTGGCGGCGGCGTTTCTCACTTCATCGTTTTCCGCCCCTACGGGATTTCCGGCGGATGCGAGCATCGTCAGTAACATCGGATACGCGCTGTTCAACATCGACGCCGGCGGCGTGCCCGCCGAAGGATTCATCGCCGCGTTCTTTACGGTCGCCATCGTGCTCGATGCGGCCCTCGACGGGGCGATCCTGCTCGCGCGCCGTGAGGGCGACGAACAACCCGAAGCGGTTGTCCCCGAACGTGAACGGGCCCAGGGAGGTGAGGAGTGATACCGATGATTCCGGTCACACCGATGCCGACCCAGATGCTCGTGCCCGTCCAGTGGTATCTCGTGCTCTCGGCGGGGGTGTTCTGTATTGGGTTGTTCGGCGTATTGACCCGCCGGAACGCGCTGATGTTTCTGATCAGCGTCGAACTCATGCTCAACGCGGCGAACATCAATTTCGTCGCGTTCTCGTTGCAGTGGGGCAATCTCACGGGCCAGACGTTCGGGCTGTTCGTGATGGCACTGGCCGCCGCGGAGGTCGCGGTCGGGCTCGGTATCATCCTCACGCTGTATCGTAACTTCCAGGACGTGGACGTGACTCGGGCGACGACCATGAGGTGGTGACACGATGGCAATGTTCGATTACGCACCGCTGATCGCACTGTTCCCGCTCGCATCGTTCGTTATCGCGCTCGTAGCGGGGAACTACCTCCCCAAGAAGGGCGGGCTGGTCGGCATCATCGCAACGGCCGGTTCGCTCGTGCTTTCGCTGTGGGCCATGCTCGCGGTCGCGGGCGGCCGAATATACGATCAAACGCTGTACACGTGGGTGGCGGGCGCGGGCGAGACGACGCTTTCGCTGACGTTCGGCATACTGATCGATCCGCTGTCGGCGCTGATGTTGGTGATCGTTTCGCTTGTTGCGCTGTCGGTACATATCTTCAGCCTCGGATACATGAACGACGAGGGCGAGATCGGCCTTCGGCGGTACTACGCCAGCCTCGGACTGTTCGGATTCAGCATGCTCGCGTTCGTCTTCGCAAACAACCTGCTGATGGCGTTTTTCTTCTTCGAGCTCATCGGGCTGTGTTCGTACCTGCTGATCGGGTTCTGGTTCCGCGAGGAGGCCCCCGCAAGCGGCGCGAAGAAGGCGTTTCTGATCACGCGATTCGGCGATTACTTCCTGTTGATCGGCGTCGTGGGGATCCTTGCAACGTTCGGCACCGCCCAGTTCGCCGGCGAGGGATCGTTCCCCCAGTTGGCGGAGGCCGTCCTCGCCGGCAACGCGACGGCGAACACCTTCGGCTACGGCCCGCAGGCGTGGTTTACGATCCTCGGGTTACTGGTGTTGGGTGGCGTGATCGGCAAATCGGCCCAGTTCCCGCTGCACACGTGGCTGCCCGACGCGATGGAAGGTCCCACCCCCATCTCGGCGCTGATCCACGCGGCGACGATGGTCGCCGCCGGCGTCTATCTGGTCGCGCGGATGTACGGCTTCTATGCGCTTTCCCCGACCGCCCTCGGTATCATCGCCTTCGTCGGCGGGTTTACTGCGCTGTTCGCCGCAACCATGGGCGTCGTCAACGACGACATCAAGCACGTGCTCGCATACTCGACGATCTCCCAGTACGGGTATATGATGCTCGGGCTCGGCGCGGCGGGCTACGTCGCGGCGACCTTCCATCTGATGACGCATGCCTTCTTCAAGGCGCTTCTGTTCCTGGGTGCGGGCGCAGTCATCATCGCCATGCACCACGATCAGGACATGTGGAAGATGGGCGGACTGAAAGAGGAGATGCCCCTCACCTACTGGACGTTCCTCGCGGGATCGCTCGCGCTGGCGGGCATCTTCCCGTTTTCGGGCTTCTGGAGCAAAGACGAGGTGCTCTACGAGGCATTGGCGACGGGTTTCACTGATCCGGTGATGTTGCTCGCGTACGCGATGGGACTGCTTGCGGTGTTTTTCACCGGGTTTTACACCTTCCGGATGGTGGTGCTCACCTTCCACGGCGAGCCGAGAAGCGACCACGCTGAGCATCCGGTGTCGGTAGGCTGGACCATGAAGCTGCCGCTAGTGGTACTCGGCGTCCTCGCCGTGGTAGCCGGGTTCGTCAACATGACGCCGGTCGCGGAACTCACCGGCGCGAACGTCGAGTTCCTCGCCTCGTGGCTCGACAGCGGCCCTGAAGCGCTTTCGGCCTCGACGTACACGACGCTCGCAGAGGAGTTCGCCGGCGTCACCCACGCCGGCATCAATCCGCTGATCCCGGCGGTGGTGACGTTTGCGCTCGCCATCGCCGGCGCGGGACTGGCGTGGACACTGTACAGCGGTCCCGATCCTGACGAACACACCGACCGGCTGGGCGACGCGAAGGACGTACTCGTGAACAACTACTATCAGGACGAATATCAGGTCTGGTTCGCGGAGAACCTCACCCAGCGGGTGGCCCGCGCCGGGGACACCTTCGACCAGGGCGTGGTCGACGGCGTCGTCAACGGAGCGAGTAGCGTGAGCCTGTTGGGTGGCAACCGGATCCGCCGGCTTCAGACCGGCGTCGTCACCAACTACGCCGCGCTCATCACGACCGCGCTGGTCGTCTTGTTGATCGTCTTCGGCCTCTACGGAGGGTGGTTCTGAATGTGGATCGAAGCACTCATCGCGGTGACGCTTCTCGCGGCGGTCGTCGTGTTCCTCGCGCCCGACACGTACGCGCCACGGCTCGCGTTCGTATCGAGCCTGCTTCCGCTCGCAGGAAGCCTCCTGATGTGGAGTCAGTTCACCGCAAGCGGCAACGCCTTGCTCCAAGGTGGTAGCGTCGCCTTCCGAACGCAGATTCAGTGGATCACGCTCGATCCCTACACCATCAACTGGTTCGTCGGCCTCGACGGCGTGAGCCTGCCGCTGTTGTTGCTCACCACGGTACTGGTACCGCTCGCAATCGTGAGCGCGTGGACGCCTATCGAGGAGCGGCTGTCGCAGTTCTACGGGCTGGTACTCTTCACGGAGGCGGGTCTCATCGGCGTCTTCTCGGTGCTCGATTTCTTCGTCTGGTTCGTGTTCTGGGAGGCCACGTTGGTCCCGATGTACCTGCTGATCGGTATCTGGGGCGGGCCGCGCAGGAAATACGCCGCGATCAAGTTCTTCGTCTACACCAACATCGCCAGTCTGGCGATGTTCATCGGGTTCATGGCGCTGGTGTTCGGCCTCGGGGATGCGGTATCGTCGTTCAGCATGCCCGCAATCGCCCAGGCGCTTCATGCCGGCGAACTCACCGGGCTCGGCGGTGTGAGTGCCGGAACGCTCAAGACCGCCGCCTTCATCGCCATGTTCGCCGGCTTCGCGGTGAAGGTGCCGGTGTTCCCGCTGCATACCTGGCTGCCGGATGCCTACACCGAATCCCCGACACCGGTGTCGATCCTGCTCGCCGGCGTGTTGGTGAAGATGGGGACCTACGCCCTGTTGCGATTCAACTTCACGATGCTGTACGATGTGGCGACTGATCTCGCGGTCCCGATAGCGATACTCGGGATCGTAAATGTCATCTACGGGGCCTTGGTCGCGCTGGCCCAACAGGACCTGAAGCGGATCGTCGCCTACTCGTCGATCTCCTCGATAGGCTACGTGATCCTCGGGCTGGTCGCATTCACAGTGTACGGCATCGGCGGGGCGACGTTCCAGATGATCGCCCACGGCCTGCTCACGGGGCTGTTGTTCATGGTCGTCGGCGTGATCTACAACGCGACCCACACCCGAATGGTCGATGACATCTCGGGGATCGCCGACCGGATGCCCGTCACCGCCGGCGTGTTCGTCACGGCGGCGTTCGGATATATGGGCCTCCCGCTGATGGCCGGGTTCGCCGGCGAGTTCATGATCTTCCTCGGGACGTTCCAGTCGGCCGTGCTGCCGTTCGCGCCGGTCTTTACCGCCGTTGCGATGTTCGGCATCGTGATCGTCGCGGGCTACTACCTGTTTGCGATGCAGCGAACCCTGTTCGGCCCGTATCACCTCGACACTGACTACGAGGTCGGACGCGCACCGATGCACGACATAGCAGCGCTGTTCGTGTTGGTCGGGCTGGTCGTCCTATTGGGCGTTGTCCCCGACACCATCTTCGTCATGATTCAGGACGCAGTCGCTCCCATCGTCGGACTCGGAGGTGGAGCCTGATGGTCACCGTCACCGAATCCTCGACGTGGATCACGCTCGCACCGGTGGTGATCCTGGCGGCCACGTCGGTCGGGTTGTTCCTGCTCGATAGTATCGAGCCCGGGGATACGAGCGCCGAGTGGCTCACCGGGTTTTCGGCGGTCGGCGTGTTGAGTGCGCTCGGGGTCACCGGCTGGTATCTGCTCAGTGGCGTGGGCCAGCCCGAGGGGATCACGTTGCTCGCCGACCAGCTCGTCGTCGACGGGATGAGCCTGTTTTTCACGGTTATCGTCACCAGCGTGGCGATGCTGGTCATCATTGCCGGCCACGACTACCTCGCAAGCCAACCCCACCAGGGCGAGTTCTACTCGCTCGTGGTGCTCGCAACGACGGGCATGGCCATCATGGCCAGCGCGAACAGCCTCATTATGGTCTTCGTCAGCCTCGAACTGTCGAGCCTCTCGTCGTTTTCGCTGGTTGCGTTTCTCAAGCGCAACCGGGGCAGCGTCGAGGGCGGATTGAAATACTTCCTGATCGGGGCACTTTCCTCGGCGATCTTCGTCTACGGGATCAGCCTCGTCTACGCCGCCACCGGCTCGATGCAACTCGGGGCCATCGCGGCGGGCGTCGGCAACACCGGAAACGCCGGCGTGCTCGGCTTTGGCGTGATGATGATGATCGGCGGATTCGCCTACAAGACCACCTCGGTGCCCTTCCATTTCTGGGCACCCGATGCCTACGAGGGCGCACCCGCACCCGTCAGCGCCTTCCTCTCGTCGGCCTCGAAGGCCGCGGGCTTCGTCATCGCGTTTCGGGTGTTCACCGGGGCGTTCCCGCTCGATGTGATGGCCGGACTGGGCATCGACTGGGTCTTGATCTTCCAGGTGCTCGCGGTCGCCACCATGCTGATCGGCAACTTCGCCGCCGCGATCCAGGAAAACGTCAAGCGAATGCTCGCGTACTCCTCCGTGGGACATGCGGGCTACGCACTGATCGGGCTCGCGGCACTGGGCGGCGGGCAAAACGCGCTCGTGTTGGGCGCGGCAATGATGCATCTGTTCGTCTATGCCTTCATGAACACCGGAGCCTTCCTGTTCGTCGCCCTTGCCGAACACTGGGGCGTCGGGCGCACCTTCGAAGACTACAACGGTCTCGCCGAGCAGGCCCCCATCGCCTCCGTGGCGATGACGGTCTTCCTGTGGAGCCTGGCCGGCATGCCGGTCGGCGGTGGCTTCCTCTCGAAGTACGTCCTCTTCACGGCGGCCATCGGTGCGGGGTACTGGTGGCTCGCCGCCGTCGGCGCGCTGGTGAGTGCGCTGTCGTTGTACTACTACTCGCGGCTGATCAGAGCGCTCTGGGTCGAAGAATCCGTCGAGGGCGAGGGCGTCGATGTCTCGGATCAGCCCCTCGGACTGTACGTGGCGATCATCGCGGCGGCGGTCGTGACCGTCGCGCTGTTGCCCGGGTTTTTCCCGGTCGTCGATGCCGCTCAGGCCGCCGCGAGCGCGCTGTTCGCGTAGATCGGATACCGTTTTCGTGGATCGAGTCGGCGGTCCGATGGTGAATCGTCTCGAGACGGCAGGCTTTAGCTTCCGCGTGGGCTACCCGTGGTGTATGCCGTCTCGGTTGCTACTGG
This sequence comes from uncultured Halobacteriales archaeon, assembly GCA_964403315.1. Taxonomy (GTDB): domain Archaea; phylum Halobacteriota; class Halobacteria; order Halobacteriales; family Halalkalicoccaceae; genus CAYOFZ01. Next base: position 2,885 of record CAYOFZ010000078.1, on the reverse strand, counting down.
GGTGTGGGGCCGGCACCGTCGGGCACGCGCTCGCGGAACTCGGTCGGGAACACGAGGAGCCACGGTTCCATGTCGTCACGACCGACCCCGAACAGCGGGAGTTCCCCCAGCGGGGCGTCACGATCACCGCCGCCGATCCGGCGGACGTGGAGGTCCTCAGGGAGATCGAGGGAGAGGAGGCGGTTGCGAGCGTGTTCGTCGGCACCGACTCGCCGGAACGAAACGTCGCCATCGCCCGGGCAGCGACCGAGGTCTTTGAGAGCACTCCCATCGTCGCCTACAGCGGTCAGGCCCCGACCGAGGACGATCTGGAGACGCTCGAATCGCTGGTCGATAGGGTCGTCGATCAAGGGGCGGTACTCGGTGATCACATAGACGAGGCCGTCCTCAGCGAGGCGGCCCGACGAGCCCGGGATCTCCGGCGGTTGCTCGTGGACATCGACGGACGGCTCGCGGTACTGCTCCACGATAACCCCGATCCCGACGCCATCGCCAGCGGGATCGCACTGACGAGGCTCGCGCGGTCGTTCGGGGTGGACGCGGACGCGTACTACTTTGGGAACATCTCCCATCAGGAAAACCGCGCGCTCGTGAACGTCCTCGATCTCGCGCTTCACGACATCGACGATCCCGAACCCGTCATCGAATCCGACGCAATCGCACTGGTCGATCACTCCCTGCCGGGTGTCAACGACCAGTTGCCCGAACGAACGCCGGTCGATATCGTCATCGACCATCACCCCTCGCCGGGCCCGGTCGGGGCCGAATACGTCGACGTTCGAAGCGATATCGGCTCAACGAGTACGATGCTCATCGAGTATTTCACCGCCCTCGATGTGGGGATCGACGAATCATTGGCGACGGCGCTTTTCTTCGGGCTCCAGACCGACACCGACGACTTCTCGCGGGGAATTACCCAGCTAGACTTCGAGATGGCCGCCGAAATCACGTCGATAATCGACCGCGGCGTCCTTGACCGGATCGAACGCCCGACGATCAGCCAAGAGACCTTCGAAACGCTCGGGCGTGCAATCCGCAACAAACAGATCCGGGGGGGTGTGTGTACGAGCTGTGTCGGCCAGCTCCGGGATCGTGACGCACTGGCACAGGCGGCCGACCGCCTGCTCGACATGGAGGGTATCAACACGACGCTCGTGTATGGCTTTGCCGAGGGAACGGCGTACGTCTCCGCGCGCGCCCGGGGGACCGACCTCGACATCGGCGACACGCTACGGGACGCCTTCGACCGGATCGGCAGCGCCGGCGGCCACGCGGACATGGCCGGCGCACAGATCCCGCTTGGCTTTCTGGGTCAGGAAGCCGACGAAGACAGCGAGGAGCTGTTGACCCGGATCGTCCGGGAAGTCATCGACGGGCGGTTTTTCGAGACGCTCCCGGAACACAGGGAGGGGGGATCCCACCTGCCCGACGAACCCGACGACTGGGTGATCGGCCCCGACCGAGCGTAATGGTGGCGGCAATGGCGGTGGGTTTTTGCGAGTCGCCGGCGTGAACCGCGATATGGACGTAGGGGTCACCGACGGGAAATCGCGCGTCAGCGAGTACATGACTCGCGACGTGGCGACGGTCTCGCCCGACGCCGGCGTGGGCGAGGTATCTGCCCGGATCGCCGAGAGCGACGAACACAGCGGATTTCCGGTCTGTGATGGCCGCCGCGTCGAAGGGTTCATCAGCACGCGTGATCTCCTGCTCGCCGACGACGCCGAGCCGATCTTCAAGGTGATGAGCACGAATCTCATCGTCGCCCATCCCGAGATGAAAGTCACCGACGCGGCTCGAGTCATCCTGCGCTCGGGCATCCAGAAACTCCCGGTCGTCGACGACGCCGGCAACCTCGTGGGCATCATCTCGAACGCCGACGTGATTCGCAGCCAGATCGAGCGCGCCACTCCCCAGAAGGTCGGCAAGCTGATCCGCACCCTCGAAAGCATCCACGACATTTCCGTCGAGGAGGACCGCCGGACCGTCCCGCTCGCCGAGATCGTCCCCACCCAGGGGAAAGTGTACGCCGACGAACTCGAAGGCCGACGCTACGAACTCGAACACGGGCTGGCCGAACCGCTTGTGGTGATCGATGTCGACAACCGGGTGTTGCTCGCGGATGGCCACCACCGCGTGATGGCCGCCCATCAACTCGATATCGGGGAGATGGACGCCTACGTGATCGTGATCGATGACGACATCGAACTCGGGATGGAACGCACTGCCCGCGAGGAGGGATTGGCCTCGATCGACGATATCGCCGTGGTCGATTACGCGCGCCACCCGCTTGTCGAGACGACCAAACGGCTCCAATAACCCCGTCGCCCCATGGCCTGGACCGAATTCTCCGCCCGGAATCCTTAATGGATATCCAGCAAAAATTACGCGCATGTACGACGACGACGAACTCGACCGAATCAGGGAAGAACGGGATCACTGGGAGTCGGAAACCCTCGATCCGGTTCTGGATCGCTACGGCGAGCGAAAGGATCGGTTCGCCACCGTCTCGAACCTCGGCGTGGATCGGCTCTATACGCCCGAAGACGTCGCCGATACCGACTACGGCGAGGACCTCGGATTTCCTGGTGAGGAACCCTACACCCGCGGGGTGTACCCGACGATGTATCGTGGGCGAACGTGGACGATGCGCCAGTTCGCCGGCTTCGGCACCGCCGAGGAGACCAACGAACGGTTTCACTATTTGATCGACGAGGGCCAGACCGGGCTGTCGGTCGCCTTCGACATGCCCTCGCTGATGGGCAAGGACTCCGACGACCCCCTCTCGGCAGGTGAGGTCGGCAAGGAAGGCGTCGCCGTCGACACCCTGCGGGACATGGAGGTGCTGTTCGACGGCATCGACATCGGCGAGGTCTCGACCTCGT
>CAYOFZ010000077.1:0-10111 GCA_964403315.1 uncultured Halobacteriales archaeon | reverse complement strand
GAGGAGTTGGCCATCGAGCGCGCCAAGGAACTGTGGGGCGCGGAGCACGTCAACGTCCAGCCCCACTCGGGCACGCAGGCGAACATGGGCGTCTACTTCGCCGCCCTGGAGCCCGGCGAGACGATCCTGTCGCTGGATCTCACCCACGGCGGCCACCTCAGCCACGGCCACCACGTCAACTTCTCCGGTCAGCTCTACGAGGTCGAGCAGTACGAGGTCGATCCGGAGACGGGCTATATCGATTACGGGGAACTGGCCACCCAAGCGGAAGAGTTCGACCCCGACATGATCGTCAGCGGCTCGTCGGCGTACCCGAGGGAGTTCGAGTACGACCGGATCGGGGAGATCGCCGATGCGGTCGATGCCTACCACACCGCCGACATCGCCCATGTGACGGGGCTGATCGCCGCCGACGTCCATACGAACCCGGTCGAAGATGCCGATTTCGTCACCGGCTCGACCCATAAAACGATCCGCGCGGGCCGGGGCGGGATCGTCATGTGCGACGAAGAGTACGCCGACGCGATCGATTCGGCGGTATTTCCCGGTTCACAGGGAGGTCCATTAATGCACAACATCGCCGGCAAGGCCGCCGGGTTCGACGAGGCGCGTACTCCCGAGTTCCGCGAGTACGCCGAGCAGGTCGTCGCTAACGCGCGGACGCTCGCGGAGGTGCTCCAAGAGAACGGCTTCTCGCCGGTAAGCGGCGGCACCGACAAACACCTCGTGCTCGTGGATCTGCGTGACTCCCATCCCGACCTCACCGGGAACGAGGCTGAGGAAGCCCTGGAAGCGGTCGATATCATCGTGAACAAGAACACCGTTCCCGGGGAGACGCGCTCGCCGTTCGTCACCAGCGGGATCCGCATCGGCACGCCAGGGATCACGACCCGCGGGTTCGGCGAGGCGGAGACGGAGCGGGTGGCCGAACATATCGTTTCCGTTCTCGACGCGCCGGACGACGAAGCGGTCGCCGACCATGTGGCCGATGACGTCGGGCAACTCTGCAAGGAGTATTCCGTTTACCGGTAACACACGGACTGATTCGTCCGGCGAATCCCGGAGTTTCAGTTGCGAACAACTCCGAGGGCCGTTCCGCCGCTTGCTACGAGAAATAGTTCAGCCGGAGCAAATCCGAATAGTTACCTGAAACCCCGGTTGGATCAATCGTCCTCCGGGCTCCGCATCGCCTCCGAACCGGCACTGTCGGCGTCCTCGATCCTGGACTCGGGCGAGGGGATCGACGTTTCGTCCTCTTCGCGCGTGAACAGCGGGTAGTGTTTCCCGAAGGTGATGATCATCACTCCGATGGCCACCAGCGTGATGATCGCAAACGGCCCGCCGGTGATGATGGCGGCCTGCTGGAGCGCGTTAGTTCCGCCGGTAACGAGCAACAGCGAGGCCAGCGCGCCGATGAACCCGCCCCAAATGACGCGATTGATCGTCGAGGGCCGTTCCTCACCGCCGGTCGTCAGCATGCCGAGCGCGAGCGTCGAGGAGTCGGCGGAAGTGACGAAAAAGGTAGTGATGAGCACCATGAAAAGAACCATCAACAGCGCGCCGACCAGTGGTGCCTCGAAGCCCACTGGCAGCGCCGCGAACAAGGGGTACCCTGCTGCTGCCTCGCCGCCGAAGGCTTCGATCGCGCCGAGCACGTCGGCCAGTCCACGTGACTGCAGGAAGATCGACGTGGCTCCCATGGTAGCGAACCACGGAATCGTCACCGCAGTCGAGGCGAGTACGCCGGTAGTGGCGACCTGTCGGACCGTCCGGCCACGTGAGACACGGGCGATGAACAGCCCGACGAAGGGCGTCCAGGAGAACCACCACGCCCAGTAGAAGATCGTCCACGTTCCGACCCATTCGGCCGAGTCGGTGGACGCACCAGTAAAGAAACTCATGGTGATGAACTGGTTGATGTAGTTGCCGAGCGCCTCGGTGCCAACGCTCATGATGTAGGTCGTTGGACCGAGCAGGAAAGTCAGCACCGTAAGCACGCTGAACAGCGCCATGTTGAAATAGGAGATCCGGCGGATCCCCTTTTCGACGCCGAGTGCCACCGAAACCGTGAACGCGATCGTCAACCCGGTGATCACGAGGATCGTGCCGAGATCGCCGACCGCCGTGCCGGTGGTGTACTCGATACCGACCAGAAACTGGCTGCCGACGAATCCGAGCGTCGCGGCGACCCCGCCGATGGTGGCGAACACGGCGAGGACGTCGATGACCTTCGCCCAGCCGCCATCGAGGTTGTCCAGCCCGACCAGCGGTGCGATAACCGTCGAGATCCGCATCGGCGCGTCGTATCGGTAGGCGTAATACGCGATCGGCAACGCGATGATCGTGTAGGCACACCACGCCGATACTCCCCAGTGGAAAAACGTGTACTGGACCGCGCCGACGGCGGCTGCGGTCGTGCCGGCCTCCGCGTTGATCAGAGGTGGCACATCGCTGAAATAAAATATCGCCTCGGCGGGTCCCCAGAAGACGATTCCGGCTGCGATGCCCGCCGAGTAGATCATCGAGAAATACGCCGGAAACGTGAACTCGGGCTCCTCGTCCTCGCCGCCCAGTTTGATGTTGCCCCATGGACTGAAAATCAAAAAGAGGACGAACGCCACCAGCACGAACATCGCGATCAAATACGCCCAGCCGAACGTACTCCACAGCCAATCGTTGATCTCGGTCATGACCGCCGACGCCCGATCGGGCGCGAACAGGAATCCGACAACGGACAGTATCGCAATACCGAACCCGATCCCGAACACGATGGGGTCGACCTCGTCGAAGAACTCGCTGACGACCCCGTCCGTCGCTTGGCTCATTGGTAACACCTGTCTCCGTTCGGGAGGCACAACCACTTATGATTTTTTATTATTTTTCGGACTAGACGATCGCAGATATGAAATGCGAACCGATCGTGGTCCGTTACCGATTGACAATCGTCACGTTATATCCGTGGGCTTCGATCGATTCGGTGATCGCCTTCGAGTGCTGGATCCCGCTGGTTTCGATCCGGAATACGAGGTATGCCTCGCCGACGTTGAGATCCTCGACGGCGCGTTCGTGGCGCACCGCCCGGATGTTGGCGTCGTGGTCCGCGATAATCCCGGAGATCTCCGCCATCCGGCCGGGCATGTCATCGATATGTACCCGGAGATGGAGGAGTTGCTGGCGGTCGGTGAGGGCATGGACGAGCACTGTCTGAAGCATCGTCATATCGAGGTTGCCGCCGCCCAACAGCGGCATGACCGTCTCGCCGCTCACATCGAGATCGTCACCGAGGATGGCCGCGACCGAGGCTGCGCCGGCCCCTTCGACGAGCTGTTTCGCACGTTCGAGCAACAACAGAACCGCGCTCGCGATCTGACCATCGGAAACGGTGACGATCTCGTCGACGTGGCGCTCGATCAGCGAGAGCGTCAGCTCCGAGACGCCACCCGTTGCGATACCATCGGCGATGGTATCGACCGAATCGAGCGTCTGGGGGACGCCCTTATCGAGGCTTTCGGGCACGGTCGCAGCCTTCTCGGCTTGGACGCCCACGATCCGCACGTCCGGTGCGAGTTCGGCGAACGCAAGTGAGATTCCGCCGATGAGCCCGCCACCGCCGATCGGGACGACGACCGTATCCACTTCGGGGCAGTCCTCGGCCATCTCGACGCCTAGCGTGCCCTGGCCCGCGACGATATCGGGATCGTCATAGGCGTGGATGAACGTCGTATCCCCGTCGGACGCGAGGTCCTGGGCGTACGTCATCGCCGCTTGGAAGTCCTGCCCATGGAGTTCGACGTTCGCGCCGTACCCACGAGTGGCGTCGATCTTCGTCTGGGGAGCGGGCGTGGGCATGATGATCGTCGAATCGATTCCGAGTGTCGTCGCTGCCAACGCGACGCCCTGAGCGTGATTGCCGGCGCTGGCGGCGACGACCTCCTCGACATCGTCCTCTCGGGCGACCTTCTCGATCTTGTTGTACGCGCCGCGGGTTTTGAACGAGCCCGTCCACTGGAGGTGTTCCATCTTGAGGTACACCTCCCCGCCAACCATCGTCCCCAGCGAGGTGCTTTTCTCGATCGGGGTAGGTTTCACCACGGACTCGTCGTCGAGGCGCTCGCGCGCGCGTTCGATGTCGGCGAACGTCACGGGGTCGGTGTCCATAGGGCACATAGTTCGGCCTCACCGAAGGATCTTCTCCCGATCGGGATCGAACAGCGGTTCCTCGCGGACGGTAGCGTCGTAACGCTCGCCCTCGTATCCGATATCGAGATCGATGCCGGGTTCGGTATATTCGGTCGATACGTAGCCGTAGGCGATGCCCGCGTCGATGCTATACCCGTAATCGGCGGCGGCGACGTAGCCGACGACCTCCTCACCGTCGAAGATGGGCGCGCCCGTGCCGACGACCATGTTGGGTTCATCGAGGGTCATGCACGCGATTCGCTGATCGATACCCGATTCTTTGGCCGCGACGAGCGCGTCCTTGCCGATGAAGTCGTCCTTATCGAGATCGACGGCGAAGCCGATGCCGGCCTCGTAGGGGTTGTACTCAGGTGTGAGATCGGTGCCCCACAGCCTGAACCCCTTCTCCAGGCGCATCGAATTGAGAAACGCGGCGTTGCCGAGCGGGACGATCCCGTGGTCCTGGCCCGCCTCCTGAACGAGTTCCCAGAGTTTCCCGCCGTACTCGGCCGGCGCGTACAGTTCCCAGCCCAACTCGCCGACGTACGACACTCGCAGTCCGATCACCGGCACCGGGCCGACGTGGAATTCCCTGGCCTGGAAGTAGCCGAACGCGTCGTTCGAGAGGTCCTCCTCGGTCAGGGGCTGGAGGACCTCCCGGGCCTTCGGCCCCCAAACCCCGAGCCCGCACTGCTCGGAACCACGATCAATGATCGTCACGCCCTCCGCGGGGGCCTGTTCGCGTATCCAGCGGGTATGTTCCGCCCCCGAGAGGCCGCCGCCGGTGGTCAGCATGAACTCGTCGTCGGCCAGACGAGTGACGGTCATGTCCGCGAGGACGCCCCCGCCAGGGTCGAGCATCGGGGCGTAGCGCACCTGGCCGACCGAAACGTCCATGTCGTTCGCGAACAGTCGCTGGAGGAACGCAAGCGCCCGGGGGCCCGTCACCTCGATGTTGGTGTACCGCGAGAGGTCGTACATGCCCACGCGGTCGCGGACAGCTTGGTGTTCCGCCCCTTGAACCGGCGACCACCCCCGTCCCTGCCAGCCCGAGCGCTCGGGGACGTCGTATTCTTCGAGCAGCGACTCGTTCGCGCCGTACCATTGCGGGATCTCCCATCCCCCTGCATCGTAGAACTCGGCGTCGAGGTCGCGCTGGTGGTGGTAGTACGGGCTCCGCCGGAGCCCCCGCTGACCCTGCGGTTGTTCGCGCGGGTGGATGAGCTGGTAGACCTCCTGGTACTGCTGGCTCGCCCGGTCCCACGTGAACGCCTTGCTCCCCGAATGGGGCTGAAACCGGGAGATGTGAGCACCGCTCATGTCGATCCGATCACCGCCGAGTCGGGGGACCCCCTCGTCCATCCACTCAGCCATGACGTGACCGACGCCGCCCGACTGGGTGACCCACACCGCGAGCGCCCACCAGAGACCGTCGATCCCCTCGGTTTCGCCCAAGATCGGCATCCCGTCGGGAGTGAACGAGAACATCCCGTTGAACGCCCGTTCGTACTCCGCGCCTTCCAGGGCCGGCACGAGTTCGGTCGCCGCCTCGTAGGCGGATTTGTCGATGTCTGGGTGGGTCGGTTGGTAGAAGTGTTCCTCGGTGAATTCCCGGATCGAGGGCATTTCCTCGGCCTCCTCGGGTGCGCGGATGTCCTCGGGATCGACCAGCAGGGGTTCGTGGTCGTACGACCCGATGCCGTAGGACTCGCCGTGCTGGCGGAAGTACATCGAGTAATCCTGATGGCGCAGGATGGGTTGCTCGATTTCCGCGCTCGCGCCGGCGAGTTCCTCCAAGGGTTCGCTCACGAGGTATTGATGGGCACACGGGGCCAGCGGGATGTCGAGATCGACCATCTCACCGAACAGCGGCCCCCAGATATTCGTCGCAACCAGCACCTCGTCTGTCTCGATCCGCCCCCGGTCGGTGACCACAGCCTCGACGCTCTCCTGACTCGTTTCGATGTTCGTGACCGTCGTGTGGCCGTGAAACGATGCTGCACCGCGCTGGTTGGCGGCGTGTGCCATCGCTTCGGAGGCTTCGACTCCACGGGCCGCCCCGTCGGAGGGGACGTAGTAGCCACCGTGGATGGCCTCCTCGTCGATAAGTGGGATCTCCGCTTTCACTTCTTCGGGTGCGAGCAACTCGCCGCCCTCCAGTCCCCACGACCGGCCGTACTCGCGTTTTCGCTTGAGGTAGTTCCAACGGTCCTTGGTATACGCGACCTCGATGCCGCCACACTGCTCGAACCCGTCGAGGTCGGTATACAGCTCGCGGGTGTATTTCGCCAGCCGGCTCATGGTCTTGTTGCCGGTGGTCTGGTAGACCAGTCCCGGCGCATGGGAGGTCGAGCCACCGGTTTCGAACAGCGGTCCCTGATCGACGACGACGATGTCCTCGCGGCCCCGTTCTGCCAAATGGTAGGCTGCACTACAGCCGACACACCCGGCCCCGATGACCACGGTATTCGCACGGTTCGGTAACGGCGTTTCCGCTGATGTATCGCTCATACTGGCGTCTCCCGATCGTTCCGACAGTAGCATAAGTCTCACGGTAACACGTCACGACCGAGAAGGGCGAACCGCTCGTCAACCGTCCGCTTCGGCGAGTTCGGCCTCCAGATCGGCGGCAGCCTCCCGGATCAGATGCGAGACGTCCTCCTCGGGGGTTCCGTCCTCCCGCCGGTAGGTCGGCACCGACATCGAGAGCCCGCCTAGGAGGCTGCCGTCGGGGTGTTCGACCGCGACCCCGACCGCCCGAAGCCCGTGGACGTACTCCTCGTCGGCGACCGCATACCCACGCTTGCGGGCCCGTTCGAGGTCCTCGTAGAGCGTCCGTCTCGTCGTTCGGGTGTGGTCGGTTCGCCGCGGTAGCCCCCACTTTTCGAGTATCGCTTCGACGCGCTCGGCGGGAAACTCCGCCAGCAAGGCCTTCCCCGCGGCCGTACAGTGCATGTGATAGTACGTACCGGAGCGGGAGAGATCGCCGGCCGAAAAGTCGAAATCGTCGTGATACGGGTTCGACGGATGGTAGGATTCGTGGATCGTGATCGCCCGGCCGTCGTTCTCGACGACGAAGTCGACCTCCTCGCTGGTGCGCTCGGCGAGGTCCTGGACGGTGCGCCCGGCGAGACGATACCCCCGCTTTCGCAGCCGGGCGTACTCGCCGCGGTGGTGGAACTTCAGGCCGATATGGTAGGTGCCCCTCTCCTTGACGAGGTAGCCGTGGCGTTCGAGCGTACGCAGGTGCTTGTAGACGGTGCTTTTGGCCAGTCCCAGCTCATCGACTAGCGTCCCGAGGGTCGCCCCATCCCGTCGCTGGACCAGATCGATGATCGTCAGCGATCGGTCGGTCGTCCGCACGTCGCCCGGGGTTTCGCTTTCCATGGGTGTATCTATCCCTCAGGGAAGGTAAATAGGTTCGTCCACATTGAACGAAACGACCGACTCGGGCCCGACGATCCCTCGGATTCCGGAATGGAACCCACGCCACCGCTGTTCGGATCAGTCGAACGAACCGAGCCGTGTGTGACCGGATAGCATTGTTCTCCGACAGGGGTTTCGACCGTTTCGCCGTTTCTCAATCTCTTGATTACAAACATACTAATGTAATCAATACTGCAAGGACCGGGCAGTATCAATGATTACCCCTCGGTTCGCTCGAAAACACCGTTCGAAGCATCAAAACTCTCCCCGGAGCGTGGCTTCGGTATATCATGAAGAACGATCAACGTCGAAGAACCGATGGTTTTTCCTGATCAATCGATGTTTCCGTTCCGTCGAACGATGGGAAGACGGCTCGCGTTCGTGGATCGTCCGTCAGAAGTTTCGAAGGAAGAAACTCCCCGACTGAAACGGTCCTCACGGACTGTCTCTCACAGTATCTACCTCCGTCGAGTTCTATCGTGTAAGACGGTATCGCGCCACTAGTATTTATATGGTTGCAGGTGGCATGGATACGTATGACGAGGTGGAACAACGGCACCGATCAAGTCACAGCTGTCAGCCCGGACATCACCGACGAAACGAACGCCCTGCCGGCGAAGTACTTCACCGATCCGGAAATCCACGAGATGGAACAGGAGAAGATCTTCTCCAAGTACTGGGTGTACGCAGGCCATATGAACGCCATCACTGAGCCCGGCGAGTTCTTCACTCGGACGGTCGGCGACCGACAGGTGATCGTCGTCCGCGATCAACAGGAGGAGATCCAGGCGTTCTACAACGTCTGTGCCCACCGCGGGTCGAAGATCGTCGATGACACCCCGATGACGGACCCGGGGAAGATGACCCGTATCCAGTGTCCGTACCACCTCTGGACGTACGAACTGGACGGGGAGTTGAAGAGCACGCCCAAGAGCTTCGAGGAAGCGACGCTGAATCCCGACCTCAAAGACGACGAGGTCCAGCAGTTCGACCCGGAGGCGAACAGCTTGCTGTCCGTCCACGTCGATACCATCGGGCCGTTCGTTTTCGTGAACCTCGACGACGACCCGATGCCCCTCGAAGAGCAGGCCGGCGAACTGAAGGCGAACCTGGAGTCGATGCCATTAGAGGAGTACGAACACGCCAGACGTATCGTCTCGGAAGTCGAATGCAACTGGAAGACCTTCAGCGGGAACTACTCGGAGTGTGACCACTGCCAGGCCAACCACCAGGACTGGGTCCGGGGGCTCGAACTCGCCGAGTCCGAACTCGAAGTCAACGACTACCACTGGGTGCTTCACTACACTCACAAGGAGGACGTCGACGACGAGATGCGGATCCACGACGAACACGAGGCTCAGTTTCACTACTTCTGGCCGAACTTCACGGTCAACATGTACGGCACTGCCGACGGCTACGGCACCTACATCATCGATCCCATCGACGAGGAACGGTTCCAGCTGATCGCCGACTACTACTTCAAGGAATCCGATCTGAGCGAGGAAGAAGCGGAGTTCATCGAGACGAGCCGCCAGCTCCAAGAGGAGGATTTCGAGCTGGTCGAACGCCAGTACGCGGGGCTGCAAAACGGCGCGCTCGCACAGGCCCAGCTCGGCCCCAACGAACACACCGTCCACCGACTGCACCGTCTCGCCCAGGAAGCGTACAACGCGTAGACGACGGAATACGATGACCCAGCAAAATCGGGCGGCGTTTGTCGTCACGTGTCCGAACTGCGGCGTCCACAAGCGATCCACCGATCCCAATGAAGCGGTGTCGTTCTACCGACGACACCACTCGGTTACCGGTCACGACATCGAGTGGGAGCGCGCCGATCTCGACGTTCCCGACACGCTCCCGAACGAAGATGGCGATCTCAGGGCGGTTATCGATGCACTAGAGGACCACTACGCAAACGGTGTACCGATCGGTGTCATCACCGCGGTGATGCACCGATGGGGATTTTCGATCGGTGAGGCGGTGGACGCGATATACGAGCTGCGAATGGGTGGCACGCTGTACGAACCGCGGGACGACCACCTCCGCGTGACGTGACTATCCGGGAACCGCGACTGCAGCAGCGATTCGTATCGTGGGTGTCGATCACGAAAACCCGATGTTCGGCGCTACTATACGAACGCGGGAGATCAGTCGGGCCGTGCGGCTATGCCTCGATCGGCACTAGATGTATTGTCGAGATGGTCCGGATCGATATCGACGTCGAATGCTGCTTCGGGCACTGAGACGGTGACACAGGTGTTCGGCAGATCGACGATGCCGGCGACACGGCTCTCGACCGGGACGGTGTTCAGGATGATGGAGGGTTGCTCGCGGGTGCTGCCGAACTGCGCGAGGTAGTCGATAGCGTCGGCCCTCTCGATGTCTTCCGCTCAAAACCACGCAGATGCTTACGTATCGGTGTCCTGTCTTGCCAGTTCACTAATCCGCTCGATAGTTTCCTCTCGATACTCCTCTAAGTCTACCATAGTAAGTTGTTCATCGAATG
>CAYOFZ010000076.1:0-10272 GCA_964403315.1 uncultured Halobacteriales archaeon | reverse complement strand
CCGACGACCGGTGTGCGCTCCACCGGGGCACCCGCGTCCGCAAGAACCACACCTCCCGCCGGGACGCCTTCGAGACGGTCGGGGCGCGCCCGCTGGGAACGGTCGAGTACGATACCGGCGAGATCACGGTTCGCCGCGACCACGCCGAACGCGATGAAACCGACCTCGCGCTCGCGCCCGACCTCGAACCAGACGTGGAACTGCTGAAGTACACGCCCGGAATGGGGTCCGAGGCGCTTGATCTCGCCGAGGGGGCGGCGGGACTCGTCATCGAGGGCACCGGATTGGGCCACGTCCACACCGACTGGATCGACCGGATCGACGACCTGACGGATTCTGACACGCCGGTCGTGATGACCAGCCAGTGCATCGAGGGGCGGGTCTGTGATCGCGTCTACGATACGGGCCGCGACCTGCTCGACGCGGGCGTCATCGAGGGCGAGGACCTGCTGCCGGGGACTGCGAAGGTGAAATTGATGTGGGCACTTGCGAACACCGAAGACATCGCAGAAACGATGGGAACGCCGCTTGCCGGCGAGATCAGCGAACGCTCGGTGCCATGGGCGTAGACTACCAGCTTCGGGAAGCCCGCCCCGAGGACCACGAGGCAGTCGCGGCCTTTACCCGAAACACCTGGCCCGAACGGGAAAACGGCGACTACCTCCCCGAGATCTACCCCGAGTGGATCGAGGGCGAGGGAAAACACACGCTGGTTGCCAGCGCGGACGCGGAAATCGCGGGCGTCGCCCAGTGTGTCATGCTCTCGGGGACGGAAGCGTGGTGCCAGGGGATGCGCGTCAATCCGGACTACCGCGGCGAGGGGGTCGCCCGCCGGCTCACCCACGCGCTGTTCGACTGGGCGCGCGAGCAGGGTGCGCTCGTCGCCCGGAACATGGTGTTCTCGTGGAACATCCCGAGCATGGGCCTCTCGCGGAACATCGGCTTCGACCCCGTGACGGAGTTTCGCTGGACCCGGCCCGCGCCGGATCCCGACGCCGACCCCGATCTCGCAGTGACGGCCGAGGCTGACGCCGCGTGGCACGCTTGGCTCGACAGCGACGCCCGCGATCACCTTCGGGGACTGACCCTCGACTCCGGGGAGTCGTGGGCCGTCTCCGAACTCACCCGCGCGGACCTCCGTCGGGCGGCCGACGAAACCGCCGTCTTTGCCGTACGCGACGACGGTCTCAGGGGGATGAGCTACCGGGTGCGTGACGACGAGCGCGAGGGCGAGGACGGGGTCGAACGCTGGGCGGAGTACGGCGTCGGAGTCTGGGACGACCTCCCCGCGGCGCGCGCGCTGTTTGCCGCCATCTCCCGGGACGCCGCGTCGGTCGGTGCCGACCGAACACGGGTGTGGATCCCGGAAACACCCGGCTACGTCTCCGACGCGGCGTACCTCCGGATGGATGCCTCCGAGGAGCCGGATTTCGTGTTCGCGGCCGACCTCACTACCGACCGCACCCGCCGCTGACCGGCGGGAACAGCGCGAGTTCGTCGCCATCATCGAGTTCCGTGTCGAGGCCGGCCTCCTGGGTGAGGACGTTGGTCCCGTTTCTGAGCACGTTGATGTGGTCTTCGAGGTCGCCTCCCTCGTTGAGCACGCGGTCTTCGAGCGCAGGGTGGGCGTCGAGCAGCGCCTCGAAGGCCTCGCCGACGGTATCGCCGGGGCCGGCATCGACCGCCACCCGCTTCTGGCCGGCCCGCTCGGCGAGGTCGGCGAAGAGCTTCCAGTCCATGTCCGTGCGTGTTCGCTCGGGCGAAATGAGGGTTCCGCCTCGTCGGTCCGTCACACGCCATCACAATACAATATGTGATTAAATAACATATTTATTGTATCTATAATATATGGATCACGTTTATATGAACCGGCAGATATCACTCGTATATGAGCGCACACGAGCTCGCCCACGACCGCACCGCCATCGAACTGCCCACCGAGATCGAATCGACCGGGTCGAAACTCGTCTACCTGTATCTCAGCACCGCCGGGGAGGCGACGATCGGGGAGCTACGGACCTCGCTCGACATGAAGCATCTCTCGCTGTATCCCGTTCTGGAAACGCTTGCGAGCGAGGGCCTGGTCGCCCGCGACGGCGAAACCTACGCGGTCGCGGCCTGAATCGGTTATAGACGTCCTGATTTTCGAACGCGAACGGTACTGAAACCCCTCACCCCCAGTTGAACCAGCGTTTCAACCGCGAGGTGACATCGAGGTTCCGTTTGGTGAGGATGACGGTGTTTTCCGCCCCCTCGCCGACTCGTTCGGGAATTCCGCCGAAGACGACCTGCTGGAGGAGTCCCTCGCGGGTCGCGCCGATGATCGTGAGGTCGTGGGCCGCCGACTGATCGATGATGGCGGCAGCGACATCCTCGTTTTCGATCACGCTTCCGTCGGCCTCAACGTCATCGAACCCCTCGACGGCGTCGGTGATCGTTTCCTGCGCGTCGGCGCGCTCGTCGTCGGAGGCGTCGGGGTCGACCACCCGGAGTATCTCGACATGTGCGCCGGTCGCACGTGCAATAGCGCCAGCGGTCTCGGCAGCGAGTTCGGCGTGGGGCCCCCCGGCGGTCGGCAGCAGGATCGACTCGACCCCGGTCTGGCCTTCGGGATCGATGCGCTCGACCAGCACGTCACAGTTGGCCTCGGTGACTATCGTATCGACGATGCTCCCGAGGACGACCTCCCGGCGACGCGACCGCCAACCGCCCCAGCCCATCAAAACGGCGTCGCTGTTGTACTGCTCGATGGTGTTGAGGATCGCGCGCTCGACCCGATGGCTGATACGAATCGTTCCGCTAATCGGCACGTCCGCGCCGCTGTCGGCGCGCTCACTTCCGGAAGACTCGCTTTGCTCGTCTTCCGACGCTCGCGATTCTTCGAATCGCTCACCGCCGTTGGCCATCGTCATCGCGCGGTTCAGTACCTCGCGTCGCTGGTCGGTGTACTGGTGGCCAGCCGAAAGCGGGGTTTGCCCGGGCAGATCCACCACCGAGAGGACGAGTATCTCACCGTTGCGGTCGCGGGCGATGTCGGCGGCGGTGGCCATGAGCTGGTCGGCGTGCTCGGGGTTGGCAATGGGCACGACGATCTGGTAGTCGCGTTCGCGCCCCGAGGGGTTGCGCTCGGCGACGGCAGTCGGGGTCTCGCGTTCGATCTCCTCGGTCGAGGGCGCACGCCCCTTCCACGCGAACCAGAAGACGACGCCGACTGCTTCCGCGATAAGCCCGAAGACGATGGTCTGGCGGCCAAGGCTCGCTATCAGGAGCACGTTCAGGATCACCGCGAGGGCCGGTACATAGGGCACGAACGGGACCGTAAATCCCCGGTTGAGGTCGGGGAATTTCCGACGGGACGCGATGATGGCGACGTTGACGACGGCGAATCCGCTCAACAGGAGGACGTTGGCGACGCTGGTGATGCTTTCGAGACCGAGATGGAAGCCGAACAACGGAAGCCCGAGCAAACTGAACAGCACGCTCGATTCCCCGCTTCCGGGCACCTCACCGAAGGCGACGGTGAAGATAAGGATGAACGTGAGAATGAACCCCCCGGTGAGCAACACCGACTTATAGGGGGTTCCGTAGTCGGAGTGGAGTTCCTCGAACTCCTCGGGGAGGTGTCCCCGGCGCGCCAGCGCGAGCTTCACCCGCGAGCCCGCTAATACCGTTGCGTTGGCCGCCGAAAGCATCGAAAACAGTGCACCTACGATGATAATGTAAAACCCGATGTTTCCGAGGTAGTACTGGGCGGCCAGCGCCATCGCAACTTCGCCGTTCTGGGCGACGTACTGAGTTGGCGTCAGGCCACCCAGCTGCGCGTTGGCCGCGAGAAACGAAAGGAACTGCTGGTCGTTGATCGCAAGGACGATCACGAGCACCACGAGCGCATACAGAAACGTGACAAACCCCATCGAGATGTAGATGGCACGCGGGATCGTCGTGCCGGGTTGTTTGATCTCGTCTGCGTTCGTGGCGATGGCCGAAAAGCCGATGAACGTGATGAACACGAGCGCGCTCGTCGACGCGATCCCGACGAAATTGCCGATGTTCTGGGAGAACGATGCCACGACGACGTCGGTCTGGAACGACCGCAGCCCGCCATAGAGAAACAGGATCAGCAGCGCGATCTTCGCGCCAGTGACGATGATCTGAAACTGACTCGATTCCTCGCTCCCTCGGCTGTTAATGAACACCAGTAGTCCGAGCACCGCGATTCCCGGAAGCCAGAAGGGGACGGCCTGTGGGATCCCGAACACGGGATAGATGAACCGATAGAACCAGTCGGAAAAACTCGCCAGATAGAACGCCGCGCTCGCGGGATAGCCGACGATCATCGTCCAGCCCATGATGTACGTCCAGTCGGCGTCGAACGTCTCGTTGACGTACATGTATCCGCCGCCGCTCTCGAAATAGATCGAGGAGAACTCCGCGTAGGCCGCCGCGGTGAGCGCGGCGATGAGCGCCGCGATGACAAAGGAGAGGATCGCCACCGTCCCGACGTTGCTCACTGCCAGTCCGGAGAGAACGAAGATGCCGGCGGCGATCATCGTCCCGATACCGATGGCGAGCGCGCCCAGCAGGCCGATATTGCGGTCGAGTTCGGTCCCGACCTCGCCCGCCCCTTCGGACCCCGCCTCGGTGGTGTCGTCGCTCATCGAGGAACCGCCACCCGATGTATCGGCCGCCCCGATGGCGTTGTTCGCTCGGTGCTGGATCTCACAGCGGTCGTTTCACAGCCCACTTCCTGAAACAGTCCCGATAGGTCGATACCGGGTTCGATGGGAGTGGATCCGAAAAACGGTACGATTCGTGAACTTCCGAGCGTCCTCGTGTGCTTCTCAGTTCGGGGCATTAAATTACCAATCATATAGTTTGTACATATCGTGTTCCGTCACGTGTGAGTCGCATCCGTCGGAGACAGTTATCGAAGCGATGTACCTGTGTCCTACCGAGTTCCATAGCAACATAAAAAACAGGTCTGCATTTCCGAGGTGACATAAAAACCGGATTCGTTGATCCCAATAGTCCGACTCCGACACCAGCCGCGCCCGCACTGGAAAAGCGGCAGGTGATGGCGGCCCGGTCTACTCCAGTACCTCTTCGAGTGCCGCCTGCTGGTCGCGGGTGCCCACACAGATGAGCACGTCCCCTTCCCGGAACACGAACTCAGGATCGGGGCTCGGGACCACGTCGTCGTCGCGCTCGACGGCCATGATCGTGACGCCGGTTTTCTCCCGGATCGAGGATTCTCCGAGGGTTTCGTCGACCATTGGCGCGTCCGGTTCGAGGGTGTACCACTCGATGATGACGTCGTCGCCGATGGTCGTCGCCGCCACCTCCGAGCGCACGGGCTGGAAGTACGCCCCTTCGAGTATCGAACCGACGATCCGGGACTCGTGGTCGGTGAGATCGAACACCTCCTCGGCGTCGGCGTCTGGGGTCTCGCGGTAGAACAGTTCGCGCCGTCCGTTGTTATGGATCACGACGATTGCGGATCCCCCCGCCTCTAACTCCATCTCGTAGCGCCTCCCCACGCCGGGGAGATCCGTTTCCGATACGTCCATACCACCCGTTTCGGTGAACCGATGTTAACTTTAGCGGTGCAAGGCGCTAAGTCCCCCTCCTCAAGGAGCGACTGACCGAAGGGAGGGAAGCGAGTAGGTGGGAGATACAGCGTTCACGAGAGCGAAGCTCTTGTGCGCGAACGAGACGCGAAGCGTTCTGATGACGGCGAGTGAAGTAGGATAGGATAGTTCACAGATTGGCCGGTTCGCGGTCGATGGAAAGGCTATTGGGCGGACGTTCTGTGAGTCCGACTACGATGTATCCGTCGCTAACGCAGGGAGAGGTATCGAAACCGAACGAATCCGTCGAGGTGTGGCCGTGGCGATAGAACCACACCTGCTCGAAGTCGGCGTGATGTTCGCCGCCATCGCCGGTATCGGGATGCTCGCAAGCCGGCTGAACAAGTCCGTCATCCCGTTTTACATCGTGATCGGAATGGTGCTCGGTCCGTACGTCCTTGGAGAGTTGGGCTTGCCCCACGTCACCGAGACCGCGTTCGTCGAGATCGGCGCGGAACTCGGGATCGTCTTTCTCCTCTTTTTCCTCGGTCTCGAATTTAATCTGGAGCGCCTCGTCGAGAGCCGCGACCGAATCACCGCCGCCGGCACGGTCGACCTCGTCATCAACTTCGGCGTCGGGCTCGTGTTGGGGTATGCACTGTTCGGGGCCGTCCTCCCCGCGCTGGTGATCGCCGGCATCGTCTATATCTCCTCGAGCGCGATCATCACCAAATCCCTGATCGACCTGGGCTGGATCGCAAACGCCGAGAGCAACCCGATGCTCGGGACGCTGGTCTACGAGGACCTCTTTATCGCCGTGTATCTCGCGGTCATGTCCGCGCTCCTGCTCGGTGGCGGCAGTATCGGAGCGGCCGCACGGTCAGTCGGTATCGCCTTCGGCTTCATCCTCGTGTTGCTGGCGCTGGTGTATTTCGGCACTACCGTTTTCGAGCGGGCCCTCGACACGCGCTCGAACGAGTTTTTCACCCTGCGGACGGTCGGCATCACGGTGCTGGTGGCGGGCGCGGCGCTCGCCGCCGGCGTCAGCGAGGCCGTCGCGGCGTTTTTCGTCGGCATGGCGTTCAGTTCGACCGGGTACGTCGACGAACTCGAAGGGCTGCTCGAACCGATCCGGGACACCTTTGCCGCCGTCTTTTTCTTCTGGATCGGCCTCGTCACCGACCCATCGCTGTTCCCGGCGGTTGCGGGCTTGGTTGCCGTCGCGGTGGTCGTGACAACGCCGACGAAACTCGCAAGCGGGTTTTACGGCGGCCGGATCTACGACCTCGACGACCGGCGGTCGGTCCGGGTGGGGCTCGGCATGATCACCCGCGGGGAGTTCTCGCTCATCATCGCCACGACCGCCCTCGGGGCCGCCGGCACGACGCTCGCGCCGGGGGTCGCCGAAACGATCTACGCCTTCGCGGTCGGCTACGTGTTGGTAATGAGCATCCTCGGGACGCTGTTCATGCAGTACTCGGAGGTGTTCGAGACATGGGTGCTCTCACGAACGGGAACCCAGTCGACGGGGTAGTCCAAAAAGCGTTTAGAACTCCTCGTAGTACTCGTCGAATATTTCGAGGACAGCCTTCAGCGAGCCGACGATGATCGGGCCGACGAACAGCCCCATGAAACCGACGAGATACACTCCGCCGATTATGCCGACGATGATGATCGCAGGGTTGAGACTGGCCCGCCGGTTGACGAGGACGGGTCGCAGAAAGTTGTCGGTGGCGTTGACGACGACCGTCCCGTAGACCGCGAGGCCGATCCCGAAGACGGGTTGGCCGGTAGCGATGAGATAGATGGCGGCAGGCCCCCAGACCAGAAACGCGCCGATTATCGGTATAAATGCGAGGATGACCATGATGAACGTCCAGAAGACGGCGTTGGGGATCCCGACAACGAACAGGCCGATCCCCGCAATCGTTCCCTGAGTGATGGCAACCAACGCGTGGCCGAGCAACACCGCCCACGCGATGTCGTCGAGGCTCGAATAGAGATCGTCCTGTACTTCAGTGGGCAGCGGCGTGATCTCCCGGAGCCAGGCGAGCAGTTTGTCACCATCGCGCAACAGGAAAAAGAGCAGAAACACCGTCACCCCCAGGCCGATGAGTATCCCGGAGATCGTTCCCAGGATGCCCGGCGCGCTCGTGGCGATCATCTCGGCGGCCCGCCGGGCGACGGTGTTCACCGCCGCTGAGATATCGATCTGCTGATTGGTATACCCCTCGATCAGTGATTCGGCTCGTTGAACCGTCCCGATTCCCTGGAGACCGACCCCGCCCCCTCGTATTTGATCGATGAGTTGGGCCGCATCTTGGGCGACCGTCGCGGCAACGACCACGAACGGGATGAACAGCACGATCACCGCGCCGACGAGCAACACGGCTGCCGTCGGGGTCCTGCCGATCCGGGGGGCGAGACGCCGGCGCAGTGGAAACAATACGACTGCAAGCACCACTGCGAGCAAGAGGTACTGTAAAAGCGGTTGGATCAACGTCGCCGACAGTATGAACAGTAGCGCCGTTAGGGTCAGCAGAAACCCCCGCTGGAGATTCATACTACTCGTTTGGAAGCGGCGGGTGGATAAAAGACGGCGTTGCAGATACAATCATCCTGACAGGCCGACGACCGCATCGAGCGCAACGTCGATAGCGCGCTCGACGTTGTCGCGGGCCTTCTCGGGGAGTTCCGCGGCGTCAGTTTCGCCCTTCTGGGTGCCCTCGATCAGATTGCCATCGACCGTACAGATCGCCCCCGCGCGCATACCCTTCCGGCGGGCGAGGGTGAAAATCGCCGCGGCCTCCATCTCGACCGCGAGGACGTTCGCGGCCTCCCAGTCGTCGACGTACTCGTCGGTTTCGGCGTAGAAGGCGTCGTCGGAGGCGACGGGGCCGACGTGGACCTCTTCGCCCTGCGAGTTGGCCCCATCGACTAATGCCGAGAGCACCGCGTAGTCCGCCACCGCGGGATACGCGACCGACTCGTAGCGTTTCGTGGTGCCCTCGTCCTTCGCGGCCCCGGTAGCGACGACCATGTCGCCGATCTCGATGCCCGACTGGAGCGCCCCCGTGGTGCCCACGCGAAGGGCCGACTCGACGCCTACCCGTTCGAGTTCCTCGATGGCGATGGCGGCGGACGGACACCCGATGCCCGTCGAACAGATCGAGAGATCGATACCCTCGTACGTGGCGTTGACGACCTTGTACTCGCGGTTCTCGGAAACGACCGCCGAGCTGTCACATTGGCCGGCGATCCGATCCACTCGACCGGGATCGCCCGGGAGCAACGCGATCTCGTTGACGTCGCCCGCTTCGATCAGCAGGTGTGGCTGTTTGGCCATACGCGGGGCTCTCGTGGAGCGGGCAAAAACGGTCCGATCCTACAGTCTTCGCTAATCGCCCTCGGCCTGCCGCACGACGCCGTTTTCGACCATAATGCTCTCCCAGTCGTTATCGGAGTGAGCGCCCTCGCGATCGCGGGCGCTGGGGGCGACCCGGATGAATTCGGCGTTCCCGCGGGCCTCGGGGATGGTATGGCCGCCGCAGTAGCTCAGCCCCGACCGGATGCCCGCCGCGAACTCCCCGGCAACCCCCTTCAGGGAGCCTTTGTACTCGGTGAGGCCCTCGACGCCCTCGTCGGCGGCCACGTCGCCGTCTTTGTCGGTACGGTCGTCGTTGGCCGCGGTGGTCGCCATCCCCCGCGAGCGCTTGTAGCGGTTGCCGTCGCGTTCGACCATCTCGCCCGGTGCTTCTGCGGTACCCGCGAACAGGCTCCCCATCATCACTGCGTCGGCTCCAGCCATCAGCGCCTTCACGGCGTCGCCGGAGGTGCGGATGCCGCCGTCGGCGATGGTTTTGATCCCGAGATCGCTGGCCCGGTCGGCACAGTCGTTGACCGCGGTGAGCTGGGGCATGCCCGCGCCCGCGACCTTCCGGGTGGTGCAGTGCGAACCGGGGCCGATGCCGACCTTGACACAGTCCGCGCCGGCGGTGTAGAGGTCCTCGACGGCCTCGGGGGTGGCGACGTTGCCCGCGACGATCTCGGGGTCGAACTCATGGCGTACCCGTTCGATAGCGTCCAGACACGATTCCATATGGGCGTGGGCGACGTCGATCATCACGCAGTCCGCACCCACCGCGAGGACGGCCTCGGCTCGGTCGAGGAACTCCTCGTTGACCCCGACCGCCGCGCCGACGGGCTCGCCGGCTTCCGCTACCGCCCGGACTTCCGTCGCTTGCTCGTCGATGCTCATGAACCGATGGACCGTCCCGAACCCGCCGACTCCCCCGAGCGCCCTTGCGGTGTCGGCTTCGGTGACGGTGTCCATGGGCGCGCTCATGAGGGGGGTTTCGAGGTCGATCCCGTCGGTGAGACCCGTCGAGAGATCCACGTCGCTGCGGCTCTCGACGGGCGAACGCTGGGGGACCAGCAGTACGTCACCGTACGAGAGCCCGGTTCTGAGATCGTTCATACCGCCATATTTTTACCGGGTTCGAACGGTTAACCCTGCCGGTGGGGGCAGGGGGCGGTCGGGCCGGAATCAGCCGGCCACCGCGAACAACAGTAGGTTATACATCCCGGGGCCGAGTCCGACGGCCGCGATCCCACCGAGCAGCAGATACCCCTCGGCGGGGGCGTCCTCGACGTACTCGGCCATGAGCCAGACGACGCCGAGCGCGACGGCGGTTTTGACGAGGAC
>CAYOFZ010000075.1:0-10494 GCA_964403315.1 uncultured Halobacteriales archaeon | reverse complement strand
CGGCCATCTCGACGTCCTGATCGGTGATGCCGCCCTCCTCGTGGCTGGTGAAGCGAACCTCGACCTCCTCGTAGCCCACGATCATCTCGGGGTGGTGGAACTCCTCCTCCGCGAGCTCGCCCACCCGTTGGACGAACTCGACGCCCTCGAGGTAGTCGTCGAACTCGAAGCTGCGGACGATCTCGTCGCCGTCGCGCTCCCAGCCGTCGGGTAGCCGGTCCTGGATCTCGTCGTCGTCGAGTAGCTCTGCCATGGATGGAGCGACGACGGCCAGACGAATAAAGGTCGGTCCCGGTCCTGATCTCGGTCTAGGTCTCGGTTTGGGCCTCTACTCAGTCGTCCTCGAGACGAGCGGCGACCTCGGGAGGCATCTCCGCCTCGGTCGGATCGATCCCGCCGGGCGGTCCGACGGCCCCGGTCTCGAACTCGGGGTCGAACAGCTGGATCGCGGTGTTGATCGTCTCCCAGTCGTCCTCGGCGGCGGCTTCCCGGAGGCTCTTGGTGGGGGCGGCGAGCAACTGGCCCACGAGCGCGTCGGCCATCGCCGCGACGGTGTCGCGCTGTTCGTCAGTCAGTTCGCCCTGGGATTCGAGCTTTGAGAGCGCCGTCCGTAGTTCCCGCTGTTTCGCGCCCTCGGCACCCTCGTACATCGCGCCGATCACTTCGTCGGCCTGCTTTCGCTTGAACTGTTCGAGCAGGCGATCGAGTTCCCGGTCGATCATCGCCTCGACCCGTTCGGCGGCCCCGGCCCGACGGGCTTTCGTTCGGTCGGTCACCGACTCCAGATCGTCGAGGTCGTGGACGGAAACCCCCTCGATCCCGGCGGTTTCCGGCGCGGCATCACGGGGCTTGGCGATGTCGACGACGACCGTCTCGCCGCCCGATTCGAGCGGATCGGATCCAAGGATCGGGTCGTCGCTGCCGGTTGCCGTGATGACGACATCCACGCCATCGAGTACGGTTTCTAGTGCCGTAAGCGGCACCGCCTCGGCGTCGGCGTCGATCTCGCGTGCGACGTGTTCGGCCCGCGAGACGGTGCGGTTTGCCACGAGCAGTTCGGAAACGTCCCGGCGGGCGAGCGACTGGGCCGCGAGCGTGCCCATCTCGCCGGCCCCGATCACGAGCGCGCTCGCGTCGGCGAGTCCCGCTTCCTCGGCGGCGAGTTCGACCGCGGCACTGCCCAGCGAGATGACACCCTCGTTTATCGCGGTCTCGGTCCGGGCGCGTTCGCCGACGTGGATCGCCTTCAGCAGGGCGTCATTGAGGATCTCGCCGGTCGCGCCGGCCTCGCGGGCGTCGTCGTGGGCGCGCTTGACCTGCCCGAGGATCTGGTCTTCCCCGATCACGAGCGACTCCAGCCCGGCGGCGACCCGCATGAGGTGACGCAGACTCGCCTCGTGACCTGTCCGGACGACGGCGCTCTCGGGGAGATCGGCGAACCACGGTTCCAGTGCCGCCTGCCCGGTGGCGGCGTCGGTCGTGACCACATAGGCCTCCGCGCGGTTGCACGTCTGGAGGGCAAACGCCTCGGCGACGTCGTCGCGGGCGAGCACGGCCTCGGAGAGCGCTCGCTGGCCGGGTTCGCAAGCGGCCTCGATGGCCTCGATAGAGGCGGTGTCGTGGGTGATCCGGGCCCCGGTAATGACGCCGCTCACGGCGGATCACCCCCTGTCTCCGGTTCGCCCGTTGCACCTGTTTCGTCGACCACGCTGTCGATCACGTCTTCGACCACTTGCGGGCGCTTCGTCCCCTTCGAACGTAAATCCTTCCAAACCGCCGGCGAAGAGACGACCGCCCGGACCGCCGCCCGGCGCGATTCGGGCGGCAGTGACCGGAGTTCCCCGCGCAATTCGGCAGTTAGGTCGGCCATTTCACCCGCTCCGTCGAGTTCGGGTTCGATACGCTTTCGGAGGCGTTTGCTCAGCGCCGGGCTCGCTCCCCCGGTCGAGATTGCAACAACCACCGGATCCTCGCGGACCGTCGCGGGGACGACCACACTGCCGGGATCGCGCCCGCCGCGTTCGTCGGCGCGATTCACGAGGATCCCCCTCTCGCGGGCCTCGCGTTCGATGGCGTCGTTCAGCTCGGCGTCGTCGGTCGCGGCGACGACAAGCGCCGGCCCGGCCCGCTCGAACCACGCCGACAGATCCGCTGGCTCGGGGGCTGCCTGGACCCGTTCTGCCCCGCCGAATTCCAGATCCGTGAAGGCGGGGCTGACGACGATCACATATGCCTCGCGGACGAAGCGGCGGGCCTTGCGAGCGCCGACGGCTCCGCCGCCGAACACTACTACTGTGCTCCCCGAGAAATCGTGGAACAGCGGGATCATGTAGTGTTCGCCTCGGCGCGCTCTTCGAGGCGGATACCCGTTTTCTTCAGGATCCGTGTCGAAAACAGGGTGTCCCAGTCGTCGTCCACGTCCCAGAACTCGCTCATGCGCTCGCGGACCTGTTCGATGCGTTCTTCGCTTTCGGCCTCGCTTCGACCGTGAGTCATCGCAAAGAAATTGTACGGCCAGACGCCCTCGTGGCGCGGGCGCTCGTAGCAGTGAGTGACGAAGGGCAGCGAGGCGACCGCGGGCCCGACCTCGCCCACGAGATCGTCGGGCACGTCCCAGACGGTCATGCCGTTTTCGGTGTAGCCCAGCGCGTAGTGGTTCGGAACGACGCCGATCCGGCGGATCTTCCCCTCGGCGTTGAATCGCTTGATCGTCTCGCGCACCCAGTCGGGATCGGCGTCGAGTTCAGCGGCGACATCCCGGTAGGGCGTTTCGGTGATCGGCAGACTATCCTGGATCGCCAGTACCAGATCGCGCTCTACGGGCGTGAGAGCATCCCGGTCGGTCAGTTCTACCTCGGGCCCGAGATCCGAGAGGTCGATATCGCCGTCGGCGAGGGGGCCCTCAAGGGGAAACTTCGCCTCGACGCGAAATTCCCGCTGTTTGGGCAGGTCATAGGTCTCTTGGCCGGTTTCGGCTTCGATCTCGGCGAGCACCTCCGGAACCCGGGATTCGTCGGCCACGCTGAGGACGAACCACATGTTCAGGTGAGGATGTTCGCGTTCGTAGTTGTGGGCGACCTCGCGGTGGGCGTTTACCGTCTCGGCGACCTCCTCGAAATGCTCCTCGGGGGCGTGCATCGCAACGAGCGTCGCAGTGCCGCCGATCTCGCTCGCGTCGATCAGGGTCCCGAAGCGGGTGAGCACGCCCTCCTCGTCGAGTCGGCGGACCCGTTCGAGGAGCTGTTCGCCGGTCAAGTCGACACCCCGCTCGTGGAGGGCACCCGCGGCCCGTTCGAAGGGACGTTCGACGACCGGGAACCCGCCCTGAAACCCGTTGAGCAGGGCACGGTCCGGGTCGTCGAGGTCCGCTGTTCGTGCCCGGTTCATGCCCGCGCCTCGGAGGTCTCGGTTGATAAGCCTCGCGTTCTAAGCGACAGACTACCAATCTACGCTCAGCGTGCCATCACCGTGGGGATCGGGCGCGATCTCCTCGTCGGTCCGGCGGTCGATCACGTGGATCACGCCCTCGTCGTTTTTGGCTGGACACAGCTCCGCGGCGCGGACGTTTTCGTCGACCTCCTCTTCGGTCAGAAAGTACGACTGCGGGTTTGCGATCCCCGTTTCGAAATCGAGCTCCCAGTTGCGCGAGGCCTCGGCGCATTTTCCCGCCCCGAAGCACTTGTTGGCCTCGAAGACGATCTTATAGGGTTTTGCCTCGACCGGCGGGGCGTCGCTTTCACCGATCTCGCTTGGACTGACGCTCTCGGAGTCGCTCATACCGACCCGAGGGATCGAACGACCGTTTGGTTATCGGTTCACCGTAACCGACTCGAGTTCGACGGGGTCGGTGGGCTGGTCCTCCTCGTCGGTGTCGACCTCGCCGATGGCCTCGACGACCTCCATACCGTCGGTGACCTGCCCGAACACCGAGTGGTGGTCGTCGAGGTGAGGTTGGGGCGCGAGCGTGATGAAAAACTGCGAGCCGTTGGTGTCGGGACCGCGATTGGCCATCGAGACGACGCCCGCCTCGTCGTGGCGAAGCTCCTCGTGGAACTCGTCGTCGAAGGTGTAGCCGGGTCCACCGTGGCCGGTGCCCGTGGGATCGCCGGTCTGGATCATGAAGTTCTGTATCACGCGGTGGAACAGGATCCCGTCATAGAGGGGTTCGCCGTCGATCTCCTCGCCGGTTTCGGGGTCCTCCCAGACGGTCTCGCCGGTCGCCAGCCCGACGAAGTTCTCGACGGTCCGGGGCGCGCGCTCGTCGTACAGTTCGACCTCGATATCGCCGAGTGACGTGTGCAGCGTTGCAGTCGTCTCTCCCATGGATCGTCGTTATCGCGGGCGAGCAAAACGCTGGTGGTCTCCCGTGTCGTCGATCAGAACGCCCGCAGGTCGTCGAGGACCGCCTCGGCACTCCCGTCGGCGATGGCCTCGCGGGCCCGTTCGAGGCCCGCCTCGATGGAGTCGGCGTCCTCGCGGGCGTAGATCCGGAGCGCGGCGTTGAGCGCGATGGCGTCGGCGAACCGACCCTCGCGCTCACCCGCGAGCACCTCGTGGGTGATGGTGGCCGAATCGGCGGGAACGGCCTCGACTTCCAGATCCTCGCTTTCGAAGTCCATGCCGTACTCGCCAGTCTGGATCTCGAAGTCCGAGAACTCGCCGCCAGACCATTCGGCGACCTTCGTGAGTCCGGGTCGGATGTCGTCGTAGCCCTCCATGCCCTGGAACATGAGCACGCGACCGAGGTTCTGGTCGCTGCGCTGGAAGGTCTCGACAACCTTCTTCGCAAAGGGCAGGTGATAGAAACTCCCCAGATGCACGTCGGCATTTGCGGGGTTTGCGAGCGTCTCGACCGTGTTGACAAACGTGCGCACGCCCATCTGATCGCGGCGCTCGAACAGGTCGTCGATAGCGGGATTGAACTTGGGCTGGTAGTAGAACGCAAAGCCCGTCTCATCGACCATGTCGGCGCTGTCCTCGGGCGCGAGGTCGGTTCGAACGTCGAGTTCGTCGAGGACGTGTTTGTAGACTGTTGCCTTCTGGGTCGGCACCCGGTTGCCGCTGTGAGCGACGACGGGCGTGCCCGCGGCGGCGGCGACGACGCCCGCGCCCACGCCCAACAGCGCGGAGGTGTGTTTGCCGTCGTAGTTCGCACCACAGTCGACGGGATCAACCTCGGGTTCCGCCGTTTCGACGGATTCTCCCCGCATGGTGTCGGTGTAGGCTGCGAGTTCCTCGGGGATGTTTCGCTTCCAGCGATTCGCAAGCCAGAACGCCCCCAGCGTGGTGGGATCGGGCTCGCCGTCGAGGATCCGCCGGAACGCTTCCGTGGCCTGTTCGTCGCTCATGTCCTGGGCGGATTTCGGGCCCGAGCCGACGACCTCGCTCACCAGACGCTTGAGCGGCCAGTCGCCGTACTCCTCGTCCTCGGTTGCCTGTGCCATAGCGGGGGATTGAACCCGCGTGGGAAAAAGCGTCCCGCTTGGGACCATAGCCACGTATGGTTTATCCTCCCGGATCGAACGACGGGTATGGAACGCGACGACGCCAGCTCGGGGTTCGTCGGCGGCGCGAGCGATACTACTGACCGGCGGCTCATCCTCAACCCCGCCAGCGGGAGCGCGGACCACGGTGACCGGGTACGCCGGCTGGCCGACGAGCGGGGGTATGCAGTCGTCGAAACCCGAAGCGAGGGGCACGCGACCGACCTCGCCGCCGAAGCCGCCGCCGACGGGGCGGCGCTGCTCGCGGTCGCGGGCGGCGATGGCACCTTCCACGAGGCGCTACAGGGTCTCGACGCCGCCGACGCCCTCGGCGACGTGACCCTCGGTGTCGTCCCCGCAGGCACCGCGAACTTGTTCGCCTCGCACGTCGGCATCGAGGGGATCGACCACGGCTTCGAGATAATCGAAACCGGCGAGCGCCGCCGGATCGACCTCGGGATGGCCGACGGGGAGACGTTCGCGGTCTCCTGTATCGCGGGCCCGCTCGCGGACGCCTCGGTGACGACCTCCTCGGCGATGAAAGAGCAGTTCGGCTCGCTGGCGTTTATCGTCTCGGGCGTCAAGGAGGCAAGGACGTTCGACGGCCTCGATCTCGACGTACAGGCCGTTGTGAATGGCGAGGAGTACCGCTGGAGCGGACGCGCACTGTGTGTGCTCGTCGGTAACGTCCGGAAGTTCGCGCACGAAGGCGGCCAGGCGAACGTCGAGGACGGCCTGTTCGAGGTCGTCATCGTCGAGCAGATGCCCGCCTCCGATCTCGCCACCGAAACCGTCGCCCACCGCCTGCTCGGTCGGAACACCGCAAACATCGATCACCTACGGGCGAGCCGACTCGACATCGGAAGCGACGAGGGCAACGACCTGATCACGTTCAGCGTCGACGGCGAACTCGCCCGCCACGATGAACTGGCCCTGTCCGTCCGCCCGCGGGTGCTCGAAGTGTGTGTCGGCTCCGAATACGAACCCGACCCGTACTGACGCCCGCCCAGCCGCAGGGGTACGGGCTAGTCGAACCCGAAAGCGATAGGTGCACCGCCCCTGTAGCCCGGATGATGACCACCGCGGACGCTCCCGCTCGCTGGCGGGCCGATCTCGACGGGATCGACGCCGCGCTCATCGATGGCTACCAGAGCGGCTTTCCCGTCGAACCCCGCCCGTTCGAGACAGTCGGCGAGAAACTCGGCATCGACGAAGACGAGGCGCTCGCCAGAGTGTCCCGGCTGTACGAGCGAGGGGTGTTCCGGCGGTTCGGCGCGGTGCTCAACCCGCCCGTGATCGGGAGTTCGACGCTCGCGGCGGTCAGGGCTCCCGCCGAGCGCTTCGAGGAGATCGCCAGGATCGTCAACGACTACCGACAGGTCAACCACAACTACCGGCGCGATCACGAATGGAACATGTGGTTCGTGATCACCGCCGGCTCGCGGAACACCCGGGATCGCATCCTCGAGGAGATCGAAACCCGAACCGGTTGTGCGGTGTTGAACCTGCCGATGCTGACGGACTTCTATATCAACCTCGAATTCCCCGTCGTCAACGCCGACCGATTCGCCCGCGAAAGCACCGCGGAGCAGTCCTCAGTGCCACGAACCGGGGAGGCCAGCGCCGCGAGCGATATCACCGCCACTCGGATCAGCGAGGCTGCAACGGGCGACCTCTCGGACCTCGAAGCGAACGTTCTATTGGAAATTCAGGACGGATTGCCTCTTTCGAAAACCCCCTACGCCGACGTGGCACGCGCGGTCGGTACGGGGACCGACGCCGTCGTCGGGGCCGTTTCCGGACTGCTCGCCGAGGGCTGTATCAAACGGGTCGGCTGTGTGGTCAACCACGTCGTCACGGGCTTCGACGCGAACTGCATGGTCGTCTGGGACGTTCCTGACGAACGGCTCGCGGAGTGTGGGCGAACCGTTGGGGCCCTGCCCTCCGTTACCCTCTGTTATCACCGCCCGCGGCGGTCGGACCTCGACTGGCCCTACAATCTCTTCACGATGATTCACGGGCGCGATCCCGACGCCGTCGCGGCGAAAATAGACGAACTCGGGGCCGAGTATCTCCCGTTCGAACACGAACGGTTACGCTCGACGGAAACCCTCAAACAGACGGGGGCACGCTACGATGCCTTACTCGGGAACTAACTCCGGGCGGTCGTATAGAGGATGGGACCGATCACGAGCAGCGCCACCCCGAACATCTTGAACCCGAGCGAGGAGACGGCACTCGGTGCAAGCAAAAACACCAGGCCAAAGACGACAACGTTCAGTGAAAGCAGTTTCCTCGATAACGCGACCGACCCAAGTACCGATGCGACGAACGCGACCAGCAGCGCGTGGCCGAGGTTGTAGTCGGCGAGAAAATTGTCCAGTAACTGAAGCGGGACGAACTCGAACATTCGTAGTCGGCTATCGAATCGATCCAGTCTTTAACGTTCCGTTCCGTTTCGTTCGGGTTCTTCGGGGTCGTGTTCGGGCCCTTTGAAATCCAGCGGACGCAGCCAGTACTGCCAGATCACGAGCACCATGCCGATATACCCAAGCACCCAGACCACGCGCCCGAGGATCGGTTGGCCGAGAAACGCCGACGAATAGTACGTCAACAGTCCCGGGATGACGATTCCCGATACGAGCACGAGGACAAACGCTGCCTTGTCCGAAAACTCGGCCATGGCAGGGTTCGGGGGATCGAACGTCCTCAATCACTCGGTTCGGGACGACGGATGCGACGCCGGTATCGGACGTTCGAACTGTGGACCGCAGCACAGTCGTTTTGTGACCGGCGGAAAAATCCCCGGTATGCGCTCGCGTTCGGCCATCGAGGCCCGTATCGAGGAACTCGAATCGACGTATGACCACCAGGACCCGCCTTCATCGCCGATGGAGGACGAACAGGAGGCGGTGCTGTTGCGCGCCATCGAGGAACTCGAATGGGTGCTCGAAAACCGCGAGGAGCCGCCGCATCACTGAGCGTCGAAGTCGAGGGCGGCGGAGTTGATGCAGTAGCGCTCGCCGGTCGGATCGGGGCCGTCCCCGAAGACGTGGCCCAGATGCCCCTCGCAGTTCGCACAGACGACCTCCGTCCGGACCATGCCGTGGCTGCGGTCCTCGCGGAACTCGACCGCCTCCTCGTCGGCGTCCCAGAAACTCGGCCAGCCGGAGTCGGAGTGGTACTTGGTGTCCGAGGAAAACAGTTCCGCGCCACAACCCGCACACCGGTAGACGCCCTCCTCGTCGAGATCGACGTAGTCGCCGCTGAAGGGCCGTTCGGTGCCCGCTTCACGGAGGACACGGTACTGTTCGTCGGTCAGTTGCTCGCGCCACTGCGAGTCGTTTTCGGGTAGATTCTGGTGTTCGCTCATACGGATCGATAGGAGACGAAGCCGCAAAAGCGTGTTCGCCGCCCCCACCGGGGGAGACGACGCGGTGCGGGACAGAACGGGATGGACTCGTCGTCGATCAGGATGGTCCGTGAACACGTCCGTCCGAGTAGTATATCATACAACGGAAACACACGAGAGTGAATCGCCGAATTCAGTCGTGATACCGGCTATCGTGCTTGATATCAGCAGTTCAACGCGCGAAAAGACAGGATGAAAAACCTAAGTACTGATCGGTTGATGTTCAATTATGGAACCATTGTCCGCAGTCGTCCTGGCCGCCGGGGAGGGGACCCGCCTCCGCCCGTTAACCCGCCATCGGCCCAAACCCATGTTGCCCGCGGCCAACAGACCGATCCTCGCGTACGTGTTCGACGGCCTGATCGACGCCGGCGTTACCGACATCACGGTCGTCGTCGGCTACGGGCGCACGCGCGTCCAGGATCACTTCGGCCCCACGTACCGCAACGTCCCCCTCAACTACGTCGTCCAGGAAAAACAGCTCGGGTCGGGCCACGCCCTGCTCGCGGTCGAGGATCGCTTCGAGGAGCCGTTTCTGGTCGTCTACGGCGATCAGATCCTCGATTCGGGGATCATCCGCGACGTGATCGAGGCCGCGGGCGACAACGACGCCGCCGCGACGCTGGGCGTGCTCGGTCACGACCGGATCGAACACTACGGCGGGGCTATCGTAGACGACGGCGAGGTGGTCGATCTGGTCGAACACCCCGACGACGAGCGCGAATATCGGCTCAATGCCGGCGTCTACGCCGTCGAACCGTCGATCTTCGAGGCGATCCACAGCGCCCAGCCGCGTGCGGGCGAACACTCGCTGATCGACGCGCTCTCGGAGCTGGTTGACTCCGAGGCGACGGTCGCGGGCGCGATCTCCGAGGGCCTGTGGGCGGATGCGACCTACCCGTGGGACCTGCTCGACGTGAGCCGGGAACTTCAACACGCCGGCCTCGTCGGCGAGACGCGTCAGCAACGGATCGATGACAGCGCCACCGTCCACGACGCCGCGGTGATCCGTGACCCGGTCGTGATCGGTGCCGACTCCGAGGTCGGCCCCGGCGCGGTGCTTGGCCCCTACACCTCGCTGGGCGAGAACGTCACCGTCGAGTCGAACGCGGTCGTCGAGGAGTCGCTGCTGGATTCGGACACGCGGGTCGGTCCGAACGCCACCCTGATCGACTGTGTCACGGGCCAGGGCGTCACTCTCGGAGCCGCGACGACCGTTCCGGGCGGGCCGGGCGACGTTCGTGTCGATGACCGAATGTTCGAGGACGAGCGCCTCGGCGCGCTCGTCGGGGATCGAACCCGCATCGGCGGCGCGGCGAGTTTCGCGCCCGGGACGATGGTCGGGTCCGACGCGACCGTCCATCCGGGGACGACAGTTCAGGGAACCATCGCAAACGAAACGGAGGTACGATAAAACAATGTGTGGAATCATCGGCTACGCTGGACACAGCAACGACCGCGAAGCGCTCGACGTACTGATGACGGGCCTGTCGGGCCTGGAGTATCGGGGCTACAAAAGGCGGGGGTTTCAAAACTGAAATAAGCCCTTTCCGTTTGGAAAACCCAAGGCCAACAGCTAAAAAAACAAAACGGCCATCT
>CAYOFZ010000074.1:0-10656 GCA_964403315.1 uncultured Halobacteriales archaeon | reverse complement strand
CGTCCATCTCGATCAGGAACCGCTCGTCGCCGATCTCGATGTAGAAGTTCGTATCGAAGGCATCATGTCCGCGCACCCCCATCTCGTCGTCGTTGTTGACGACCTCCTTGTAGTGATCCCACCACTCGTGGCTGGCTAACTCGGCGTCCGTCATTGATTCATCGGCCCCCGCGGACGGGACGAGGATCGTGTCGTGGCGATCCATCGTGAAGTCAGTGCGAACATGGCAATCGATAACACCTCATCTCTCAAGGGAGAGAACGGTACGGGCAATAAAATCCAGGAAATATAGCCCATGTGAGGGATAACGTAGCCGAATCGGTCGCTCGGAGATCGCTGGCGCGAGCGCACCGACCACGAGCCAACGGAAGGGAGCACTCCGAAACCTGCCGATGCGAGCGAGGATAGCAACAGTTGTTATTCGGCCTGTGCGCGGTCGATCCAGCCCTCGATGCGCTTTTCGGACAGGCCGGTTTCGTCGGCGAGGTATTCAGCATCGGCGTCGGCGAGTCCATCGATCGTCTCGACGCCGGCGTCGGCCAGGCGGTCGGCGTACGAGGGGCCGATCCCCTTGATGTCCTGGAGCGACTCGCCCGTTGCGCGCTCCTCGCTGCCTTCGGGGCCGCCCTCGACGGCGTCGACCTCCTCGTCACCAGGTTCGGGCTCGGGTCCCGAGGCTCCGAGGTTGGGGCCGGTTTCCTCGCTCGGTTCGGTGGCTTCGGGCGATTCCGTCCCGGGTTCGGGCGATTCGACGCCGGGATCGACATCCGAGCCGGATTCCTCGGTTTCGGTGCCCGCGCCGGATTCTTTGACTTCGTCGGCGGCTTCCCGCTGGGCGGGTTCCGGCTCCGCCCCTCCCGAACCGGGGGCGGGCGTCGCCGGCGGGGCGTTGTCGGTTTCCTCGTCGTGCGCTGATTCCTCAGTAGTGGGATCGTGTTCGACGGTGACGCCGGTGGTGTCGGTACCCTGCCGGTCGTTGCTCGACCGCCCCTCGTCGAGTCCGAGCAACGATTTCAGCTTCTTCAGCAGTGCCATTGGGGGCGACTAACTCCCGACACAGTTAAAAGCGTTCGGCACTCCCGTCGAGTTCGGCCCGCAGGGTGTCGTTCATGACCTCGGTGGGTGCATCCCGGCCCGTCCACCGTTCGAACGCCGCCACACCCTGATACAGCAACATCCAGGCCCCGTCGATGGTCCGTGCCCCCGCGGCGTCGGCTTCCCGGAGCAGGCGGGTGTCGAGTGGCCGGTAAACGATGTCCATGACAGCCAGATCACCGTGTAGCGCCTCGGCAGGCACCGGCGAGCGGTCCTCTTCCATGCCGACGCTGGTGGCGTTTATCAGTACATCGGCCCCGGCGAGCAGTTCGGGAAGGACATCGAGTCCGTGGCCGGTCGCGTTGGACACGTCGCCCGCGAGGTCATGGGCGCGCGATTCGGTGCGGTTTGCGATGGCGACCGTCGCTCCGGCGTCCGCGAGCGCGAACGCGACCGCCCGGCCCGCGCCGCCCGCGCCGATCAGTACCGCCCCCGCGCCGTCGAGGGCGATGTCGTGGCGATCCAGCGCGCGGCGCGCGCCGACCGCGTCGGTGTTGTACCCATGAGGGCGGCCGTCGCCATCGAAATCGACGGTGTTGACCGCGCCGATCCGGGCCGCGAGGTCGTCGGGCTCGACCAACGGGAGGGCGTCGCGTTTGAACGGAATCGTGACGTTTAGCCCACTGATACCAAGCGCGTCGGCCCCGTCGATGGCCCGTTCGAGGGTTCCGGGAGCGGGCTCGAAGGTGACATACCGGGCGTCCATGTCGAGTTCGCGGTAGGCCGCCCCATGCATCTGTGGCGAGAGCGAATGCCCGACTGGATTGCCGAGCAGGCCGAACACGTGCATAGACGGGCATCGTAGCCCGGAGCGATAAACGGGCCGGTCGAAACGAACAGCCGGTACGCCAGAACAAAAGAGATAGGTACGTTCTTCTCGCGTTTTTCGACAATGCTTGATCGCCTCCGCCACCCGCTGGCCGCCGTCGCCGTCGCGTTGCTTCTGACGGTCCCCTTCATTGGGCTGTTCGTGATGCACGGCTTCCATCTCGCTCCGGGTACGAATATTACCCCCGGCACGGCGGTTCCCGTCTGTGGGTTCGCCATTCTGGGGGCGGCGTTTTTGCTCGCGTGGGCGGCCGAGACGGCCGAAAAGGACGTGCCGACCGCGTTCGCCATCGCGGTGCTGGCGGTGCTTGCGGTCGCTCCCGAGTACGCCGTTGACGCGCTCTATGCGTGGCAGGCCGGGGCCGATCCCGGGCCGAGCGAGGCGGCCAACCTCGCAATTGCGAATATGACCGGTGCGAACCGGATCCTCATCGGTATCGGCTGGTCAGGCATCGCGCTGTTCACCATCTACCGGGCGAAACGCGCGGGCGATCCGGCGGTCGAACAGCGGTCAGGATTCCTCAGCGACGTGGTCACGCTCGACCGCGACATCGCCCTCGAAATCGCCTTCCTGCTCGCGGCGACGGCGTTTGCGTTTTTCGTCCCGCTCGGCGGGGTTATCGGTATCGTGGACACGGTCATCCTCGTCGGTCTGTACGCCCTCTACATCGCCATTATCATCCGGGGTGATG
Source organism: uncultured Halobacteriales archaeon (assembly GCA_964403315.1). GTDB lineage: Archaea > Halobacteriota > Halobacteria > Halobacteriales > Halalkalicoccaceae > CAYOFZ01. The sequence continues at coordinate 8,041 of CAYOFZ010000074.1, read as the reverse complement.
TCGAAGAAACCGAAGAACACGTCGGCGTCCCGGCGTATTTCCAGGAGTATCCGAAGATCCGCCGCATCGCGGTCGTGCTCTTTTTGTTCGCGTTCTCGGGATTGATGATTTACTTCGCGGTTCATCCGTTCGCTACGGGTCTCGAACAGCTGGGTCTCCAGTACGGCATCCCCGAATTCTTCATGATCCAGTGGCTCGCGCCGCTCGCAAGCGAGAGTCCGGAACTCATCGTCGTCGCCTACCTCGTGAACAAGGCGCGCTCGACCGCGGGATTCAACGCGCTTATCTCCTCGAAGCTCAACCAGTGGACCTTGCTGATCGGGACGCTCGCGGTCGTCTACTCCATCGCAGCCGGTCACATCGGCGGACTGCCGATCGACCGGAAACAGGTCGCTGAAATCTGGATCACCGCCGCACAGAGCTTCTTCGCGCTCGCCGTCCTGACGAACTTCGAGATAAGCACCCGCGAGGCGCTCGCGCTGTTCGTGTTGTTCGTCTCGCAGGTCGCCATGGAGTTCTATGTGATTCAAACCTACACCGACCCGGCCCAGACGAACATCAGCATCCTCATCCTCTATGCTTACACCGTCGTCTACCTCGTCCTCGGGGCGGGGCTGTTCATCAAACGCCACGAGAGCGTCCGCGAACTCGCCGACCGCACCGCCTCGAACGCCCGCAGCGCAATGGGCATCGGAACCGGCCAGCCCGAGCGCGCGGACTGACTCGCTCTCCTCGCCCGATTTCAATTTCACGGACTCCTCCCTACGGGCGTTCGTCGGTCGCGCCCGCCCGTTCGCCGGAGCGGTCGGCCTCCCGCCCGTCGGGCGACAGCGCGAACAGGACGGCACCGAGGACGATCCAGCCCAACACCATCACCCATTCATAGGGCCAGACGAGCGCCGAGGCCCCGCCGGGCAGATAGAGATAGATGAATCCCGCGGTCGCCACGAGGCCGAGGCCCCCGACGGCGTAGCCCGCTGGCACCTCGTAGGGTCGGTCCATCTCGGGCTCGCGGTGGCGCAACACCAGAAACGAAACGACGACGAGAAACCACGCGACGACGATGCCCAGCCCGCCGGCGTTGACGATCCAAGTGAGCATCTGCTCGCCGAAGAAGGGGGCGAGCGCCGACAGGGCTCCGACAAGGAGGATCGCGTTGCTCGGAGTGTTGTGCTCGGGATGGACTTTCGACAACGCCCCGGGGAGCATCCCCGACTCCGAGAGGGCGAATAGCGCCCGGCTGCCGCCGATGATGAACGCGTTCCAGCTCGTGAGGATCCCCGCGATGCCCGCGATGGCCATGAGCTGGCCCATCGCCGCGCTGTCGAACAGCGTCGCCATGGCTGCGGCCGCCGGCAGCGGGCTCTCGACGAGTTCGGCTCCGGGAAGCGCCCGGCTCGTTCCCCAGATCACCGCGATGTAGAAGAGCGCGGCGAGCACCACCGACGCAAGGATCAGCGCCCCGAGCAACCCCGGGGAGACGTCGGCTTCCTCGGCGGATTGCGGGATCACGTCGAAGCCGACGAACATGAACGGCGTCATGAGCACGACCGCGAACACGCCCGCGGCACCACCGGCCACCGGCGGATCGGGCGAGGGCTGGCCGCCGGTGATCGCGCCGCCGATCAGGACCACGCCCGCGAACGCGATCACGAGCGTCATGACGATCTGGAACTGCGCGGCTGGCCGGATACCGGTGTAGTTCAGGTCCGTGATCCCGACCGTTCCCAACACGCCGGCCAGGATCCACGTTCCATAGACGGGCTGGCCCGCGATGCTCCACAGCGCGACCGTGTTGAACCCCGGGATCACGAACGCCAGCGCGGAGGGTAACGCGACCGCCTCGAAGGCCGCAACAGTCACGTAACCGAAGACGATCGCCCACGTGCAGACGAACGATCCGACGGGGCCGAGCGCACGGAGGCTGTAGACGTGCTCGCCGCCGACGAACGGCATCGCGGCGGCAAGTTCACCGTAGATAACGGCAACGATGCCCACGACCACCCCGCCGAGGACGAACGCGATGATCGCGCCGAGTGGACCGCCCTGGTTGATCCACGTTCCCGACAGAACGATCCACCCCCACCCGATCATCGCGCCGAACGACAAAAGCAGCGTCTCCCATTTCGAGAGTACCTTTTCCAACCCGCTCTCGGTAGTGTCGGACGCTCCCACGGTTAGCCTCCGCTCCGCTCGTCCGTCCCATTGCTCGTTTCGGTTCTCCTGTACCTGTATCCGGCATTACTCCCTGTCCGTACCATATGATCGCGTCACGACCGTAGGCACAGACGCGTCGGGGTTATATGTTCCGTCGGCCGTTCCGCAGGCTATTCGAGTCCCCGACCCGTAGCCGGCGGCATGATCGCCATCGTCGTCAGCCGCGCCGATTCGGCGTCGGAACACATCGGCGAGAAGTTGCTCGACCTCGCCGATTGGAACGCCTGCCAGGACCCCAGCCGCCCCAAAAACGAGGGCGGCGGCACCTACTACCGAACCGACGGGTTCGAACTCCGCACGTTCGAGGAGTGGCACCTCGAACTCGACCGGCCGGCCGAGGCCTTCGACAATCCCGACCTACTGGTGTTCGCCTCCCGACATTCGGGCGAGACGGGGGCGCTGTTGACGGCCCATTTCACGGGCAACTTCGGCCCCGCCGAGTACGGCGGTCGTGACCGCGAGTTCGCAACCGCGTGTCCGGCCGCCCACGAGCGGGTGCTCGACGCCTTCGAGGAGCACGCTCCCGCCGAATACGAGGTCGGCATGGAGTGTACCCATCACGGGCCCAGTTCCGTCGGCGTCCCCTCGATGTTCGTCGAACTGGGCAGTGGCCCCGAGCAGTGGGACGACCCCGACGGTGCCCGCGCGGTCGCGCGCTCGATCCTCGACCTCCGGGACGCCCCCGCCCACCAAGAAAAACAGCTGGTCGGCTTCGGCGGCAGCCACTACGCCGCCCGGTTCGAGCGAATCGTGAACGAGACCGAATGGGCGGTCGGCCACGTCGGGGCCGACTGGTCGCTTGCGGCGATGGACGGACTCGACCCCGACGTGATCGAGGCGGCCTTCGAGCGAAGCGACGCGGACCATGCCGTTCTCGACGGCGAACGCGACCGCTCCGATCTCGAAACCCTCATCGAGGAACTGGGCTACCGAGTCGTGAGCGAAACGTGGGTTCGGGAGGTCGGCCCCGTTTCACTGGAGTTGGCCGACCGCCTCGAAGCCGTCCTCGGAAGCGTCGAGGGTGGCCTTCGCTTCGGCGAGCCCGCCGCCGACCACGACAGCGACGGCGAGTTCACTATTGAGTCCCTCCCGACCGAGATAATCGACGCAGCACGCGGGGTGAACGCCGAAGCCGTACGCGAAGCGGTCGAAACCCACGCGCTCGCGTTCGGGACGACCGAAAACGGCACCCGCGTCGGCGAGCGGGCCGCCTTCGCCGAAGCCGCCGACCGCGAGGCACTCGTCGAGGTTCTCATCGAACTCCTGGATCGTGAATACGACATCGAGCGCGAACCCGACGCGGTCGTGATCCGCGAGCGGGCGTTCGACCCCGAGAAGGCGGCCACGCTCGGCATACCGGAGGGCCCGGCCTTCGGCAAACTCGCTGGCGGCGAGCCCGTCGAGGTCGATGGCCGGACGATAGATCCCGAGGCCGTCCAAACCGAACGGACGCGAAAACTCGCGTATGCGTCTTGATGTCGGACGCACGTCGGACGATAAGGGAACAATAATTACGGTGGATGCGCTACCGGTGCGCACGAATGGATTCGATCATCGAGGATGCCGTCGAGAACGCCGACGCGGAGGAGACGCGGGCCGACCAAGGAGAGGGGGTCGCCCCCGAAGTCAACCAGTCGGGACAGATGACCGACGAGGAACTGCGCGACGTTCTCGAAGACCTCCAGACCAACATCACGGTCGTTGGCTGTGGCGGTGCCGGCGGCAACACCGTCAGCCGGATGGAAGAGGAGGGCATCCACGGCGCGAAACTCGTTGCCGCAAACACCGACGTCCAGCACCTCGTCGAGATCGAATCGGACACGAAGATCCTGCTGGGCGAGCAGAAAACCCGCGGGCGTGGTGCCGGTTCGGTACCCCAAGTCGGCGAGGAGGCCGCCCTCGAAAGCGAAGACGAGATCCACGACTCGATCCAGGGCTCGGATATGGTGTTCGTCACCGCCGGCCTCGGCGGGGGCACCGGCACCGGCGCGGCCCCCGTCGTTGCGAAGGCCGCCCGCGAATCGGGGGCACTCACCATTGCCATCGTCACGACACCCTTCACCGCCGAGGGCGAAGTCCGGCGAACAAACGCCGAAGCCGGCCTCGAACGCCTGCGTGACGTCGCCGACACCGTGATCGTCGTCCCCAACGACCGCCTACTCGACGCCGTCGGCAAGCTTCCCGTCCGTCAGGCCTTTAAGGTCGCCGACGAGGTGCTGATGCGCTCGGTCAAAGGGATCACGGAACTCATCACCAAACCCGGCCTCGTCAACCTCGATTTCGCCGACGTTCGCACGGTAATGGAGAAAGGCGGCGTCGCCATGATCGGCCTCGGCGAGAGCGATTCGGAATCGAAGGCGCAGGATTCCGTCAAGAGCGCCCTGCGGTCGCCGCTTCTCGATGTCGATATATCGGGGGCGAACTCAGCGCTGGTCAACGTCACCGGCGGCTCGGACATGTCCATCGAGGAAGCCGAGGGCGTCGTCGAGGAGATCTACGAGCGGATCGACCCCGACGCCCGGATCATCTGGGGCACCTCCGTCGACGAGGAACTCGACGGCGAGATGCGGACGATGATCGTCGTCACGGGCGTCGATTCCCCGCAGATCTACGGCCGCCAGGAGGAGCAAGCCCAACAACAGCGGACCGAGGGACAGCTCCAGGACATCGACTACGTCGAGTAGCCCTACTTTGCGGTCACCTCGACCGGTGGCATCTCCATGAAGGCCGTCTCGTAGCCGTCGTGACGCGAGAGCTGCGGGACCGAGTCGGTCCCGACCGTCACCGTATCGTCTGGTCTGATCGATCCGACCGTCGTCCCGTAGTGGATGCCGATATCGGGATCGAGCGTGTTTTCGAGGGGGCCGCTGTAGACCGTCTCGCCGCCGCGGGTGATCGTCGCCGACAGCGCCATTCGCGGAAGCATCACCCGATGGTGGGGCGTCCGTGGCGAGACCGCGAGGTACGGACCATCGCCGAATCGGGCGTCATCGAGGACCGTGACGGCGATCTTGGCATCGCCGGTTCGACCCGTTCCGAGGTGGGTTCCGGGCAGTTCCTCCGGCGGCGGCAGGGTCGCACTCGGCATGCGACCGTCGTGGCTCATCAGCGGGATCGCCCCGCGGTTGCCCCGCCGCTTTTGCTCGACGGTGGTGAATTCCAGATTATAGATGTCGTCGCTATCGAACTCGAACTCGATTTCGGCGGTCCGTGGCTTCCCGAACCGCCCGTTCAGTGCCCCCGTCAACCGGGAGGTCATGGGGATGACCTGCAACTTCGCGGTATAGCTCCCCGAGTCGAGCGCGAGGTTGTCGCCGTGGTGAAATCCCATGCGCTGTGAGAGCATGGGCCAGAGCTGGCCTGCATAGGCTGTGCCGTTCGAGCCCTCGACGGTCAGCCCGACACCCACTGGGAGGATCGTTCCTGTCTTAGTGTTCCAGACGCTCGCCATCAGGTGGACTGAGTCGTCGTCGCCGATCCCGGTCTTGTGGGTCCGTTGACCGGTGATCGTCCAGAACCGATGGGGGTAGCTGTACATCAGGGAGACGGTGTACGGGCCGGCCTCGACCATGCCGTAGGTGCCCATGTCCTCGATGGAGGCGGGGATGTAGGCGGCTTCGGGTCGGTTCTCGACGATTGGAGTGTTACGCCACGCAGACTGGGTTTCGAACCCGAGACAGCCGGCAGCGCCGACACTGGCGAGGGCGACGCCGGCTTCGAGAAATCGCCTGCGATGCATCGTTCGGCCCTCGGGGATTCGGAAGGATACGGTTTCCGGTTATCCCATGAACGCCGGGGTGGCCGTCGGCATCGAGATCAGCCACAGGCTGATCATCGTGTACCCGATCATCACGACGATCACGGGGTACTGGCTGCGGATCGCCTGCAACCGACTCGGGAAAATATCGAACGCGGCAGCGTGGGCTGCCCAGATCGCAAGCAGGTGGCCGGCCAGGATAAAGGCGATGTTGAGCAGGCCGAACCAGCCCGGCAACGAAAGCGTCAGCGGCGGCACCGGCGGCGACAGCGGGTTCACGAGCGCGAGCGCCAACGAGGGCGAAATCGAGACGAAAAAGCCGAAGTAATGCGTAAGATGATAGCCCGCCGCAATCCCGAGCAGTGGCACTCCGAACCGCACGGCGAGGTACTCGGCGGTGAGATACGTCTCCGCGAACCGCTTTGCATACCGAGCCCCGAGCCAGTAGGCACCCAGAAACAGCCCATACCCCGCGAGCAACAACAGGAGATAGGTGATAAACGGGGGAATTCCCAGCCCGACGAGGAACTCTACGGTTCCGACTCCCGGTGACGTCACGATGAACGCGCCGTAGGTGAGTTCCCAGACCAACAACACGACGAAGGCAACGCCACTGAACCCGTCGATCACGCCGTCACGGAGTCGCGCGCCCGGCAACCCGATCTCGAACCCCTCGGACGTGCGCTGGATCGGCGCGACCGCACCGTAGTACCGAAACAGGACTGCGAGGGGATCGCCGTACCGGAACCAGACGGCGGGCGAAAACGCGACCGCGCCCGCGAGCGTGTAGGCGCTGTAGACGACCACCGCGACCGCGAGCGTTCCGGGGGCCTGGGCGAGCGAGGCGACGATCTCGGCCCAAAGGATCACGAGCAAGCCACCGACGGCCGGCCAGACGCCCCAGCGGTCGGGATATTCGACGAACCCCGACGGAAGCGGGCGCACAAGCGTCCGCCAGGGGTTGATCGCGGGCCAGACGTTGCCCATCAGATACGCCACCATCACCAGGCCCGCCCGGCTCCCGACGAAGACCACGAGCACCGCAAGATTGGCGTTGGCCACGCGCGGGCCAGTCAGGCCGGTATAGACAATCAGCCCCAGTCCGATGACCCCGAGTGCGCCCGTGCCGATGCGCACCCACCGAAGCAGTGTCCCGCGTGTCGGTATCGTATACGATTCCCGGTGGAGGCGGTCGATCAGCCGCCGGTCAGTGACGAACATCGCAAGCAGGCCCGACGCACCCACGACAGCCCCGCCGGTCGTGAGGTACAGCCAGGTCGCCACCTGTACGTTGCGATCCCCGCCTTGAAGCCCGGACGCGAGATTGGCCGCTGTTACGGTATTCGTGACGGCGATCAGCGAACACACCCCGACGACGACCGCGAGCAGGCGGCGCGCGACTTTCCTCATTGCCCGGCGGTCGGTGTCGGATCGTTCTCTACCTGTCGGATCGAATCGAGAGCGGGATCGTAGCATTCTCTCCTCCATTCAGGACTTCGATACCCTGCCCCAAGGCAGAAATCCGGCGAACGAGAAGTGGAAATGGATATGAACCGACGGCAGTATCTCGAAACAGGGCTTGCAGCCCTCACCACCTCCGTATTCGCAGGCTGTAGTAGTAGTGGCGGTGGCGCCAATGAAGAACCGAGTGTGACTGGATCTCAGGGGGAGAGGGGGAGGTATTCCGAGACGCTGAACGTGTTCTCCCACGATGAATACGGTGATATCATCGTGGGTCCGTCCGGGTTGAGCGTCTATCGCTTCAGCGAGGACACGAAAGGCACGGCCACCTGCTATGGCCAATGTGCAGCCACATGGCCGCCGCTGCTGGCCGAGACCTCTTCCCCGTCGAAGGCGAGTGATATCACGGCCACGATTGGGACGATCACACGCAATAGCGGCAACAGCAACAACAGCGAGACGAACCAGATCGCGGCGAACCGCTACCCGCTCTACCAACATACGCCTGACAAACAACCCGGTGACACGAACGGGCAGGGCGTCACATCGTTCGGGGGAACGTGGTACCTCGTCGCGCCCGATGGGTCGACAATCACGGGATAAACG
>CAYOFZ010000073.1:5655-10861 GCA_964403315.1 uncultured Halobacteriales archaeon | reverse complement strand
ACGGGTCTACACCGACGCGGGCATCGTCGGCACCGGCGAGGCCTACTGGGGGGCAGGGATTCCCGAACTCATCGACCGGATGAAACCGTTCGTGGTGGGTGAAAACCCGCTCGATATCGACCGCCTCTACGAACACCTGATCCAGAAGATGTCCGGCGAGGGGTCGATTGCGGGAGCCGTCGTGTCGGCGATTTCGGGCATCGAGGTCGCGCTACACGACTTGACGGGCAAGATCCTCGAACTGCCGGCTTACCAGCTTCTGGGCGGGAAGTACCGCGACGAGATGCGGGTGTACTGTGACTGTCACACCGAAGAAGAAGCCGATCCGGTCGCCTGCGCCGACGAGGCCGAACGAGTCATCGATGACTTGGGCTTCGACGCGCTGAAGTTCGATCTCGACGTGCCTAGTGGCCACGAGAAGGATCGGGCCAACCGCCACCTGCGGGAACCCGAAATCGAACACAAGACCTCCATCATCGAGGCCGTGACCCAGGCCATCGGGGATCGCGGGGACGCCGCCTTCGACTGTCACTGGTCGTTTTCGGGTGGCTCCGCGAAACGACTCGCGCGCGCGGTCGAGGAATACGACGTCTGGTGGCTCGAAGATCCCGTGCCGCCCGAGAACCACGACGTCCAGCGCGAGATCACCCAGTCCACCGTCGCCCCCATCGCCGTCGGCGAGAACGTCTACCGCAAACACGGTCAGCGCCGCCTCATCGAGGAACAGGCCCTCGACATCATCGCGCCCGACCTCCCGAAGGTCGGCGGCATGCGCGAAACACGCAAGATCGCCGATTTAGCGGATACCTACTACATTCCAGTGGCGATGCACAACGTTTCCTCGCCGATCGGAACGATGGCGAGCGCCCACGTCGGGACCGCGATCCCCAACTCGCTCGCGGTCGAATACCACTCGTATGAACTCGGCTGGTGGGAGGATCTCGTCGAGGAGAGCGTCATCGAGGACGGCTACATCCCGATCCCCGAGGAGCCCGGACTGGGCGTGACGCTCGATATGGATGCCGTCGAGGAACACATGGTCGAAGGCGAGGAACTGTTCGATGAAGCGTAACGTTCCGAACGAAGGCGGTGGCCGCGGATCGCGGCCTTTGGCTGTGATCCGCACGGAGGGGGCAGGCCTGTTTAGCGACTGATTCGAATCGCTCGCACTGCGGTGCGGTAGGCGGGCGTGAGAGAACTCTCGGAGTCAGGTCGGCCTGTTATGCTTCGATGTTGGCCCACACGAGCCGGTGATCGGACGCGGTACGAACGTCGGACAGGAGTCCCTGCTTCTTGGCGTTTTCGCTCGGCCAGACCACCGCCGAATCTCGAAGGGAGCGGTCCGGCGACGGGAGGACGTAATCGATCTGTTCGATAACCCCCTCGATGTCGCCGCCAAAGCGCGTCGCGTAGGGGTTGCCTCGCTGGGCCCCGCCCGGGCTCGTCGGGAGTCGACTGGTGTCGAAGTCGTCGTTCTCGAAAAGGAACGTCCCGGCGGGATCGAGGGGCCGATCCCCGTCCGGGGCCGCGTTCATATCGCCCATCAGCACGTACGAGGCGTCGTCATCGAGTCCGCCGGTCGTGCCACTATCGTCGTAGATGTACTCCTCGCCGCCACGTAATCCGCAAAAAAGCGGACTTCGTCGTGGTTCCACCGGCCGTTGAAGTTGTTCGGCCCGTCGAACGTCGGCGGCGTCGGATGGACGAACAGCCCGTGGACCGTCTCGCCGTCGACCCGGATCGGCACGTCGATGTGGGTCTTCGAGGACAGCCGATAGACCTCCGTTTCCTCCTCGGTCAGATATATCCCGTCCTCATTGATGTCATGGTCGCCGTCATCGATGGGGAGCAGGTTGTCCGGCATATCGGCCCAGAGGAACTTCCGGAAAGTCCGGATACCCGCCTCCTCGATGGGGTACCGGCTCGCAACGGCAAAGGCGTAGTGGCCAGGGTACTGGCCAAAGCCGTAGGCGTCGCCCGGACGAACGCCTGCCTGTCCGTCCTTGTTGAAATCGAACTCCTCCTCGGGGAGGACGCCCGTGTTGCTCGTCGGCTGAAGCGTGTAGGGGTACTCGATCCCGTCGAGGTCGTCGCACTGGGGCACGCTCAGATAGTTCTCGACGAACGCCTCGATGTTGGTCGTGTCGGTGTATTTCCCCTGCTGGAGGTTGTTGGTGAGTTCGTTGATCACGAGCACGTCCGGGCGGACCTCCTGTATGATCCGCGCGGCGGCTTGTGCCTGCTCATCGCCGGCCTGCTGGACCCGTTCGGTTTCCAGTTCGATCACGTTGAACGCCGCGTACCGCACTCCCTTCGAATCGTCCGCGGCGCTCGCCGTCCCGACGAATCCGGTTGCTGCCGCCGTTGCACCGACCGTCTTCAGAAATCGTCGTCTGGTAGCAGTCCGTACCATGACTTCGTTCAACACACCCGTCACATAAACACCCGCTATCGACGTACCGAACCCACCCCATCTACGGTGCAGTGGTGGTCACCCGAAATATCGGCGGCGTAGTACGGCGGCTGTGAGTATCTGCGGTGCGATGGCCTCGCTTCGCGGCCGCTGGCCGCGAAGCGAACGGGGAAGGGCCGGCGTACCTGTAAGCGGTGCGCGCCGCGCCCTGCTGTCCTGGTGGACATGAAAAGGGTGAGGCGCGACTGCCAAGGATCGCCGAGGGCTTTCAGGTGCCCAGCCGATCCGCGATCTTCCCGCCGACCGACCGGGCGTCCTCTTCGATGATCTCGATGTCGTCACCGAGCGCGATGGTGCCCGGCTCTTCGACATCGGCACAGACCCCGCCGCGTTTGTTCTTCAGCGCGCGGGCGACACCCTCTTCGTCGGCGACCTGCTCGACGTGGGCACAGGGTGGCCGGGGTCGGGTGCCACGGAGGACCGCATCGCCGATCCGGAAGGTCGCGCCCAGAAGGTCGTGGACCGTGACATCACGGGTGACGACGTTTCGGCGGTGGCGACCGTCGGTGAGGTCGATGTCGAATTCTTCCACTATGTCCTCGATGGCTTCGGCCTCGATCAGCGTCACCTCACAGACATCATACGGCGAGTAGTAGCCCGTCCCTTTCCGGTAGCGGTCGCCCTCCAGTCCCCCCGAGATGGCCTCGACCGACTCGCGGGGTTCCATCGGAGCCGAATCCTCGGGCGCGATGAACAGCTGCTCGATGTTGGCCATGGACGGTACTAGGACCCGAAACGGAATATTCCTTCGGACAGTCAGTCGTCGGCCGCCCGCCGACTGACGGTGTTCGTGGCGTTTTCGTCGATCGTGATGCTCGGGGGATATTTGCCCCGGTCGAGTTTCAGATCCGACTGAGGGCGGGCCATACAAGTCAGCGCGAACTCTTCCGATTCCTCGTCAGTCAGTCCGCGGGCGGCGGGCTGGGTGACCTCGCCCTCGATGATTTCTGCGGTGCAGGCCAGACACATCCCGACACGACAGGAGTACTCCTGGGCGATGCCCTCCTCGATGCATCGGGAGAGAACGGTTTCCTTGTCCGAAACCTCGATGGTTTCGCCGGTGCCGACGAACTCGACGGTGTAGGTTGCCATACGCCGTCTACAGGGAGTCGACTCAAAACGTTTTATCTCTCCTCGTGTCGGGGACAAAACCACCGGATTCGACCTAAAACGTTTTCCCGGTTGGCTGGCCACACTGGGGTATGAGTACTCGCCAGGCCGACGTGACGGTCGTGGGAGCCGGCACCGCCGGCTGTTATGCCGCCGCGACCATCGCCCGCGAGGGCTACGACGTGCTCGTGCTCGAACGCAAATCCCCCGAGGAAGCCGGTCACATCGCCTGTGGCGACGCGCTGAAGGGCGCGGATGCCTTCCCCGAGGCGATCCCCGCCTCGCGGCTCGAACCCGCGATGACCAACACCGGGGTCGATCACGGGCGCTTCGAGATCCCGAGCCAGGACACCGTCCTCGAAATCCCCGTCCCGGGGGAACTCGCCGTGACCGACCGCTGGGCCTACGGCCGGGCGATCATCGAGGGCGCGACCGACGCCGGCGCGGAATTTCTGTACGATACCGTGGTTCAGGACGTGCTCCAAGAGGAGGGTCACGTCACCGGCGTCCGGGCCCGCCGAAACGGCGACCCGCTGACCGTCGAAAGCGAGGTCGTCATCGACGGGGCCGGATCGATGTCGATCATCCAGGACAACGTCGATCTCTCTGAAGCGACCTTCGACACCAATGTCAACTACTCGCAGTTCTGTTCGGCCTACCGCGAGATCGTCCATGTCGAGGAGGAAGTCGAATGGGATGATGCCCTCGTGTTCAAGCCCACCGAACGCGCGGCTGGGTATCTCTGGTACTTCCCCCGGACGGGGACCGAGATCAACGCCGGGCTGGGGTACCAGATGACCGAGGAGCCGATGCAGATGGTCGAGGACCTCAGACGCGACCTCGAAACCCGCCCCGAGTTCGAAAACGCGACCGTCGAGGACAAGCTAGGTGCTGCGCTGCCCACGCGGCGGCCCTACGATTCGGCGGTTGCACCCGGATTCATGGCGGTCGGCGACGCGGCGGGCCACGTCAACCCCACCACCGGCGGCGGGATCGCGGGTGCGGCCTACGCCGGCAAGTACGCCGGCGAGGCGGCGATCCGCGCGATAGAAACCGGCCGGAGGGACGAGGATACCCTCTGGGAGTACAACGAGCGCGTGATGGATCATTTCGGGGCCCGATACGCCGCCCTCGATGTCTACAACGTCTTGGTGACCGCCATCGACATCGACGACCTCACCGAGCTACTCGCCGCGCTGCCCGGCGAGAACCTCGCCGAAGCGCTGTATTCGGGCAGCACCGATTTCGGGTGGAAGCTCAAACTTCGGGCGGCCACCCGGAGTTTCGGCCACTGGGGGACGATCCTGGATCTCTACCGGACCAAACGGCTGGCCGACGAACTCCTCTCTCATTACGAGCGCTACCCTGACCGCCCCGAGAGCCTCCCGGCCTGGCAGCGCGAACGCGACGAGATCATGGGCCGGATCTACGAAACCACTGGTGCGGACGCCAAATACTAACACCCACCTTTTTACTCCTCGGGTGCGCGAAGCGCACCACTCGGAGCAAAAATCTGGACCAAAAAGTCCCGCGGGCGCACGGGGCGTCGGGCGCCGGCGGGCGGGTCAATACCCGGCCGCCACCCCCGGTTGCGGGGGAGTTTGGTGCGCATCGGGGGGGTCC
>CAYOFZ010000073.1:0-5645 GCA_964403315.1 uncultured Halobacteriales archaeon | reverse complement strand
TGGGTCCCCCCCCAAAAACCCCCCCCCCCTCTTCCCCCCCCGGGGGGCCGCCCCCCCCACCACTCGGAGCAAAAATCTGGACCAAAAAGTCCCGCTCGCTCACGTTCGTTCGCTCGCGGGCAGCCGCTTCAATCCCCGTCCGCCACCGCCTGTTCCGGGGGATTTTCGTCCTCATCAGGCGTTTCACCCTCCTTGTAGGTGATCCGCCACCCGGTGAGGCCCATCACGAACAGGATCGCGGGCGAGAGAAATCCGAGGAAGTAGTAGGGCCCATAGGCGAGCGGCGAAACTCCCAGGGTAGCGGTCATGAATGCGCCGCCGGCGTTCCAGGGGATGAGCGCACTGGTGGTCGTCCCGGCGGATTCCACGGCACGCGAGAGGTTCCTGCTTTCGAGGCCGAATTCCTCGTAGACTCCCCGGAACGCCATCGCGGGGAGGACGATACTCATGTACTGCTGGCCCGCCAGCCCGTTCATGGCGAAGGCCGTAATTCCTGTACTGACGGTCAGCCCGCCGACGCTTTCGATGAATTGCTCGATGCCGTGGGCGAGCGCGGCGAGCACTCCGGTGCGCTCCAGTAGTCCGCCGAGCGAGAGCGCGACGACGACGATAGAGACGGTCCAGGCCGACCCTTCGAGACCGTCGCTTGCGAGCAGATCATTGACCAGCGCCGTCCCCGTCTCGGGGCCGGTACCGGTCTGGGCGATCTCCCACGCTTCGGCGAATCCCACACCCTGGATGGCGAGCATGGTCGCCACCCCGGCGAACACGCCCGCGACCAGCGTCGGCAGGGCGGGATAGCCCACGAGCGCCAGCCCGAAGGTCACCACCAGCGGCAGAAACACCCACGGACTGATCGCATACGTACCGAGCAGCGCCGACTGAATGGTCTCGACTTGCTCGGTCGGAATTTGCCCGGAGATCCGCAGGCCGAGATACGCGTAGCCGACCAGCGCGATGACCAGCGCGAGGCCCGTCCCGACGCGCATCGTGGTGACGTGTTCCATCAGGTCGGTGTTCGTCGCGGCGGCCGCGAGGTTGGTCGTATCCGACAGCGGCGTGATCTTATCGCCGGTGTAGGCCCCCGTCAGGACCGCGCCGGCGGTCATCGGCGCGGGCACGCCCAGCCCCTCGCCGATCCCCATGAGCGCGACCCCCAGCGTCGCGGCGGTGGTCCACGACGAGCCGATGGCAAACGCCGAGATGGTGGTGATCAGCGCGGTCGCGGGCAGGAATACGGGCGGCGAGAGGATCTCCAGCCCGTAGTAGATCAACCCTGGGATGGTGCCCGCGCCGATCCACGCCGGGATCAGCAGGTAGATCACGAAGAGGATCAGTAATGCTTGAATTCCCATGTAGAGGCTGCTTGCGACCCCCTCGAACAGCTCGTCCCATTCGATCCCGAGCCAGTATCGACCCACCAGCCCCGTCAGTACACACCCCCACAGAAGCGGCATGTGGGGATCGAGTCCGAATCCGATTGCCCCGACGGTCAGGAAGACGATCATTCCCAGCGCCGGCACCAGCGCCTGCCGGATCGAGGGCCGGCGATCCTCCGGAATCTCCTCGTAGGAACGTGGCGAGAAACCCAGATCAGCCATCGACATCCCTATGCACTCAGGACATATATACCTATTCAGAAATGCTCGATAGTGATATTGCAGGATGTGAACGCGACGCGCGATAGCAGGTATGACTCTCGACGTTGTTCGAATAGCTCGAAGAAGAAATGGGATGATCTAAGGCGTATTTCGCCCGATCAGGGTCGTTCGGCCGCGATCCGCTCGATTGCCCCGCTGATCACGTCGACGCCGATGCCGATGCTTTCCTCGTCGACATCGAAGGTCGCGGTGTGGTGGCCGCCGGGGTGGTCGGTGCCGATACCCACGAAGGAGGCGTAGCCGCCGTTTTCCTGGACCTTCCGCATCAGATAGGAGGCGTCCTCGCTGCCGCCGAGCGCGTCGCGTTCGAGGACCGAATCGACGCCCGCGACGCCGCCGGCTACGTCGCCGATCACATCGACCAACTCACCGTCGCTCTCGGCGCTCGGCGCTTCGGCTTTCGTCTCGATATCGACCTCACACCCGTGCATCTCGGCGGCCCCTTGGAGCACGCGTTTGGCGCGCTCGCGGGTGTACTCCATCAGGTCGGTGGTTTCGCCCCTGACTTCGCCCTCGATGAAGGCGTGCTCGGGAATGACGTTCGAGGCGGTGCCGCCGCCGACCTGGCCGGCGTTGACCCGGGTCGCGCCGTCGGCATGGCGGGGGATCGCGTACAGGTTCTCGACGGTGGTCGCCATCGCCTGGACGGCGTTTTCCCCCTCGTTGGGCTCGGCCCCGGCGTGGGCGGGCGTGCCCGAAAACTCCGCGCGGAGATGGGCCACGGCGAGAAAGCCGTCCATGCCCGCGACAATCTCGCCGGTGGGATGATCGAGACCGACATGGACTGCGAGGAAGTACTCGACATCATCGAGATGGCCGCTTTCGGCCATCGCCTTCCCGCCCGCGATCATCTCCTCACCGGGCTGGAAGAAAACTTTGAGGGTGCCCTCGAAGTCGCTTTCCTTGATCGCTTCGATCACCCCGAGGCCGATGGTCGCGTGGGCGTCGTGGCCACAGGCGTGCATCGCGCCCTCGTGTTCGGAGCGAAAGCCCCCGGCAACAGGGGCGTGGTCGTCCGTGTCCGATTCCTCGCGCAACAGCCCGTCGATATCGACACGTAATCCCACGGTCGGCCCCTCGCCCTGCCGGAGGACGGCGACACACCCCGTGAAACCGCCGTCGAGGCGGTCGAGCACGTCCTCGGTCGCGCCGGCCCCGCGGGCCTGATCGAACCACTCGACGAGCTCACCGGAATTGGGGACGGCCATTCGCTCGTCGGGGTCGATGGCCTCGCGGCCGACGTACAGGTCGTCCACGCCGACCCGTTCGAGTTCTTCGACGATCCGAGCGGTGGTGTAGAACTCCCGCCACGCGGGTTCTGGGTGGCGATGCAGGTCGCGCCTGAGATCGATCAGGTGGTCGGCGGTGCTCATGCCCGCCCGGACGAGCGGGGACCACTTATACCTCGGTCTGCCCGGTCAGGCCGACCCCATCTGCCGGATTTGGTCGAGTTCGACCTCGGCGTGGACGCCCGACGGGAACGACCGCTCGGTCACCGTGCGCGCGACATCGTCATGGCCGACGATCTCGATGGTGCGGGTGTAGACGGTGTACTCCCAGGGGTCGAACGTCGAGTCCTCGCCGGTGCCCGGGGTGGTCGTAGCGTACTGGGGCACCCGATGGGTGTCGGGCGGGTGCTGGTGGGGGCCTTTCATCTCGGCTCCCTTTCCCTCGACGAACGCCGTGATGTCATCGACGACGCTGTCGAGGGCCGCTCGATCCCCGCTTTGAAGGGTGAGTTTCGTGACGAAGGTCATGGCCTGGTGTCGCTACTGTGGAGAGCGGGGGTGAAAAGTCGTCGGTCTCGGTGTCAGCGCACGCCGTGGGTCCGGTAGAACCGCCGGATCCGCTCGTCGGTGAGAAGGGGGCGATGGACTTGCAGCGACTTCACGCCGGGGTAGTTGTTCGCCTCGATGATCTCGAACTCGCCGTCGTCGGTGACGACCAGATCCCAGCCGACGTAGGGGATGTACGGCACCGTTTCGGCCATTGAGAGCAAATCCTTCCGGATCCGCTCCCAGCCCGGAACCTCCGTTCCCTCGATCCGCGTGCCGGTATCGGGGTGAATCTCGCGCCAGCCGAGTTCACCGTCGAACGGAAAGAAGACCGCCTCGCCGAGTTCGCCCGTTTCGGGATCGATTTCGGCTCCGAGCCCGCCACCCGACCAGTTGTCCACGGGGGCCGACCGCGCGGTGCCGATCCGGTGGATCGCCCGCGCGAGAAACGGCTCGTCGGTTTCGGGGTCCCACATCGTCACCAGCCGGAGCGTGTTGGTCGTTTCCGGATAGAACTCGTCGGCGTAGCCGGCCTGCTCGGCGAAATCCGTGACGATGTAGTCGTTGAGGCCGGCGAGTTCCGATTCCAGTCGTGCCCGCTCGATGGGCTCGCCATCGATCCGCCATCCTTCCCCGGTGCGGGTGAGAAACCGGACGTTGTGCCCGCCACCGCCCAGCACCCACTTCAACACGCGGGTGTCGCCGGGGACCATCCGGTCCTCGACCCACTCGATGGCCGGACGGGCCGAGCCGCGGTCGTCGGCGCTCCCGACCGGACGGACGGTTCCGTTCTCGATGATTCCGTGGAGTTCCGGGAGGCGCTCCTCGAAGTCGCTCATCACGTGATGAAAGAGGAGTTTGTTGTCCAGTGCGATACCGAAGCGACCGTTGATCCCGCGTGACTCGACGAAGCGTTCGTAATCGGTGAGATACTCCCGATAGTCGTGGGCCTCGAAGTCGTACAGCACCGCCGCCCGGCTGAGAAACCCGCGTCGCCAGTAGTCGGCCCGCTCGGGAAGCGAGAGATCCGTGAACTCCCAGGCGTCTCGCTCCGTTTGAACCAGGCTCTGTATCTGTCGTAGCGTGTGATAGATCGATTTGGGCGAGAGGTCCATACCATCGCGTATCGTTCACCTGGTTTTTGGCTCTGTTGAAGGACAGATGTTGCACTACACTTCTTCTCTCTCGTAATCATATTTCATTGGCACGAGGTCTTCTTCGCGGTCTTCCAGTTGCGCTGTCAATTCATGGCGTTTGAATCCGCAGTCTTCGTAGAACGGAACGAGCCCTTCACGACAGTCCAACGTCAGCACATCAAGTGATTCAAGTGCGGGATGGTTGAGGAGTTCGTTCATCAACTTCTAGCCGATACTGTGCCCTCGAAGCGACTCTTTGACGATAACGTCGTAGATTTTCCCATAATACACGAAATCCGTGAAAACACGCCCGGCGGCGACGAGGGTACCTGTTTCTGCGTCAGAAAGACCAACGATCACATCGGTATTCTCAGTCGCTGTACGTACATCTTCAAGCGTGCGGTCTTGCCACCACAGGTACGACTGATAGAGGTTACAATAGTCTTTAATTTGCTCGTCGGTCAGGTCGTTTACCGTTTCAAGTTCCATATCTGAGCGTTGACCCCCACCGCAATAATTTTGCGTGATAGATTCGCATGTCTACCGAGCGGCTGTTTCACACGAAGCAGTATCCGAAGAATAGGATTTCAACAGGCCGGTTTTTTGTTTCCCTTCGTATATCCGAAACGATCCATCGTATCGCGGATGTCCGCGCTCCGATATTCACTTAACTGCCGGCAGGCTAATGGACACAATGACGGTCGAAGCGACGAGCGCCGGCGCGATCCTGTTTCGGGATACGCGCGGTCGGCGCGAATACCTCCTCCTCAAGAGCCGTCCCGGGGATTGGGAGTTCCCGAAGGGTGGCGTCGAACACGACGAGGAGCTTCAACAAACCGCGATCCGCGAAGTCAAAGAGGAAGCGGGGATCGAGGAGTTCCGGCTGATCGATGGCTTCCGGGACGATTACGACTACGTCTTCCAGGCTGACGGCCACACCATCCACAAGACCGTCCACCTGTTCATCGCCGAGTCGTTCGAGGCAAGCGCCGAGCTCTCGACCGAACACCGCGACCTCCAGTGGCGCGACTACGACCAGGCGATCAACACCATCACCCAGGACGGCCCCCGGG
>CAYOFZ010000072.1:0-10889 GCA_964403315.1 uncultured Halobacteriales archaeon | reverse complement strand
GTCCGCCCAACCGCACCGGAAAGGAGTGCATCACGCTTCGCGGCGAGGACGCCGACCAGGGCGGCCCCGACCAGGTCCGCATCTCCGAGGAGATCTGTCTGGGCGAGACCTGCGGGATCTGCGTCGAGAAGTGCCCGTTCGACGCGATCGAGATCATCAACCTCCCCCAGGAGCTCCAGGACGATCCCGTCCACAGGTACGGCGAGAACGCCTTCTCGCTCTACGGGCTGCCGATCCCGATCGAGGGCCAGGTCACCGGTATTCTGGGCCCCAACGGGATCGGGAAGTCCACCGCGGTGCGGATCCTCGCGGGCGAGATGACGCCCAACCTCGGCGACTACGAGACCGACCCCTCCTGGGACGCCGTGCTCGACGCCTACCGGGGCACCGAGCTCCAGGACTACGTCCGCGAGGTGCGCGACGGGGAGGTCTCGGTCGCGCGAAAGCCCCAGTACGTCGACCGGATCCCCGACCAGTTCGACGGCAACACCCGCGAGCTCCTCGAACACACCGACGAACGGGGCGTGCTTGAGGAGCTGACGGAACGCCTGTCGATCACGCCGGTGATCGACCAGGAGATCGATGAGCTCTCCGGGGGGGAGCTCCAGCGGGTGGCGATCGCCGCCTGCCTGGCGCGCGACGCCGACTTCTACTTCCTCGACGAGATCACCCCGTATCTCGACATCAGCCAGCGGGTCGCCGTCGCCCGACTCGTCCGAGAGCTCGCCGAAGAGGGCGACCGGTCGATGCTCGTGGTCGAACACGACCTCGCGATCCTGGACCTGCTCTGTGACAACCTCCACGTCGCCTACGGTGAGCCCGGCGCCTACGGCGTGATCACCGACCCGAAGTCCGTCCGCAACGGGATCAACGAGTACCTCGCGGGCTATCTCGACAACGAGAACATGCGGATCCGTCCGGAGGCCATCGAGTTCGAACAGCACGCGCCACGAACGGTCTCGGCGGCGGATCCCCTGATCGAGTACCCCGCGATGACCAAATCCTACGGCGAGGACGCCTTCTCGCTCGATGTTGAGGGCGGAACGATCCGCGAAAGCGAAGTCCTCGGGGTCGTTGGCCCCAACGGAATCGGGAAATCCACGTTCGCCAAACTACTCGCGGGCCGTCTAAGACCGGACGAGGGTGAGTTCGACACCGACCTCTCAATCGCCTACAAACCCCAGTACATCGAGATCGATCAGCCCATGCGGGTGGATGCATTCCTCTCGTCGATCACCAGCGATTTCGGCACCTCCCACTGGAACACCGAGATCGCCAAACCCCTCCAGCTCGAACGGATCATGGAACAGAACCTCACCGATCTCTCGGGCGGCGAGCGCCAGCGGGTCGCCATCGCGGCGTGTCTCTCCGAGGACGCTGACCTGTTCGTGCTGGACGAACCCTCCGCCCATCTGGATGTCGAACAGCGGGTGCTCGCTACCCGAGCGATTCGGCGGTACGCCGAAACCCAGGACGCGACCGTGCTGGTCATCGATCACGACATCTACATGATCGACCTACTCGCGGATCGCCTGCTCGTGTTCGACGGCGAGCCCGCCCGCCAGGGTCATGCCAGCCAGCCCCAGGGGATGCGCGCGGGCATGAACGAATTCCTCTCGAACCTCGATATCACGTTCCGCCGGGACGAGCGCACGGGTCGTCCGCGGATCAACAAACCCGACAGTCAGCTCGACCGCGAACAGAAATCGCAGGGTGAGTACTACTACGCGCCCTGATCACCCCTCCAGAACGTCCTCGATGGATTCGACGACCTCGTCGAGGCGCTCGGGCGAGAGCCCATCGACAGTCGCGTACACTCCGTGGTCGTCGGTGATCACGCGAACCAGATACCCCACTTCGAATACCCGGACAGTGTATTTGTATTCCCCGAGTTCCGACCACTCGTAGCTGCGCTGGGAGTCGAACCCCCGTCGCTCGTTTACGACGAAGCCTTCGGGGTCCCCACCGCGTTCGAGGTTCGTGCGCAGATAGATGTGGTCGTACTCCTCCTCGGTGAAATACGTGAGGCTCCGCAGGTCGTCCCCGAGCGTGGTGCGACAGACGGCCAGGAGTTCCTCGGCGGTTTCGTCGGAGAGTGCCATATCCGAAGTTGGGCGCGATAGTCCATCAACCTTGTTTCAGAAAACGGTTCGCTGACAGCTCCCACAGAGGTGTTGTTCTTTGATGTCTACTTCCCGGACCGTCGGCGAGAAGTTCATCACACAGCGGTTGTTGTCGCAGTGTTCGAGCCCGAGGGTGTGGCCGATCTCGTGGACGATCTCCTTTCGCACCCGGTCGCCGAAGATGTCGCTCGCGCTTTTCTCAGAGAACCCGCCGTCGCTCGAGGTTTGGAGCCGGTACGTCGAAATGACGCTGCCGTTGCCATCGAGATAGGCCAGTCCGAACACGTAGTTGCGCCGGCGGTAGAAGAGGTCCTTGGCGGTGACGGCGATGTTTTTCTCGCCGCTTCCCACCCGCCCCGCGAGTTCGATGAACTCCTCGGCGCGGTACTGGTTGCGATTGGCGTCGTACGCCCCCGAGGGGATCGACTGCTCGTCGTGAACGGTCACATCGCAATCGTACACCGACCGTAATCCCGCCGAAGCCTCCCGTTTGATCGTTGCGGAAAGCTCCCCCACCGGCACGATGTCGACATGCATGAAAAGGGGTATGGACCGCCGGGCCATAAATACAACGGCCGTGAAATCCACCACCTGCGAGGCGATTGCGGCGGAACTCGCTCCCTACGGGATTCTCGTCGAAGTCGGGATCGGCCGCCGAACTGACCTCGCCGCCGCCCTCGCGGAACCCGGAACGCAAGTTACTGCAACCGACATATATCCGTGCGAGGTCCCCGATACCGTCGGGTTCGTCCGCGACGACATCAACGATCCCGCTATCGGGGTGTACACCGACGCCGAAGCGATCTACGCGCTGAACCTCCCGCCCGAACTCCATCGCTCTGTCCAGGGGGTCGCTCGGCGCGTCGGTGCCGATTTCCTGTTTACGACGCTCGGCGGCGACCCACCGCAGGTGCCCGTCTCCCGGCGGATGGTTCCGGATGATACCCTGTTCGTCGACAAGCGTTAGTCCCATACCCTCCGGCACCCCACACCGGGTATGCGCGCGGACACCCTCGTCCTCGATATCGACGGCGTTCTCGTTGACGTCGCCGACTCCTACCGGCGGGCGATCGTCGAGTCCGTCGAGCGAGTCTACGACGACACCATCGACCGCGAAGCCACCCAGTCGTTCAAGGACGCCGGTGGGTTCAACAACGACTGGGAACTCACGTACGCGGCTGCACTCTACGTTATTGCGCGACGGGAGGGACTCCGGATGGACGTGGCCGCCTTCACTGACGCTATCGCCGAACGCGGTGGCGGCCTCGATGGCGCGGTGGCGGTCGTCGACCGGGAGCTTTCCGGGGCGGCGGCCGACCGAGTACGGGAGCAATGGGATCGCGAACGCCTCCGCGAGACCTTCCAGTGGCTGTATCTCGGCGCGGATCTCTACGACGATCTCGAAACCGCCGACCCGCCCGCGGGCGTGCCCGAAGATCACGCTGGTTTCATCCACGACGAACCCGTGTTGATCGAGCCCGACACCATCGACCGACTCATCGAACGCTTCGAGGTGGGTGTGGTAACGGGCCGACCCGCCGCCGAAGCAGACATCGCGCTCTCGCATATCGGTTTCGACGTGCCCGACGACCACCGGTTCACGATGGACGACCCCGAGCGGGGTAAACCCTATCCTGACGGGTTGGTAGCGCTGGCCGAGCGCCTCGACGCCCGCCGGATCGCCTTCGCTGGCGACACGCTCGACGATATCCGGACTGCGAAAAACGCCGACGCGGCCGATCCTCACAGGGAATACGCCGGGATCGGCGTGCTCACTGGCGGCCTCACTGGAGCGGACGGCAGGAAGAAATACGAGCGCGCGGGCGCGGCGGCGGTTCTCGATTCGGTGAACGACCTGCCCGATCTCCTCGAATGACGGCGACGGTTCAGCCTTCCGCTGACAGGGACACCGGCCGCGTCCGCCCTCCCGGTTCGAACAGTTCGATTTCCGTCCCCGCCTCGTTCGCTCGCTCTTGGATCGCCCGCGCGAGGGCAACCAGTTCGCGTCGTTCCTCGTTTGACCGGAATCCGAGCCGGATGTCGTCGTCTCGCCGCGCGACCCGGAGGAAAAGCGAGAAGCCGGTGGGCCGCGCCACGGGTGCCATCGCCTCGACGTCGCCGTAGCGTACCCGGATCGTCTCGGGGTTTTCCGCCGCTTCGTCGCGGCTCACGGCGAAGGGATCGTACAGGCCGATCTCTTCCGGGATATGGGCGAACAGGCCATTCGACCATGCCCCGAGGGTACGCGCGAGCGGACCGTGGCGAGTCGGCGCGATCAGGAAGACGCCCTCGTCGAAAAAGACCCGACCCGGCTGCGTGCGACCCTCGGGCCAGTCGATCAGCACGTTGACTGGTTTCGGTTGATCCATACGGTGTCTATCATACCAGAATACATATATTTTTCCTGGGGGCCGTTCTCGGAACGCTTAGGGCACGTCGGTCCTCAGGCTCGGTATGCGAATCGCACTCTGTGGCGGCACCGGCGACATCGGAAAAGGACTAGCGCTGCGTTTCGCTCACGACACCGACCACGAGATCCTGATCGGGTCACGCGACCCCGAGAAGGCTCGAACCGCGGTCGAGGAATACGAAGCCGAACTCGATGAGCGGGGCATAGCACACACCGTCAAGGGGTTCGAGAACGCGATGGCGGCCGACCGCGGGGACGTGGTGGTGCTCGCGGTGCCACCCTACTACGTCCGGGACACCGTCGAATCCATCGCCGACCGCCTCGATAGCGAGACCGTCCTCGTCAACCCCGCCGTGGGGATGCAAAGCGACGATTCGGGGATGCACTACAACCGCCCCAGCGAGGGCAGCGTCACCGCCATGGTCGTCGAGACCGCTCCCGAGGGCGTGGCGGTCGTCGGCGCGTTTCATAACCTCTCGGCGGGCCGGCTCGCCGATCTCGATGCCGATATCGAACAGGACACGCTGCTGGTCGGGAACGAGGAGACCGGGGTCGATACTGTTTCCCGACTCGTCGACGAAATCGAGGGAATCAGGCCGCTCTATGCGGGTCCAGTCGACAACGCCCCCGAAATCGAGGGGATAACGCCGCTGTTGATCAACCTCGCGAAGTACAGCGATCTGCACGACGCCGGCGTGCGCTTCGAATAGCGCCAGCGGCTGTTATTATGTGGCGACCGTGAAAAACCGCGTCGATTACGCGCCCGCTTCTTCGAGGGCGTCCTCTATGTCGTCGCGCTGGGTGACGCCGATGAACCGCTCGACGACGCCGTCGTCGTTTTCGACCACGAGTGTCGGTAGCGAGCGTACCTGATACTCGTTTGCGGTCTCCTGGTCCTCGTCGACGTTTACTTTCTCGACGCTGAAGCGATTCTCCCAATCGTCTTCGAGGTCTTCGAGGATCGGGTCCTGGGTTTTGCAGGGACCGCACCAATCCGCGTAGAAGTCTTTCAGGGTAACGGACATCGTTCACCGAAGGTTAGCCGCGGCGTACGCATAAGCGTTTTCCACCCGTCCACGTTCGCCCCGATCCCCGTTGTCGGTCGAAAACCGCATCCGAGAACGATCAGTATCTCGGCGGGCGGATACCCGATTCCGGCCCCCGACACCGCTTACTCCCTCCAGGGTTATATTACCCCCCATGTGGGTCGCCGGCCCCGAACTCGCGTTTCGGCTCGCGGTCACGGCCCTCGTCGTCGTTACGCCGACGCTTCTGTTTCTCGGGCTGATCCGCTTGCTCGAACGCGTGCGTGACGAGGACCTGCTCTACCGACTGCTCACCGCGGAGCAGTTGCGCGATATCGAGCAATCTCATTCGCTCGCCTCGTTCGTCGATGAGGCGACCGGAACGGCCCCGGGGACGATCCGGTGTCCCAACTGCGGGGCGATTAACGACGCCGGGGTGAGGTCGTGTCACGACTGCGGGACCGATCTCGGCTGATCCGCTATTCGAAGGCCGCGTCGTGGATCGTTTCGTGGATCCCGATCACCAGCGAGGGCACGACGACGATGAAGCAGTGTTCCTCGATGGGGATGCCTGCGACCTCGATTCCGGTGCGCTCGACGATATCGAACACGCCGACTTCCAGGGTGTACCAGTCCCAGAAGTAGCCGATGGGATAGAGCACCAGCACCGTCTTCGCCGCGCGTTTGCACGCTCCGGCGCGGACGAGCAACCCTCCGGCGACCGATCCCCAGAGGAGGATCGTCACCAGATACGTGTACCGGCCAAACGCCGTAATGTCGATTCGCATGGCTCGACCGACGGGCGGTGGGATCTAAACGGTACCGTCGAAACCACCCCGCCACTAACGTTGATTACCGTGGGTGTCGAAGGACCACCGTGACGATGGACATCGCAGACATTGCAACCACCGACTACACCGAGGCCGATATCGGCCAGCGCTTCGGGAAGATCCGTGCGGCCTTCGAGGAGTCGAACCCCAAGGCGATCGTTATCACCGATGACGGCGAGTACGCGGGCATCGTGACCGAGCGCCAGCTCCTCCAGTCACATATCGAGGACAACACCAAGGCCTCGGCGTTCATGCGGTCGGCCCCAGGAATCGAACGCTCGGAGAACATCCGTGAGGTCGCGCGGATGCTTGTCGAGGGCGGTACCATGGCCGCTCCGGTGTTCGAAGACGGGGAACTCTCCGGGATCATCACTGCCGACGCCGTTCTCCGGGCGGTTCTCGACAACCTAGATGCGATCACCGTCGGGCAGATCTACACCGAAGACGTGATCACGACCACCGCCGACGCCACCGTCGGCCAGGCGATCAACCTGCTCCGGGAACACGGCATCTCCCGGCTACCGGTTCTCGACGATGACGGCTCCCTCGACGGCGTCGTCACCACGCATGACCTCCAGAACGTGATCATCCGCGATATGGACAAGGCGACCACCGGCGACCGGGGCGGTGACATCGAACGAATCCTCGACATTCCCGTCTACGACGTGATGAACAGTCCCGTCACCACGGCGACTCCCGAGGAACCTGTCAGCAGCGCGGTCGAACGCATGTTCGAATACGATCACAACGGACTGGTCGTCACTCCTCACGAAAACGATCCGACCGTGGCCGGCGTGCTCACCAAAACCGACGTACTCCGGGCGCTGACGTTCACCGAGGAGGAACACATGGACGTGCAGATCACCAACATCGCCCTGCTGGATACCATCTCCCGGGAGGACATCCGCGAAGACATCACCCGCGTCACCGACAAGTACCGCCGGATGCAGGTCCAACACGCCCATGTCCGCTTTCAGCAACACAAGGAGAAACTCCGGGGGACGCCGTTGATCCAGTGTCAGATCCGTCTGCGGACCAATCGCGACCAGGTCGCCGGTTCCGGCGAGGGCTACGGCGCGAACGCCGCTTTCCACGTCGCGCTGGATAAACTCGAACGCAACGTCCTCGAAATGAAGGGTATTCAGAGCGACGAGGAGTACGAAGGACAGCTCCTGCGGAAACTGGATCAGATCTAGCGTTCTCGTTTTCCGAGGGCTTTATTACGGAACTCCGATCGTTAGTACGACTCGATCTCCACGTCATCGATTCGGTCGAAGTGATCGACGTTTCGCGTGAGAATGGGCTCTTCGTGAACGACTGCCGTCGCGGCGATAATGGTGTCACCCATCCCGATGGCACGGCCGTTGGCGGCAAGCCGCCCGTCGATACGACCGGCTTTCTTCATCACGGCATCGTCGGCAGGATACGCTGGTTTCGATTCGAGTACCCTCTCTATCCGCCGTCACCGTCTCGCGGAATCCTTCACTCGTTCGACGCCGTGATACAGTTCGAACAGCGATACCGACGAGAGACGGAGCGGAATACGCTGGGACTCTATACTGCTGATCCGCTGTTTTGCCCGCTCGTTGTCTTGATCACGTCGATCAGAACGTCGGTATCGGCGATCACGAATCCATCCGATCCGTAAGACGGTCGAGACGCTCGCGCGAGCGGTCTTCGCTCTCTCGAATCGCCTCGCGCATCTCCTCGGCCTCTTCCTCGGAGAGGATCCCGGCGAGATCGAGCAGCGATCGTTCGCCGGCGATCCGCTCGACGGTGTCCGAAAATGACTCCCTGGGTCGCTTTCGATTCTTGAGGCGCTGGTAGGCCTCCTCGGTGAGCCGGACGTTCCGATACTCCGTTTCGCTCATGTATACAGATGTGTGCAGGATCGGCTCAACCCTTCCGTCGGTGCTCGTCCGAGAAGCCACCGAATCTCGTGTAGATTACCTATCGAGCAACTCCCACACCCGCTCATGATCGCCCTCCATCCGCTCTACCAGCGCGCGCGCACGCTCTTGCGTTTCCGCGTCGACTTGCACGTGAACCATCCCTTCGCCGGGTTGGCCGTAGACGACGCTCGCACCATCGGGGGCGAGGAGGATCGCCGGCAACACAACGAGGTCCTCCTCGCCATCGACATCGATGGCGACCGGTTCGTCGGTGTCCATCGCCTCACCGAGCGCTCGAAGCATCGACGCCGACAGCGCCGCGGCGGGGTTGGTCGCCCCGACCCGGCGGGCCTCGCTCGCGCCGAGGGCGTCGGCGACCTCGGCCTCGACGGACTCACGTTCGGTTAGCCCGTCGACGACCGCCACGTCGGGGGTGTGGCCGATCCGCTCGAAATGGTAGGTGACGATATCGCCGACCGCGATCAACGGGCCGGTGACGTCGCCCGCAAGACGTTCGGCGTCGGTTTCGATGGGACCGAGTGGGTCCTTGAACGCCTCCCGGAGTTCGTCGGGAAGTGAGAGGACGATCTCGGCGTCCCCGCCCATCACCGGACCTTCAGCGCGTACTCGCCGGCGTCCTCGACTTGCATCTCGCGGGCGATATCGCTTTCCTCGGGATGGGCGATCACGACGTAGCCCGCCCAGTCCTCGCTGAGGGTGGTCGATCCACACGACGGGCAGGCGTCGGTGTCGGGTTCGACGACGCGATGACAGTCACGACAGACCAGACGATCCCGGGCCATTTAGTCATCACCCGCCGCTTGCTGGCGCTGTTCGTGTTCGGCTTCGAGCCACCCGTGCTTTCCGAGGCCGGGCTGTTTTGCGGTCAGCCCGATCTTCGAGTCCCGGGGGTTTCTCTCGTCGATACTTTTGGTGACGATCCGAGCGCGCACCGCGTCGTCGACGCCGATGGTACGGTTCGACTCCGTCGAGGCGAGTTGCTGGTTTTCGGCGTCATACGAGAGGTATTCGTCGGAGATCTGCGAGACGTGCAACAGGCCGTCGACGGGGCCGATCCCGACGAACGCGCCGAACTCGACGACCTCGACCACCGTGCCGTCGATCACTTCCTGCATCTCGGGATCGAACGTGATCGCTTCGAATTCGGCCTCGTAGTAGACGCCCGGTCGGTTGGGGATGACCGCGCCATCGCCGATACCGGTGACTGAAATCACCGAAACCACCGAGCCGACGTCCTCGTCCATGCGGCCTTCGAGTTTGTCCTGTAGGCGTTTGCGAACCAAATCCATCGAGACGTCCGCCAGCTGTTCGGGCGGGATCTCGACCGTGTCCGTGAGCGTGACCCGTTTGTACATGTTATGGCTGAGTGACTGCGAGTTGGTTCCGGCCCCTTAAACCGATTACTGGAACGCCCCCGTCCAGAAGGCGCTCGCGCAGGGAACCGTCGTTCGTGACGACGTACTCGAATTCGCCCGTCTCCGCGAGCGAGACGATGGCGTCGTCAGCGTGTGAGCGTTCGTGTTCGACGATCCGACATCGCTCGGCGAGATCCAGCCCGACCGAGGCGGCGACGGCTTCCTCGCCCGCGTCGCCGGCCAGCCCGCGGAGTTCCCGAACCACCGCGTCGGGCGCGACGGGCTCAACCGCTTCGAGCAGCCGGTCGAGTTCCTCGAAAACCCGCACGTCGCATTCGACCGGCATCATCAAGGCGTTGGTGTCCAGACAGACGGCGACCATTCCGTGCTACTCTTCGCCTTCGAGCGTGCCGATGCCGATGAGCCGCCAGCGCGTGCCGACCCGGCGGTTCATGGCGATCTTCGCGCCCACCGGCGCACAGACCGGGCGTTTGAGGCTGACCTCGCATTCGCCCTCGCGGGCGCTCGTGACCGCGCCGACGGTGGTGGCGGTGCCGACGGTCATCATCAGCGGCTCGCCCGTCGAGACCTCCTCGATGGACTCCTCCTCGCCCGCGCCGACGACCCGGTCGAACAATTCGACGCTCATGGTAAACGATTCCCAGGTCGGGGGCAAGGTTCCGGGCGTGCCCGCGATCTGGCCGGCCAGCGCGTCGCCTTTCGTGAGGCTGGGATCGAGGCCGGTGCCCACGCCGAGCAGGCCGCCGGGAACCGCCTCGTCGACGGGTTCGCCGCCGGCCTGTAGCGAGCGGACCTCGGTGTGGATGGGCTGCCATTCCGACTGGCCGCCCTCCTCGACCTCGCGGCCCGGTCGGATCTCGAGGTCGTCGCCGACCGAGAACCGACCCGAGACGAGGCTCCCGCCGATCACGCCGCCGGCGAGGTCCTCCCAGGTGGTGCCGGGGCGGTTGATATCGAAACTCCGGGCGACGTGCATCCGGGTGTCGGCGTCGGGGTCGCGCTCGGGGGTGGGGATCTCCTCCTCGATCGCGCCGATGAGCAGGTCCATGTTGACTTCTTGTTGGGCGCTGATCGGGACGATGGGGGCGTCCTCGGCGACGGTGCCGGAAACGAACTCCTGAATCTGTTCGTAGTTGCGCTGGGCCTGCTCGCGGTCCACGAGGTCGACCTTGTTCTGGGCGACGACGATGTTGTCGATCCCGATGATGTCCA
>CAYOFZ010000071.1:0-10970 GCA_964403315.1 uncultured Halobacteriales archaeon | reverse complement strand
ACGAACACGCCGCCATCGAACATACCGACGACGAGGCCGCCCTGTTGCACGAAGCCTCGAAACTCGCGGGCCACATGGACATCGACGAGGCAGAAGACATGGAAAGCGCCCGCGGGGAGATCGCCGCCGAGGTCGACGTCGGGGTCGAGGAGCTCGAAGCCCTGATGGAGCCCGTCGAGAACGTTTATGCCATCGCGGATCACTGCCGGACCTTGGCCTACATGCTCGGCGACGGGATCGTCCCCTCGAACGTCGGGACGGGCTATCTCGCGCGGATGGTGCTGCGGCGCACCAAACGCCTCTGTGACACCGTCGGCGTGGACGCGCCGCTCGACGAACTCGTGGACATGCAGGCCGAACGGCTGAGCTACGAGAACCGCGACACGATCCGCGACATCGTGCGCACGGAGGTCGAGAAGTACCGCGAGACCCTGGACCGGGGCGGCCGCCGCGTGCGCCAACTGGCCGAGGAGTACGCCCGGACCGGCGACCCGATCCCGACCGAGGAACTAGTCGAGCTGTACGACTCCCACGGCATCCAGCCCGACATGGTCGAGGAGATCGCCGCCGAACGGGGCGCCGCGGTCGACGTGCCGGACGACTTCTACAGCCTCGTCGCCCAGCGCCACGACCAGGAGACCGGCGCCGCCGCGGGTGACGAGATCGACGACCGGTTCGAGGACCTCCCCGAGACCGAGAAGCTCTACTACGACGACCAGCAGGGCACCGAGTTCGAGGCGGTCGTGCTCGACGTGTTCGAGCGCGAGGACGGCTACGACGTGGTGCTCGACCAGACGATGTTCTACCCGGAGGGCGGCGGCCAGCCCGCCGACCACGGCACGCTCTCGACCGAGGAGGGCACCTACCGCGTCACCGACGTTCAGGAACGCGACGGCGTGGTCCTCCACCGGGTCAAGAAAACGCCCGATAAGGGGGCGTTCGTCAACGGACAGATCGACGCCGACCGCCGACAGCGCCTGATGGTCCACCACACCGCGACCCACATCGTCGGCCACGCCGCCCGCGAGGTGCTCGGCGAGCACGTCCGGCAGGCGGGTGCCCAGAAAGGTACCGACAGCGCCCGGCTCGACATCCAACACTACGAACGGGTGAGCCGCGAACAGGTCCGCGAGATCGAGCGTGTCGCAAACGAGGTGGTCCGGGACAACGTCTCGGTGAGCCAGGAGTGGCCCCACCGCAACGCAGCCGAGGCCGAACACGGGTTCGACCTGTATCAAGGCGGAGTGCCGCCCGGCGAGCAAATCAGGCTGATCCACGTCGCCGAGGACGTCCAGGCCTGTGGCGGCACGCATCTCTCCCGTACGGGCGACATCGGCGCGATCAAGATCCTGAACACCGAACGGGTTCAAGACGGCGTCGAGCGGCTGGTCTTCGCCGCCGGCGAGGCCGCCATCGAGGCGACCCAGCGAACCGAGGACGCCCTCACCGAGGCTGCCGAGATCCTCGACGTCTCGCCCGAGGAGGTACCCGCGACCGCCGAGCGGTTTTTCGAGGAGTGGAAGGCACGAGGAAAGGAGATCGAGGAGCTGACCGAAGAGCTCGCCGAGGCCCGCGCGGGCGGCGAGGCCGGCGAGGAGATCGACCTTGGGGAGACGACCGCCGTGATCCAGCGTCTCGACACCGACAGCGCCGAACTTCGTGCGACGGCAAACGCGCTCGTCGAGGAGGGACGGGTTGCCGTCCTCGGAAGTGCCGAGAGCGGCGCGCAGTTCGTCGTTGCCGTTCCTGAAGGCGTCGGGATCGACGCCGGCGAGGTCGTCTCGAAACTCGCCGCCGCGGTCGGCGGCGGCGGCGGCGGTCCGGCCGACTTCGCCCAGGGTGGTGGTCCCGATGCGGCCAACCTCGACGACGCGCTGGAGGAGGCACCCGAGGTACTCAGACGGGTTCGGAACGCCTGAGCCCCGATGCCGACCGCCAGAAACGACGGCATCTCCCTCTACTACGAGACCGACGGAACCGGCGAGACGGTCGCGCTCGTTCCCGATCTGGGATTCGGCGCGTGGCAGTGGGGCTGGCAACACGCCGCGCTCGCGGGCCCCTACGAGGCGCTCGTCTTCGACCAGCGGGGAACGGGGCGGTCGGACGCACCATCCGGCCCCTACTCGGTCGAGGGACTCGCCGACGATCTGGAAGCCGTCCTCGCCGATCACGGGACCCGCAACGCCCACCTCGTCGGCGCGGGACTCGGGGGCATGGTCGCCCTCCAGTATGCGCGCGAGTATTCACGCGCCGAGACGCTGGCGCTGATCGCCACCAGCCCCGGCGGGCCGCGCGCAACACTGCCCCGCGAGCCACGTGAGGAGCTTTTCGCGCCCCTGGACGGTCCCGCCGCCCTCCGGAAGTCGCTCGACGCGCTGTTCTCGGATTCCTTCCTCGACGCCCAATCCGAGGTCGCCGAGGGGATCGTCGAGTGGCGCGCCGAGGGCGACGCCGACCGCGGGGGCTGGGAAGCGCAGAACGGGGCCTTCGAGGCCTTCGACGCGAGCGACTGGCTGTATGAGGTCACGATTCCGGCGCTGGTCGTCCACGGCGGGGCCGACCGGGTGGTGCCAGTCGAGAACGCCCGCCTGCTCGCGGATGGCCTGCCGAGGGCGGACCTCGCCACCTACGAGGGCACGGGCCACGGCGTCTGGATCGAGCGTTCGCGGCCCGTCAACGACCGGCTCGGGGCGTTGTTCGACTAAGTCAGGGCGGCCCGGACGGCGTCGGCCATCGCGCTGGTCCGCATCGCGTGTTCGAACTCCTCGCGGACCCCGTTTGTGACGTAGGATACGGCCAGGTCCTCGTCGGGATCGGCCCAGCCGACGATGCTGCCCAGCCCGCCGTGGCCGAAGGTCCGTTCGGGGGCGAGCGAGCCGAACTTGCCCTCGGCGGTGCCGCCCAGTACCATCCCGAGGCCGTAGCGCCGGGGCACACTGAGAGTAGCGTCCTCGTCGGTGGCGGCCTGAAGGCTGGTCAGTTCCGCGACGGTTTCGGGATCGAGGATCCGGGTGTCGTCGAGTTCGCCGCCATTCCCGAGACAGGCGTAAAACCGGGCCATGTCCCGGGCGGTGCCCGTCGCGGAGGCCGCGGGGATCACCGCGCGGTGGATCGGTTCCTGATTGAAGAGTTCGGCGGCCTCGTCGTTGGTGAAGGCGTCGAGTCCCACGCCGCTCTCCCGACACCGCTCGCCGGGTTCGAACCCCGCGAGCGTCGCCACGTCGGCGGGCTCGCCGGCGGGAATCCCGAGGTCGGTGTCGTCCATGCCGAGGGGACCGAAGACGTGCTCGTCGAGGTAGTCGTCGACCGGCTGGCCGCCCGCCCGGCGGACGAGTTCGCCCACGAGAAAGCCATACGACAGCGCGTGATACGCCGCCGTCGAACCGGGTTCGAACGTGAGGTCGGCGTCCTCCATCGCCTCGACGGCGGCCGCCCAGTCGGTCCAGGCCTCGGGCCGGGCGTCGAAGGGGGTTTCGTGGAGGCCCGCCTGATGCGAGAGGACGTGCCGAACCGTGACCGTCGCCTTCTCCGAACCCTCGTCGGCGAACTCGGGCCAGTGCTTGACCACGGGGTCATCGTACGCGAGGTGGCCGGCTTCGACGCACTGGTGTAGCGCGACGCCCGCGTAGGGTTTGGTACACGAAAACAGCAGGTGCTTGCGCTCGGGGGTCGTTTCCCCGCCGTCGGGGCCGGTGGTGCCGCCCGCGAAATCACAGACGAGGTCGCCCTCGTGGTAGGCCGCGAACTGCGCGCCGTGGTGGAGGCCGGCGTCGAGGTGGCTGTTGAAGACCGCTTCGAGTCGGTCGATTCCGTCCATGGCACGGGCCACGATCCCATCCCTCAAAGAGGCATCGCCAAGGCCGGCACGATCCGTCGGGGCCGTAACGTCCTTTGGCCTCGCGCGTCTATTCTCACCCAATGAGTCACTCTCGACCTCGTCTCGCGGTTCTCAACGCGTCGCACAACGACGCGGACACCCGGCGCAACTTCCGCCGGGAACTCGACGCCGACCTCGTCGAGTTCGACGTGTCGGGCGGCGAACTCCCCGAGGACTTCGCGTTTGACGGCGGCGTCGTCACCGGGTCGCGCTCGTCGGTCTACTGGGACGACCCCTGGATCGACCCCCTCAAGGAGTGGGTCGGCGAGGCCATCGAACGCGACATGCCCTTCCTCGGGGTGTGTTACGGCCACCAGCTGCTCGCGGACGTGCTCGGCGGCACTGTCGAGGACATGGGCGAGTACGAGATCGGCTACAGCGACATCTCCCACACCGGCGACTCGCAGCTGTTTTCGGGGATCGAGGAGAACTTCCTCGCCTTTACCAGCCACACCGACGCCGTGACCGAACTCCCGCCCGGAGCCGAACCACTGGCCGAAAATGACTATTCGAACCACGGGTTCCGGAAAGGTCGCGTCTTCGGCGTGCAGTTCCACCCCGAGTACGAC
Organism: uncultured Halobacteriales archaeon; assembly: GCA_964403315.1. Lineage (GTDB taxonomy): Archaea > Halobacteriota > Halobacteria > Halobacteriales > Halalkalicoccaceae > CAYOFZ01. The sequence continues at coordinate 6,524 of CAYOFZ010000071.1, read as the reverse complement.
ATGGAAACCGCCGAAGGGCTCACCCGCCGGAAGGACCTCGACGAGGAGCGCCGCGATGAGGTGCTCGCGGGCATCACCGAGGACAATTACGCCGCGGCTTGTGAGGCGAAGCTCGTCTTCGAGAACTTCATCGAGTACGTCGACGAACTCCGGACCGAGCCGGCGGTCGCCGACTGACGGCATCTTTTTGAGGGCGGCGATCAAGCCCCATCCATGCTCGATTACGTCGATCTAGAAGAGGACCTCGACAGCGACGAGCGGGACCTCCGAGATACCGCCCGCGAGTTCGTCGACGAGCGGGTCAAACCCGACATCGGCGACCACTACGAGGCCGGCACGTTCCCCGAGGAGTTGATCCCTGAAATGGGCGATCTCGGCTTCTACGCGCCGAATCTCGACGCCGAGGAGTACGGTTTGCCGGGCGTGAGCGAGACCGCCTACGGACTCCTGATGCAGGAACTCGAAGCCGGCGATTCGGGGATCCGCTCGATGGCGAGCGTCCAAGGGGCCTTGGTGATGTACCCCATCCACGCCTACGGCAGCGAGGAGCAGAAAGACGAGTGGCTGCCCGCGCTGGGGGCCGGCGATGCCGTCGGCGGGTTCGCCCTGACCGAGCCCGAACACGGGTCCAACGCGGCGAGCATGGAATCCAGAGCCGAACGCGACGGCGACGAGTACGTCCTCGACGGCGCGAAGCGGTGGTGTACCAACTCGCCCATCGCAGACATGCTCGTCGTCTGGGCCCGGGACACCTCCGCCGAGGACGAGCCGGTGCGTGGGTTTCTCGTCGAAACCGACCGCGACGGACTCGACATCGACAGCATCGACGGGAAGCTCTCGCTTCGCGCGTCGAGTTCCGGCGAGTTCGAGATGGACGGGGTCAGGATCCCCGAGGAAAACGTCCTGCCCGGCGTTTCGGGCATGAAGGGGCCGCTGTCGTGTCTCACCCAGGCCCGGTACGGTATTGCGTGGGGCGCGGTGGGCGCGGCCCGGGACTGTTTCGAGGAGGCCTGCGAGTACGCCACCGACCGCGAGCAGTTCGGGGCCCCCATCGCGCGATTTCAGCTTCAACAACAGAACCTCGCGGAGATGGCGAGCGAGATTACCACGAGCCAGCTGCTCGTCCATCGGCTCGCCGAGCTCAAGGAACGCGGCGACCTGCGCCACCAGCACGTCTCGATGGCCAAGCGCAACAACGTCCGCATGGCCCGCGAGCAGTCGAAGGTCGCCCGCGAGATGCTCGGCGGCGACGGGATCACCCTGGAGTATTCGCCGATGCGCCACCTCGCCAACATGGAGACGGTCTACACCTACGAGGGCACCCACGACATTCACACGCTGGTGGTAGGGCAGGATCTGACTGGTATTCCGGCCTTCGAGTAGTACCTTTTTACTGCGGGGTGCGCTCCCTCGTTACACTCGGTCGCTTACCCCCTTGCAAAAAGCTACGCTAAAAACGTCCGGCGCTCGCTCCGCTCGCGCCAGTGGTTGTCAGTAGTCAGTAGTACCGCACAGTCTCCACGTTACCCCCGCCCGACCGGCGGGTTCGCGCTCACTACCTTTCCCAGCCAGTCCCGGCGGTTCGCGACCTGTCGGTAGAGGTTCTCGCGCAGCCGTTCGTAGTCGGAGAAGTTCCGGAGGAAGTCGAACACCTCCGAGGGGGCCGCGTCCGAACGCGCCAGCACCTCCTCGGTGGCCTTTCCACAGGAATACACCGCGTCGTCGGTGAGCAGGTGGACGCAGTTCTCGTAGTCGTCGGGCAGTCGTTCGCGGTCTTCGGGGGTGAGTTCGGCAAACCCGACGGGGTCGAACGTGCCGTGATCGACGGCCCACTCCGCACACCACGTACAGAACCCACAGTCGTCATCGTACACCAACCGGGGTGGAGAGCGTTCGGACATGATGATTGGTTAACTCGCGTTGGGACTTAGTTTTCGCGGTCGACATCGAGTCGCTGCTGGAGCTCGGCCAGTTCCTCGGATTCGGTGAGTTCTTCGAGTCGTTCCTGGAAGTGTTCCTCACAGAGCCCCACCCGAACCCCGTCCGACTCCGCGCTGACCGCCGCCTCGCGCTCGCAGTAGTGACAGCGCATACCCGCACTACGTGGTGAACACGGTTGAACCCTCCGTTCACGGCAGGCACTCCGTAATAGATCGATAGGCAGCCCTGCTCACCCCGGCCCGTCCCAGCCGACGGTCGTGGGCGTCGCTGCCGCCGGTCGCCACCAGCCCATGGGATTCGATCACTTGATCAATGGGATCGGTATCGACGGGCCGGTCGTAGGGATAAAATCGCTCGACAGCGTCGAGGTGATCGGTCAACGCCAGCGCGGCCTCGGGGTCGTCGTATCGAAGTGGATGGGCGAGCCCGACGAGCCCGCAGGCCGAATCGAGCAGCGAACGGCCGCGCTCGAAACTCGGCACCTCACGGCTCACGTACAGCGGCTCGCCGGTGCCGATCAGCTCCTCGAACGCCTCGTCGTAGCCGTAGTCGGCGTCGCTTGTGGCGACCGCGCGAGCGATATGCGGGCGACCGATCCCCGGCTCGGCCTCGATAGCGAGATCGACGCCCAGCGCCTCCTCAATTCCCTCGATCATCCGCCGTCCGCGTTCGATCCGGTCGGCCTGGATCCGGTCGAGTTCGTCGGTCAGTTCAGGCGTCGGGCGGACACCGTAACCGAGCAGGTCGACCCGCCCGTCGTCGGCTTCGACTCGGAGTTCGATGCCGTGGATCACGGTGATTCCCTCCCGTTCGGTGATCGGCGCGTCGAGCCCGGGATGGAGGCGGTCGTGGTCGGTGATCGCAACGACTGTCACGCCGCCCGCGCGGGCGGCGTCGGGCACCTCCTCGATGGTCAGTTCGCCGTCCGAATTGGTCGTATGGACGTGCAGATCCGCGTAGGGCACGGCTCCCAGTAGGGCACCGAATCGAAAGAGATTGCCCATTATACGCCTAGAGGTATCAAGGGTAGCTAGTAGACAACAGTTATAATTATCGTTCGTGTAGTTCTCTATGAAATGGTGTACATGACTACCTACGGGCTGTTCGATGATCACACGTATCCCGCGACCACGAGCGACCTGATCGACAGCTACGGCGACCGTCGTCTACAACTCGCCGGCGGCAGCGAAACCGTCGGCGACGCGCTCGACGTGATGGGTGACGAGACGTTCGAAACCGCCGAAGAAGCCCGGTATGCGGTGTACGCCGGCGTGAGCAGCGTGGGGATCGGCCGCGAGGGCTACACCGACCGCGATCCCACGCCGCCCGGCACGGACGGCCACGAGATGGTATCGTTTTAGGGTTCAGTCGCCTCCTCCCATTCGCCGATTCCCGACGGGTCGAGATGGATGTGTGCGTCACCGACGCCCTCAAGCGAACGAACGCGCTTGATGAGTTCCGTCTCGATGTCGTGGGCTTCGAGCAGCGTCAGCCCGCCGTCGACCTCGACGTGGGTTTCGACTTCCAGCACCGTCCCGTTGTAGAAGATCGTCAGATCGTGAATCCCCTTAACCGCGGGGTGCTCTCGGAGGGTAGCGGTGATCTCCTCGTGGCGTTCGCTCGGGGGGGCCTCCCCCGCGAGGTACGCGATGTTCTCGCGGCCGATCTCGACACCCTGATAGACAACCAGCAGGCTCACGAACCCTCCTGCGAGCGGATCGAGGAGGGGAACGCCGAGAAACACCCCGATGACGCCGACGATCACCGCTACCGATGTGTAGATGTCGTTGAGACAGTCCTTTTCGAGCGCGGTTAGCGCGGTTGATCCGAGGTCGGCGTTCACCAACGCGGTGTAGCGATACACGAGATACATATCGACCACCGAAAACACGAGCGCGACGAACAGCAGATAGCTGAACGCCACCTCGACTCCATACACCAGCCCCGTTACGGATTCGTATAACAGACTTAGCCCCAGAACGACGATCACCGCGCCGACGAACAGCGCGGTCAGGGGTTCGACCCGCTCGTGACCGTGAGGGTGGGTCTCGTCGGGACCGACGAACGCGCTGTCGCCCCACACCAACACCACGATGCTGGCGATCAGATCCGCGACCGAGTGGGCCGCATCGGAGAGCAACGCGACGCTGCCGAAGGCGAGGCCGGCCGCCCCCTCGGCGACGATCTTCGCCGCGTTCCCGAGGACGTTCGCCCACGATGCACGAGCGAACGCTCGCCGGTCGGTACCGTCCGCCATCGACTGATTTAGATCCAATCGAAACTTAACGACTTCGGTCGCACTATCCCCACGTCACTATCGGATCGATATCGAGCGCGAGCGAGCCCGCCGAATAGGCCTCGATCCGGCCCGAGGGTCGGGCCCGGAACACGACGGCGGGTCGGTGGCCGACGCCGGGCCGTTCGCTCCACACCCGTGCCCACTCGTCGTCGCGGAACGACGAACAATCGACGAACAACACCACGCCGCCGGCGTGGGCTTGAAGCTGACCTGAGGTTTTCGTCTCGGCAGTCTCGCGGACGGCGGCGACCGGGGTGGCCGCCGCCCGGCGGGTCGGCGGTCGGGGTCGGGTCACCTCGACCAGCGCGGCGGTGCCGTCGGTGCCTTCGGCCCGGAAGTCTATCGAGTGGCCGGTGGCGACCTCGATCTCGGGGGTGACGGCGTAGCCCACTTCGTGTAGCAGGCCGGCGACGGTGAACTCGCTCATCGTCGCGCTCATGCGTCCCGCGTCGAACTCCTCGCTGGTGCCGAGCTTGCTCGCCATCACGTAGCGGTACTCGTCGAAAACCCCCGAGCGAAGCGCCCGCTCGTAGAACTCACAGGCTGTCTCCCGCGAACTGTCGGGAAAGCCCGCGGCGTGCTCCCGGAAGAAGGCCCGGGTGGTCTCGCGGCCGTCCTTCGAACAGAACACCGGCAGGAAGAACCACGCGAGATAGGGGTAGTCGGCGAGCCACGGCTCCTCGTCGCGGAGTTCGGCGAGCAACTCTCGCTGGGCCCATCGGGCAACGGGATAGGGCACCTCCCCGAAGGTGTATTTTTCCGTTCGCCACAGCGCGCTCGGGGTTTCGGTGTTGCCCAGCCAGTAGCCCGTCTCGTCGTCCCAGACGAACAGCGCAGTGTCGCCGTTTGTCATATCGAACCGACGGGTGTCGTAGCCGGCGGGTGGACGGTACCAGGTTCGCGAACACCGTGTTCCGAGGGCGTCATCGAGCGGACCGAGCAGATCGCGCCGGAGGCGGTCGAGGGTCCAGCGCTGGGGCGAGCGTCGGAACCGAAGCGGGCTTGCCACGCCCCGAACGAGGGGATCGGGCACCTTGTGTTCATCGAAACCCACGGACGTGAATATCCGTTACATTGATGTGCCGGGATTTCAAAGGCTGAGTGTAGTTAGCATGTCAATGGGTGCCTATGACGAGAACGAACACGAGCGCCGCGAGGAAAAGAACACGACCGTCGAGACGGATTTCGACGACGAGCGCACGGAGTACCGTGGAACGCTCGAATTCGATGCGGGCGAGTCCGCGGAGGCACTGCTCGACCAGTTCCGGAAAATAAAGTCGGAGTAGGGTCCCCACCGTCTGGCGACCGTATCAATCGTCCTCCCAGCCGGGCGTTTCCGGCGCGCCGCGGGCCTCCTCAACGGTCGGTGCGAGGGCCGGATCGGGGTCGTCGCCGGTGGCGCGCCGTTCCCATTCCTCGATGGCCTCGCCGGCCCACGAGGTCGTCTCCCGCACTCGGGCGTAGGTCTCCTCGAAGACCTCGGGGTTGTGTTCGGTGGTGCCCGGGCTCGATGCGAGCGTGCTTGCGACGAACTCCGCGCGGTCGTCGTCGGTCAGCCGGTCCTCGCGGGCGCGCTCGACGGTGCCGTCGAGCCGGTCGGGCTCGGGGTGGACGAACACCTTCTGGCCGATGGCCTGTGGCCCGAGGAGGAGTCCCGACAGCGAATCGGGGGCTTCGCTGTCGAGCAGCCGGTCGCCGCCGAAGGCCCCCTCGACGCGCTCGCATTCGGTTTCGGCCCCGAGCGCGAGGTTGTGACCGGGATACTCGGCGCATTCCTCGGGATATTCTTCCGAGCCGTGGATCCGACACTGCAGGGTCGTCGGATCGAGGAAAGCACACGTCGGTAGCCATGATGCCGACTGATCGAAGGGATCGACGGGTTTGGGTGGCGTCCGCAATCCGAGGAAAAACGCCGGCGAGCCGTCGATGGCGGCCAGGGTGGTGCCGTCGATCTCGATACCGTCGTCGGCGTTCCAGAGCCGCGGGGTCATGACATCGCCCAGCCCGCGCTCGACGAACTTCCGTGCATTCTCGCGGGTCAGCGGCACGAGGTTATAGGTGTCGTCGAGCGGTTCTCGGGGCCCGCGCCGCTCGTGGTCGGTGTCTTCGGGCGAGAGCGCCCGCCAGTCGATACAACAGCCCGCACAGCCCTCGCAGTTCACGTCCATACCAAAGGATCAGGATCGAGGCGCAAAAACGCGGGGTCAGTTTCAATAGTGGGGCGACACAATCCACTTTATTCCAACCCATTATGACACGAACGTTCTCGCGGTTCGCCGACCGA
>CAYOFZ010000070.1:0-11056 GCA_964403315.1 uncultured Halobacteriales archaeon | reverse complement strand
TCAGGGCGCTGTCTCGTAGGAGTCCGCAGGTTCAAATCCTGCTCCCTGCACTCGATCCGTCCCGTCGGTTGTACGCCGACAGGACACTTTTTCCGCACTTCACAGTCAGGAGGAGCAATCATGAGCAAGACCAATCCGAGGCTCACCAGTCTCATCGCCGAATGTAAGTCGGTCGCCCGCGATTCGGGGGCCGACGTGTGGCACGATATCGCAGACCGCCTCGAGAAACCCCGGAGCACCCACGCGGAGGTCAACCTCGGTCGCATCGAACGCTACGCGACCGAGGACGAAACCGTGGTCGTGCCCGGGAAAGTGCTCGGAAGCGGTGTGTTGCAGAAAGGCGTCACCGTCGCGGCCGTCTCCTTTTCGGGAACGGCCGAGACCAAGATCGAACAGGCCGACGGCGACGTCGTTCACCTCGAAGACGCCGTCGAAAACAATCCCGAGGGCTCGAACGTGAGGGTGATCGCATGAGCGAGCGAAGCAAGCGAATGCGAGTACACCAGAGCCTTGCTCTGGGGGTGATCGCATGAGTTCGAGCGTCAGCGCGACCGAGTTCGACGCCGACCGCGTGGTCGATGCCCGCGACTGTATCATGGGCCGGGTCGCCAGTCAGGTCGCCGAGACCGCCATGGACGGCGAACGCATCGCCGTCGTCAACGCCGAGGACGCCGTGATCACCGGCAGCGAGGAGGACGTGATGAGCGTCTACCGCAAGCGCACCGAACTCGGTGCCGAGAGCGGCCCCCACTACCCAAAACGGCCCGACGGCATCCTGAAACGCGCCGTCCGGGGGATGGTTCCCCACAAAACCGACCGGGGCCGCGAGGCCTTCGAGAACGTCCGCGTATACGTCGGCAACCCCTACGGGGACGAGGCCGAACTCATCGAGAACACGTCGCTGGATCGGCTATCGAACATTCGCTTCGTCCAGCTGGGCGAAGTGAGCGAGAACCTGGGAGCGAACGTCACATGGTAACGAACACGAGCGGCAAGAAAAAGACGGCCATCGCCCGCGCGACCGTCCGCGACGGCGAGGGTCGCGTACGCATCAACTCCCAGCCAGTCGAGCTGGTCGAACCGGAACTCGCGCGTCTGCGGATGCTCGAACCGTTTCGCATCGTCGAGGACGTCCGCGACGACATCGACATCGAGGTGGATGTCGGCGGCGGTGGCTTCAACGGGCAGGCCGATGCCGTCCGGACCGCCATCGCCCGCGGACTGGTCGAGTACCGAAACGACGCCGAACTCCGGGACGCGTACATGGAGTTCGACCGGTCGCTGCTGGTCAACGACATCCGCCAGTCCGAGCAGAAAAAGTGGGGCGGTCCCGGTGCGCGCGCCCGATACCAGAAATCCTACCGCTAACCATGATGGTACCAGTGCGGTGTTTCACGTGTGGGAGCGTCGTCAGCGAACACTGGGAGCCCTATAAGGCCCGTGTCGAGGAGGGTGAAGACTCCGCCGAGGTACTCGACGATCTCGGTGTCGAGCGCCACTGCTGTCGGCGGATGCTCGTCTCTCATACCGACCTCGTCGACGTGGTCGCGCCCTATCAATAATGGCCCAACAACGGTTCAATCGCTACGAGAAGGCCCGCATTCTCGGTGCGCGAGCGCTGCAACTGTCGTACGGCGCGCCCGTGTTGATCGAGACCGATCAGAGCCAGCCGATCCTGATCGCCGCCGAGGAGTACGACGCGGGCGTGTTGCCGTTCACCGTGCGCCGGGGGAAGCGATGACCCTGATCGGCGAGGTTCGACTCCGGCGCGTGCTCGATTCGCGGGCCAACCCCACCATCGAGGCCGACGTGCTCACCGAAAGCGGCGGGTTCGGTCGCGGGGCCGCGCCAAGTGGCGCGAGCACGGGCGAACACGAGGCCATCGAACTCGCCCCCGAGGAGGCCATCGCCAGCGCGCGCGAACACGCGGTTCCACGGCTGGTCGAGGAAGTCTACGCCGGCGATCAGCGCTCGGTCGATACTGCCCTCCACGCTGCCGACGGCACCGACGATTTCTCAGAGATCGGCGCGAACAGCGCCGTGGCGATCAGCATGGCCGCCGCGAAGGCCGGCGCGGACATGCTCGGCACGCCGCTGTATCAGCATTTGGGGGGTGCCTTCCGTGGCGAGAACTTCCCGATACCGCTGGGAAACGTCATCGGCGGGGGCGAACACGCCGCCGAGGCGACCGACATCCAGGAGTTCCTCGCGGCCCCGGTAGGCGCGCCCGGCGTCGCCGACGCCGTTTTCGCCAACGCCGCGGTCCACGCCGAGGTGCGGGATCTCCTCGAAGACCGCGGTGTTCCCGCGGCCAAGGGCGACGAGGGCGCGTGGGCCCCCTCGATCCCCGACGAGAACGCCTTCGAGATCATGGCCGAGGCGACCGACCGGATCAGCGAGGAGGTCGGCTTCGAAATCGGCTTCGGCCTCGACGTAGCCGGTGCCGAAATGTATGAAGACGAGGAGTACGTCTACTCGGATCGGACCCGCTCGACCGACGAGCAGATCGAGTACGTCGCCGGTCTCATCGAGGAGTACGACCTCGTTTACGTCGAGGACCCACTCGACGAAAACGACTTCGAGGCGTTCGCCGAGTTGACCGAGCGAGTGGGAGAGGGGACGCTGATCTGCGGTGACGACCTGTTCGTCACCAACACCGACCGGCTCGCCCGGGGGATCGAGGCGGGCGCGGGCAACAGCATCCTCATCAAGCCCAACCAGATCGGTACGCTGACCGACGCGTTCGACGCGGTCGAACTCGCCGAACGAAACGGGTTCGATCCGGTGATCTCCCACCGCTCGGGCGAAACCGAGGACACGACCATCGCACACCTCGCCGTGGCGACCGACGCGCCGTTCATCAAAACGGGCGCGGCCGGCGGCGAGCGCACTGCCAAACTCAACGAACTCATCCGCATCGCGGAAAACGCACTATGAGCAACGAACAACAAAACGGACTCGACGCCGCCGACGAGGAGATCGACGAGGAGCCCGACGCCGGCGGTTCCGGCGCGGAGCCCACCGTCGATCCCGACGAGGGCGTTCGAGCCGAGACCGACGAACCGACCGCCGAGGCCAACACCGACGAGGGCGAGGCCGAGGCCGAAACAGAGGAAACCGCGGGCCCGGCCCTCGACGAGGACGTGATGCCCGACGAGGAGGCCGACCTCCTCATCCCGGTCGAGGACTACCTCGCCGCCGGGGTCCACATCGGGACCCAGCAGAAGACCAAGGACATGGAGCGGTTCATCCACCGCGTCCGGACCGACGGGCTGTACGTGCTGGACGTCTCGATGACCGACCAGCGCATCCGGACGGCCGCGGACTTCCTGGCCAACTACGACCCCGAGCAGATCCTCGTGGCTTCCTCGCGCCAGTACGGCCGCTTCCCGGCCGAGAAGTTCGCAGAGGCCGTGGGCGCCCGCGCCCGGACCGGGCGGTTCATTCCGGGCACGCTCACCAACCCCAAGTACGACGGCTACATCGAACCGGACGTCGTGGTCGTCACCGATCCCATCGGCGACGCCCAGGCCGTCAAGGAGGCGATCACCGTCGGCATCCCCGTGATCGCGATGTGTGACTCGAACAACTCGATCGGCAACGTCGATCTCGTGATCCCGACGAACAACAAGGGTCGCCGGGCGCTGTCGGTGGTTTACTGGCTGCTCGCAAACGAGACGCTGGATCGTCGCGGGACCGACACCGTCTATGCGCTCGAAGATTTCGAAACCGAGATCTGAGGGCGGTGGGCGCGTCCATACGCCAGAATTTTTGAGGGTTGCTACGACAGTGCAACTATGCACGACGAGCGCGTCCTCGTGACCGGCGGGGCGGGGTTTATCGGTTCGAACCTCGCAAACCACCTCGCACCCGACAACGACGTGATCGCACTCGATGATGGCTATCTCGGCACGCCCGAAAACCTCCGGGCGGACGTGGAGTTCCACGAGGCGAGCGTGCTCGATTCGGATCTGCCGACGGACGTCGATTGTGTGGTCCACCTCGCGGCACTGTCGTCGTACGCGATGCACGAGGACGACCCCACGCGGGGCGCGCGCGTCAATATCGAGGGGTTCGTCAACACCGTCGAGCAAGCGCGTGAGAACGGTTGTAAGACGGTCGTGTACGCCTCGACCTCCTCGATCTACGGCGACCGAACCGACCCCTCGTCCGAGGAAATGGTCGTCGAGGCACGCACGGGTTATGAGGCCTCGAAGCTCGCACGGGAGCGCTACGGGGAGTACTTCGCCAACCACTACGACATGAACATGGCGGGCATGCGTTTTTTCTCGGTCTATCAGGGCTACGGTGGAGCCGAAGTCCACAAAGGCGAGTACGCGAACATCATCGCGCAGTTCGCCGACGATATCGCTCATGGCCGCCCGCCGGCGATCTACGGGGACGGCACCCAGACCCGGGACTTCACCCACGTTGAGGACGTCGTCCGCGGCATCGAACTCGCCGCCGACCACGAACTCACCGGCGTGTACAACCTCGGTACGGGCGAGAGCTACGACTTCAACAGCGTCGTCGAGTTGCTCAACGACGAACTCGGTCGCACCATCGACCCCGAGTACGTCGACAACCCGATCCCCGAGGAGGTGTATGTTCACGACACCTGTGCGGACCCCTCGAAAATGCACGAGGCGACCGGCTGGGAGCCACAGGTCGATTTCCGGGAAGGGGTCCGACGGGTGTGTGCGCCATACACGGAATAGACGGCCCGAACCTGTAGGTATAAACCGCCGCGCGCTTCAGCTATCGCCATGACCACCGCGAGCGCGCCGGGGAAGGTGTACCTCTTCGGCGAACACGCCGTCGTCTACGGCGAACCCGCCGTGCCCTGTGCCATCGAGCGCCGGGCGACGGTCACGGTCGAGGAGCGATCCGACGGTCGATTGCGCGTCAACGCCGAGGATCTCTCGCTGGACGGCTTTACCGTCGAGTACAGCGGCGACACCGGAGCGCGGCCGAACGTCGACGTTTCGGCGGACCTGATCGAGGCCGCGATGGGGTATATCGACGCCGCGGTCGCGCAGGCCCGCGACGCGGTCGCCGAACGTCGTTCGGCGGACGACCGGAACTCGGGGAGTTTCGGTGGGGCCGACGGTTCCGAAGCGGGGTTCGACATCACGGTCGAAAGCGAGATCCCTCTCGGCGGGGGACTGGGTTCTTCTGCGGCGGTGACGGTCGCGGGCATCGACGCCGCCACCCGCGAGTTGGGTGTCGAACTCGACGCCAGCGAGGTCGCGGAGCGGGCTTACTGCGCCGAGTACGAGGTTCAGGAGGGACAGGCCTCGCGGGCGGATACCTTCTGTTCGGCCACGGGCGGGGCGGTCCGTGTCGAGGGCGAGGACTGCCGGTCCATCGAGGCCCCCGACCTGCCGTTCGTGATCGGGTTCGACGGCGGCGCGGGCAACACCGGCGAACTCGTCTCGGGCGTGCGGGACCTGCGCGAGCGATACGATTTCGCCGAAACTACAGTCTCGACCATCGGCGATCTGGTCAGGCAAGGCGAGCGTGCGCTCGCCGAAGGGGACATCGAAGAACTGGGCACGCTCATGGATGTCAATCACGGCCTGCTCTCGGCGCTCGGCGTCTCCTCGCGCTCGCTCGATGGAATGGTGTGGGCCGCCCGGAACGCGGGTGCATACGGCGCGAAACTCACCGGCGCGGGCGGGGGCGGCTGTGTCGTCGCGCTGGATCCCAGCGAGGAAACCGAGCGGGCGCTCGGGTTCACGCCCGGTTGTGAGGAGGGGTTTCGCGCGCGACTGGACGACGAGGGGGTGCGCACCGAGTGACCGTCGTCGTGAAACTCGGCGGGTCGGTGATCACGCGAAAGGACGAGCCCGAAACGGTCGATGCTGAACGCCTCGCGGACCTCGCCGACGCGCTCGCGGATACGGGCACCGAGGATCTCGTGGTGGTCCACGGAGCCGGGAGTTTCGGCCACTACCACGCCGACGAACACGGCGTCTCGACGGCGGTTGGTACCCGCGACGCCGAGGCCATCCGGGAGATCCACGGCTCGATGGAGCGGTTGAACGACAGGGTGATCGGGGCGCTCGCAACCCGAGGGATGCCGGCGGTTCCCGTCGCCCCGTTTTCGGTGGGCCGCCGCGACCGCGAGAGCGACCTCCTGTTTCCCGTCGCACAGATCGAGACGATGCTCGAAGAGGGGTTTGTTCCGGTGCTGTATGGCGACGTGATCGTCCACGCCTGGAGGGGCGCGACCATCGTCAGCGGCGACGAACTGGTGGTCGCGCTCGCGGAAGGGCTCGACGCCGACCGGGTGGGGCTGTGCTCGACCGTTCCCGGGGTGCTCGATGACAACGAGGTGATTCCCGAGATCACCAGCTACGAGGAAGTAGCCGAGGTCGTGGGTGAAAGCGAGGCGACGGATGTGACCGGCGGGATGGCCGCGAAGGTTCGAGCATTGCTGGAGCTCAATGCGCCAGCGTCGGTGTTCGGTATCGACGAACTGGCAGCGTTTCTCGACGGCGAGTCGCCCGGAACACGAATCGAGTGAGCCTACCTCGCCGGCGGCTCTCGAATCGTGGGTCGGCGAGCGAGAAACGACGCTCCGACTCCGGTCAATCCGACCGGAATAGCGAGAACGACGAGCGGAATCACCAAGTCGAGGATACCGAAGAGGTTTCCACTGCCGCTGCTGGCAGCCGCGCCATCACCGCCACCGCCGACCACGAGGCCGATGAGTACTGCGGCCACAATCACCATCACGAAATAGCCGACGGCGGTACCGACGAAGCTCGTCAGATAGACCGTCCGGGCGGTTTCGTCCAACCGGTCCGCAATTCGCAGACCGCTAACTGCACCGATGATGGAACCGGAAAGCAAGAGTACGACGAGGAGCGAAACGAGAAAAACGGCTGTCAGGATCTGCGCCCCGATACCCTCACCACTACCCGCGATCAGCCTAATGACAACGATACCCGTCAATCCGAACCCGACACCGATGACCGCGAACAGCCCGATCACGAACGTCAACTGGGATTTCGGTCCCGGCTGTGCGAGGGTCTCGCCAGCCGAGTCGAAAGCCCGACCGATGGATTCACCGGTTCCGCTCCGCCGATCCGGTTGACCAGTTGACCGGTCGGTATTCGATGGAGCTGTTTCGCGGTCCGCGGTACGAGTCGATTCGTCACGGTTTCCCGAACCGGAGTTCATGAGTGAATCCTCCGGAGGGAGAAGAAAAAACATTACTTACGTTCTTCGGGTATTTTGGATAGTAATTCATCGTTACGCTCGGGCCGGTATCGACGGACCGACACGAGTCATGCAGTTTTTAATACCCGGGATCATAGCGTTCCACATCCGAGAGACCGCCCCGGGTTCGGTCGGGGCGGCCGGGCAGGTCACGTGACCTCGCCAGCCGACATCATAGACCGTGCCCGCGGGCGGCTCGGGAGCGACAACTATGGAAATCGAAATCGCAACTATCGGCGGCTATGAAGAAGTCGGCCGGCAGATGACTGCCGTGCGGGCCGGCGAGGACGTTGTCATCTTCGACATGGGGCTCAACCTCTCGAAGGTCCTCATCCACGACAACGTCCAGACCGAAACGATGCACAGTCTCGACCTGATCGACATGGGTGCGATCCCCGACGACCGGGTCATGTCCGACATCGAAGGCGACGTGCAAGCCATCGTCCCGACCCACGGCCACCTCGATCACATCGGCGCGATCTCGAAGCTCGCCCATCGCTACAACGCGCCCATCGTGGCGACGCCGTTCACCATCGAGTTGGTCAAACAGGAGATCGAGGACGAAAACAAGTTCATGGTCGAAAACGACCTCCAGAAGATGGAGTCAGGCAACACCATGGAGATCGGCAACGGGCTCGAACTCGAATTCGTCAACGTCACCCACTCGATCATCGACGCGATCAACCCCGTTCTCCACACCCCGGAGGGGTCGATCGTCTACGGGCTGGACAAGCGCATGGACCACACGCCCGTCATCGGCGACCCGATCGACATGGAGCGCTTCCGCGAGATCGGCCGCGAGGGCGAGGGCGTCCTCTGTTACATCGAGGACTGCACCAACGCGAACAAGAAGGGACGCACCCAGTCCGAGAACGTCGCCCGGGAACACCTCCGGGACGTCCTCTACAGCATGGAGGACTACGACGGCGGCATCGTCGCCACCACCTTCTCGAGTCACATCTCGCGCGTGACGTCGCTGGTCGAGTTCGCGAAGGACATCGGCCGCCAGCCCGTCCTGCTGGGTCGCTCGATGGAGAAGTACTCGGGCACCGCGGAGCGACTGGACTTCGTCGACTTCCCCGACGACCTCGGGATGTTCGGCCACCGCAAGTCCGTCGACCGCACCTTCAAGCGGATCATGAACGAGGGCAAGGAGAACTTCCTGCCCATCGTCACCGGCCACCAGGGCGAGCCCCGAGCGATGCTCACCCGGATGGGACGGGGCGAGACGGCCTATCAACTCGATGATGGCGATAAGGTGATCTTCTCCGCGCGGGTCATCCCCGAGCCTACGAACGAGGGCCAGCGCTACCAGTCGGAGAACTTACTGGAGATGCAGGGTGCCCGTATCTACGACGAGGTCCACGTCTCGGGGCATCTCAGCCGGGAGGGCAACTACGCGATGCTGGATGCGCTCCAGCCCCAGCACGTCATCCCCGCCCACCAGAGCATGAAGGGCTATTCGGAATACGTAGAACTCTGTCGTGACGAAGGCTACGAGATGGGGCGAGACTTACACGCCAGCTACAACGGCAACGTCATCTCATTGGTTGAGTGATATGACACGTCCAGAGGTAGCGGCGGTGACCGACGCGGTCGCCGAGCGCCGGGAGCTGGTCAACAACGCAATCGAGACCGAACTCCCGGTCGGCCATCCCCAGCGGCTGTACGAAGCCACCCGGTACCTGCTCGATGCCGGCGGCAAGCGTCTGCGCCCGGCCGTGGTGTTGCTCAGTGCCGAGGCGCTCGCCGACGTCGAGCCCCTGAGCACGAACTACCGATCCTTTCCGGGGTCCACCGGCGAGCGCGTCGATATGATGGCCGCCGCGGTCAGTATCGAGGTGATCCAGTCGTTTACGCTGATCCATGACGACATCATGGACGACGACGACCTGCGCCGGGGGGTGCCGTCGGTCCACCGCGAGTACGACACCGCAACCGCGATTCTGGCCGGCGATACGCTGTACTCGAAGGCCTTCGAGATCATGCTCAAGACCGGGGCCGGACCCGAGCGCTCGCTGTGGGCGCTCAAGCGACTGGCGAGCACCTGTACGCGGATCTGTGAGGGCCAGTCGCTCGACGTCTCCTTCGAGGGGCGCGACGAGATCGACCGCGAGGAGTACCTCGAAATGATCGAGCTCAAAACCGCGGTGCTGTACGGCGCGGCCGCGAGCATGGCCCCTATCCTGCTCAACGCCGACCAGGGGATCGTCGACGCGCTGTATCGCTACGGGATCAACATCGGCAAGGCGTTCCAGATCCAGGACGACGTGCTCGATCTCACCGTGCCGAGCGAGACGCTGGGCAAACAACGGGGCAGCGACCTCGTCGAGGGCAAACGCACGCTGATTACCCTCCATGCGCGCGAACAGGGCGTCGACGTGGATACACTGGTCGAGGCCGAAACCGTCGAAGCCGTCACCGAAGACGAGATCGACGAGGCGGTCGCCGAACTCGACGCCGCCGGGAGCATCGACTTCGCCCGACAGAAGGCCGAACGGCTGATCGAGGAAGGCAAGGACGAACTCGACGTATTGCCCGACAACGAGGCCCACGACCTCCTCGATGCGCTCGCGGACTACCTGATCGAGCGGGGCTACTGAATCCCACCTTTTTTTTCCGACTCGGGTTCGCTCGCTTTGCGAGCGCACCGCTCTCTGCTCAGGGGCGCGGAGCGCCCTCTGCACGCGGGCCGCAGGCCTGCTCGCACGGCCAGCGGAACGGAGTTCCGCGCGGTTCGCACGGCCCGCGGGAGCGAAGTTCCCGCGCTGTTGTCAGAAACCTTTGTTTTCTGACTGCTAACCAGAACTCTTCGTGTTCTGGTGATGTCGCCAGATGCAATCTGGCAATGCCGCAAAAAGCTGGACAAAACCATCGGAACGCTCCCTTCGCTCGCGTTCCGGACCTCACCTCGCCTCATTCATATTCATGGTCACGACCGGGAGCAGTCCGCTTCGCTTTTCATCCGGTCGGTCGAACCCCCGGTAATGAATCAGGAGTTGCGCGACCGGATCGAACGCGAGGCCGAAAAACACGCGCTGTATAATGCCCTCAAACACGACGGCGAGGCCGACGTCGGCGCGGTCATGGGACCGTTGATGGGCGAAAACCCCGACTTCCGTGAACACGGCGACGAGATCCCCGGCGTGATCGCGCCGGTCGTCTCGAACGTGAACGAGCACTCGTCCGAACAGCGCCGCGACCGGCTGGCCGATCTCGATCCTGATCTGCTTGCGGACCTCGAAGCCGACGAGGAGGAAGACGAACACGTCCTGCCCGATCTCCCGAACGCCGACGCATACGACGAGATCCGGATGCGGTGTGCGCCAAACCCCAACGGCCCGTGGCACCTCGGCCACGCCCGCATGCCCGCCGTGATCGGCACTTACAAGGAACGCTACGACGGCTGGATGCTGTGTCGGTTCGACGACACCGATCCCGAGACCAAACGCCCGGATCTCGACGCCTACGACGCGATCCTCAATGGCATCGAATATTTGGGTTTCGAGGCCGACCGGGTGATAAAGGCGAGTGACCGACTGGAGACCTACTACGAGCACGCCCGCGAGTTGATCGACCTAGGGGGTGCGTACACCTGTTCATGTCCGGGCGAGCGATTCTCGGAGCTGAAAAACGCCGGCGAGGCCTGTCCCCACCGCGACAAGGACCCCGTCGCCACCCGCGAGGAGTTCGAGGCGATGATCGCGGGCGAGTACGACGCCGGTGAGATGGTGCTGCGAGTCAAGACCGACATCGAGCACAAAAACCCCGCGTTGCGCGACTGGGTGGCGTTCCGGGTCGTCGACCGTCCCCATCCCCGCGAGGAAGC
>CAYOFZ010000069.1:0-11115 GCA_964403315.1 uncultured Halobacteriales archaeon | reverse complement strand
AATCGACCACCTCGCCGTCCTCGAATTCGAGGCGGACGTCCCGCAGGCGTTCCCCGTGGACCGTCATCGGCACGTCGAAGACGACCTCGCCTTCGGTACCGTGGGGCGTAGTGAACACCTCGCCCGAGGGGAGGTTGTGTGAGTCATAGGCCACCGATGCCGCGCTATTGACTGCCGTGCAGTTCTCGATAGACATGGTGAGGTCGGTTCCCTCCTTCACGAGGCGGACCTCGCTCCCCTCATCGAGGAGTTCCTTCATCCGGTCCATCTCCCCGGCGAGCGATTCCCAGTCGCGCAGGATGGCGTCGTAGGCGAAGTCCCGATACTCCTCGTAGGCCATGCCGGCCTGCTGGGCGAGGCTCCGCGTGGGATGGACCGTCGAAACCCAGTCGGTAGCCATGCGAGCCTCCCGCAGGTCGGTTCTTGCGGTACCGTAGGCCTGGCGGGTGTCGCCGGACACGTCCGCCAGCGCGCTGGTGTTTCGACCTCCGCCCAGCCGGAGGAAGACATCGCTGTTCTCGATCAGGGCGAGTTCGTGATCGCCGCTTTCGAACGTGTCGTCATGGGCCTGTAAATACGCCCGAGAGACCTCGTCGGAGCCGTAGGTCGCCACGAGGTTCGCGCCCCGCTCGCCGAGTTTCTCGGCGACCGCCACGGCGAGGTCGTGGGCATCCTCCGCGACCGAGAGAACGACATCGTCGCCCTCCTCGACGCGCGCGCTCCAGTCGACCAGTACCGCCGCGTGGTTGTGGATCCGGTCATCCATGAGCGAGCGTGAGTCGGCGCGGAAAAAAGGACAGTGATGGGGAAATCGGGAACACAGCCATCTCAAAAGGGTTTTGATACGTCGGTTGCAACCTTGAGTCCATACCCTGCTATGAAGATCTGCCATTTCTTCGAGTTCGAGAACTACGTTTCGGGGGGGATCAACGAATCGGTGAGACACCAGCGAAAAGCCATGGACATCGAGGGAATCGAGTTCACGACCGAGCCGGACCTCGGGGTAGATGTCCTGGATATCAATCTGATGGGGCCGCGCTCGGTCGTCCTCGCGTTGCGGGCGAAGAAAAACGGGATCCCGGTCGTGATACACTCCCACGTCACTGCCGAGGATTTCAGTGGCAGCTTCAGGTTCTCCACCACGCTCTCGACGGTATTGGAGCCGTATCTCGACCACGTGTACCCGCTTGCCGACAAGCTCGTCTGTCCCTCGGCGTACAACCGCGAGATCGTCTCGGAATACGCCGACTGTACCGTTATCACCAACGGCGTCGATGGCGAAAAACTCGATGGCTTCGAGGATTTGCGCGAGGAATATCTGGAACGGTACGATCTCTCCCCGCCCGTTGTCTTCTGTGTGGGGCATGTCTTCAAGAGAAAAGGTCTGAAGGACTTCGTCGAGACGGCCGAGGCGATGCCTGAACTCGACTTCGCGTGGTTCGGCCCCCTCGATTTGGGGATGAAAGACCAAAAAACCCGCAAAACCGTCGAAGAAAGTCCCGACAACGTCACGTTCACCGTGTTCGTGGACGACATCAGGGGCGGGTTCGCCGCGGGCGATGTCTTCTTCTTCCCGACGTTCGAGGAAAACGAGGGGATCGCGCTTCTGGAAGCCCTCTACTGTGGCAAACCGGTCCTCGTGCGGGATATCCCGGTGTTCGACTGGCTCGACCATCGCGTGAACTGTTTCAAATCCGATGACTTCACGGCGGCTCTGGAAGAACTGAAAGACGAACAACTGCGCGACGAGTTGGGAAACAACGCGAGAAACGCCGCCGAAGCGTTCTCGATAGAACGGGTAGGAAAACGGCTTCACACTGTGTACGAATCGGTACAGCAATGCGCATAAACGATAGTTCCGGTAGTGAATCCTTATGACGGACAATCTGGATTCGTTCCAGCGGATCGTGTTCACGCTCCCGTCGACCGGATACAGCGTTTTGGGTATCTCCGTGGCCGCCCTGTTTTTCGCCGCGTTGACGTTTATCGGGTTCGAGGAGTTTCGGAGTATCGACCTCGGTTTTGTCGATTTTCTCGGACTCGCCGTGATGGTGTACGGTCTGCCTGCCGTGTTCTCTGCGGAAACGCTCCAGCAGGCGTTCGACGACTATCCGAGGGAATGGGGACTTCTGCTCGCTCTCTGTAACCTGGTCGTGTTTGGGATATACACCACGTTGATGACCGGCGCGGACACCACGATCAACCTCTGGAACGTGTTCTGGCTGGGACTGATAACGGTCTATCTCTCGAATCTCTTCGTCTTGCTTTTGAGTCTGGGCTACGAGCACGTCCGGGGAATAAGCGTTACGAGCCTCCTCCAGCCTGCCCTCTCGCTCGTCGGATTCCACGTTCTAATGGTGGGGTATCTCCGTATCCCCATCGGACTGTATATCACGAACGGTTTGATACTCCTGTTTGCGGGATTCTGTCTGGTCGGCATCGTCGTCCTGTTCGAGTATCTCATGGGAGCGAATCTGGCCGATATATCGGTATTGAACCTCACCTCGGGACTCATCCAGAAACGCGAGCAGGAACTGGACCTCGGATACGAAACGGTGGTCGACGTACAGAGCGTCACCGTCGAAACCTCGGAGACGGCGACCTTCGTCGCCCCATGGATCCATCCCGGTCCCCTGGAAGGGTTCGGCGGTGGTCGCGTCACCACCAAGATCATCGACCGGCTCAACGCCGATGGAAACGGGTTTTTCTTCCATGTACCCTCGACACACAAATCCGATCCCGCGGATCCTGCGGACTACGCGGAAATCCTCGACGCAGTCGAGAAACCCGAAACCACGGAGGAGGTGTCGAAACTCCTCAAACGGGAGTACCCGGACGCGACGTTTTACGGCAGGCGATACGGTGATCGGAACATCGTCTACATGGACACCGAGTTCGACGACTACCGGGTGTCGATATTCAAGGAATTTCTCGATCTGGAAAGCGTGGTTCTCGTCGACCTCCACAACCAGCGCAAGGACCGTTCTCGGAAGGAAGTCTGGTACGGTAGCGAAACCGCACGGAAGCTGAGAGAACAACTCACTGACTTCCTGATGGAACTGGAGATCCAGCCCCTCGGGGAGTACGCCGCCGGTTTCAGTACCGATCTGGATGGACGGCCGATAACGGCGCTGGTCGAGGAAGTCGACGGCCAGAAAACCCTCGTGTTCGGTATCGAAGGTAACGGCATCTGTGAGGAGGTCGAAGCGTTCAAACGTCAGCTAGCGGCGGATTTCGACGACATCGTGTTGTTCACGACCGATACTCACGGTAGCGTTCACGACATGACGGCCGAAAACCAACTGGATCCCGATAGGGGCCGACGAGTCGTCAAGGAAGCCGCCGAACGGGTCGAAACCGCTTCGGCAGGAATCAACAGGAGTGAAACCCGGCCGATACGACTATTAGGCGAGGACTATTCGGGCCTGATATTCAGCATAAACATCCTTATCCGGGCGGTAATCCTCGCGCTCATACTGCTGTATATCGGCCTCGTCGTCTGGATCTTCTAAATAGTTCGATTAAAATAACTATATTCCAATAGTTCATCGATTTTTAAGGCTGGGTTTCACTTCTGATCGTCATATTTAAGCCAATTGTACTGAATTCTCCGGTGTGCTAATCGGGTTTTTTACTGATAGCTACTTCCCGACGATCGATGGCGTCACCTACACGATAGCGACCTGGAAAACACGCCTCGAAAAGCGTGGCCACGAACTCGTAATTTACTATCCCGCTAACGACGATTACACGCCGGCCGAGAACGAAATACCCTGTTTTTCCGTTTCCAACCCGTTCTACTCCGGATACCGGATACCGTTTCCAACATACGGAATCGAAGACTTCGATCTCGTCCACGTTCATTCGCCCGTCGTTCTCGGCATCCAGGGTCTTCTGACCGCAAAGCGGCGGTCGATCCCCGCCGTCTACACGCATCACACACCCTTGGAGGAGTATTTCGATCAGACCCTTCCCGGGTTCGCTGCGGATCCTCTGGGTCGACTGTACATGAACTGGGAGACGTTCTTCCTCTCGAAGTTCGACGTGGTAACGACCAATACGGATACCATCGGTCGGGACGTCGAAACGACGCAACTGCCCGTCGGCGTCGATATGGAGTTTTTCCGTCCGTCGGATCCGCTGTTCACCGATCAACGGCCGATCATCGGGTACAGCGGACGGCTGAGCAAGGAAAAACGCGTCGGGGAACTGCTCGAACTCGCGGAAACGATGGACGCCAAGTTCCTAATCGTCGGAGAAGGACCGAAAAAGCCCCATCTGATGTCGGAAGCCCCGGACAACGTGGAGTTCCATGACTTCCTGCCGAGGGCCGAACTACCACGGTTCTATTCGAGTCTCGACGCCTTCACGACGGCATCAAGGGGCGATACCCTGGGACTTTCGACGCTCGAAGCCAACGCGTGTGGAACTCCGGTCGTCGCGCCCGACGTGTCCCCGTTTACCACGACGATAGGGGAGCGAAACGGGATTCTGTACGCCAGCGGTGACACGGCCGATTTCAGAGCGAAAACCCTGGCGGTACTGCACAGCGACTGGGATACGCGGACCGCGGTCCGACAATACTCCCTGCAGCGGACGATGCGAAAACTGGAAGCGATCTATCGTTCACTACTGTCGTCCACCCCCTCCTCGGCCCACGTCAATAGGAACTGCTAACTTGGTCGACTATCGAACGCAACGTACACCCGATGCAAGAGCAACGCCTGCTGGATGTCGACTGGGATTACCTCGTGGTACTCGACGCCTGTCGATACGATGCCTTCGAGAACGTCTACGAGGAGTACCTCGACGGACCCCTCGAAAAACGCTGGAGCAAGGGATCTTCAACACCGGAATGGGCCGCGAAGACGTTTACCGGCGATCACGATATCGCCTATTTCTCCGCGAACCCCTTCATCAACAGTTTCGGGATCCCGCTCAACGAGATGCAGTGGGGGGCCAGCTGTGAGTACGAATGGACCGCGAACGACCACCTCGCCGAGGTCATCGACGTCTGGAAACACGGCTGGGACGACGACCTCGGGACGATCCCCCCCGAAAACGTCGGGGCCGCCGTGATGGACCACCGGGAGGCAATCGACCGCGCCGACCGGGCGGTCGTCCACTACATGCAACCCCACGCGCCGTATCTCACGCGCAGCGGGGGCCGGAAGCTCACCCAGATCCGCGAGGGGCTTCGCAACCAGAACCGGATCCGAAACGGGTCCACGGACGGATCAGGTCCCCTGTCGGCGGTCGGCGACGTGCTCCGGCCCCGCATCGAGCGGCTCCTCGAAGGAAGCGAACTCGCCATGAAGCTCGGACTCTGGCTCGAACTCGAACCCGGCGATGGAACGGGGATCTGGCAGGATGGCACCCGGGAAACCGCGATGGAATATTACGAGGAAAACCTCCGGATCGTCCTCGAATCGGTCGTCGAACTGATCGAGGACCTCGATGGAACGGTCGTCGTCACGGCCGACCACGGCGAGGCGTTCGGCGAACAGGGGATTTGGGAACACCACATCGAAACCCACATCCCGGCGCTCATGGAAGTCCCGTGGCTCGAACTCCCGGACGAACGCGCTTAGAACGACTCAGCCTTCGTTGTAAACGCGTCCGCCGTATGCGGCCATCGAGCCGCCGCCGATCAGGCTCGGTATCCAGTACACCCCCGCGCGATGGATGAGCACGGCGGCGGTGATCACGCCCGCGGGTGCGCCGGTCGTCGGAATAAGAAGGGCCACGAACGTGGCTTCGATGCTCCCGAGCCCGCCGGGAAGGGGCGTTATGCCGGCGAGATTGGCCAAGGGGATGACGAACAACAACACGTAAAACGCCACGGGATGGCCGAGCGCGACGAACGCGACGAACAGCGCGACCACCTGACAGAGCCAGCCAAGCGAGGAGAACCCGAGCGCAACCGCGAGCCGGGAGCGGTTGGTGGCGATCAGTTCGAGATGGCCGAAAAACCGCTCGATTCGGTCGAAAACGCCCTCGGCATCGGTGGTCGCCCACCGTTCCCGAAACCGTCCGGCTTGGCGCGCGAGCGAGGCGAGTATGGGCGCAAACCGTTCCGCAAGCGCGTACCGATAACGCCACACCACCACTACCACGAGCGGGATGGCAATCGATAGCGCCACCGCGCCCGTCACGGCAAACTGGAGGCGGTCGCCGAGTGTGAGGAAGGTCGCATAGTAGCCGGTGCCGAGCAACACGAACACGATCGAGGGGACGAAGTTGAGCGCGTCGAGGCTGGCGATACCTGCCAGTCCGGTCTCGTAGCGCGCATCGGAGACACGCGAGATGAGCAACGCGGCGACCGGTTCGCCGCCCGCCTGGCCGAACGGCGTGATGTTGTTCGAAAACACCGCTGCCGCATACACGAAAAACGACCGCCGGACGGAGACGACGATCCCGAGCGTTCGCAGCACCGCCCGAAGCATGAGCCCCCAGGCCACCAGCCAACAGAGGTCAATGATGATCACCAACACAACGAGCGCAGGATTCGCGCTCGTGAGTGCGGACAGGATTTCTTCCCCGCCGACGAGGAAAAACAGTACGGCGAAGACGGCGAGCGCACCCGCCGCACCGAGGCCGATCACCCGCCAGTCTCGCCCATCCATACCGGCCATAGCGTGTGTCGGTTCTTGAACTGATCGGAACGGGTCGATGGATACCAACGGAGAATTCGACACAGGGAGCTACCCGAACGGTTGCTAGGGAATGCGACATCGTTATATGTCGTACATTTATCATCGTTTAGTAGCTGAACTCGGAGAAGCCATACTCATGAATCTGGTCGTCATACTCCTGGATACGGTCAGGAAAGACAAGCTGTCGGTGTACAACGACGGGATCGATTTCACGCCGAACATCGCCGATTTCGTGGCGGGTGAAACCGTCTTCACCGAGGCGATCTCGCAGGCTCCGTGGACGTTACCGTCGCATGCGTCGATGTTTACGGGCTTGTACCCCTGGGAACACGAGGCGACACAGAAACAACTCTACCTAGACACTGACCGCGAACTGTTGGCCGAGCGCTTCGAAACCGCGGGATATTCGACCGCGTGTTTCACGTCGAACACGTGGATCTCCCCGTATACAGGGATGACCGCCGGCTTCGAGACGATGGACAACTTCTTCGATGCGTTGCCCAACGGTCGCGCGACTGCCGGGATCGAACGGGCGTGGAAACTCCTCAACCGAGGACCGGCGAAGGTCCTGTTGGAGAACGTGATGGATATCGGCGAATACTTCCACAGAAACACGGATCACACGAGCAGCACGCCGAAGGTCGTAGAAAAATCCAAGCGGTTCATCGAGGCAAACCGGGACGACGAGTTCTTTCTATTCATGAATTTGATGGATGCACATATGCCTCATCATCCTGACAGCGAGTATCTGGAAAAACACGCTCCCGGCGTGGATCCGAATGAGGTGTGCCAGCGGGCGTACGACCACAATTCGGGCGTCGAAACCACGGATTACGGGGCACTCGAAGCACTCTACGATGCGGACATCGACTACATGGACGATCAACTCGGACGCCTGTTCGAGTTCTTCGAACGACAGGGACTGAAAGACGATACCGCCTTCGTCATCGCGTCGGATCACGGCGAAAACCTGGGGGAAGAGGACATGGTGGGCCATCAGTTCTCCGTCTCCGAGGAACTGGTGTCGGTCCCGCTGATGATCGCGGCACCCGGGGTGGACGATACGACCGTTGATGGGCAGTTCGAACTTCGGGACCTCTATGACTTGCTTCCGAGCCTCGTTTTCGACGGCGAATCGATGATCCCCTCTCGGGAGTACGCTTTAGGCGGGTACGAATACCCGAAACTCGACCTGCGAAACGTTCCCGAAGAACACACGAACGGATTGGAACACCAGCTCCGGTTCGTGAGAAACGCCGATAAGGGGAAGAAACTCGTCTCGGAAGGGGGGAAGCATAGAATGATAGATCTATTCGACCGCGAGGAGATCGATGTGGAACCCGAATACGAGCGACGAATCAATGCTATCGGGGATGCTTCGGCAGGACGCATGTTGGAAGACCAAGACGAAGCGATGAAAAAACGCTTGGAGGATCTGGGATATCTCTCGTAGAACGACCGAGCGATGCGATACGGCGAACCGTGGCGGGGTTACCGCTCGCCGGGGGGCATAGCTAGACGACTGCGCTTCGAGGACTTTTCCGACCTCTTCGAGTTGTTCGGCGTTCGTCGCAACGAGGTCACCGAGCGAGATGGCGGTACGGTGACGGCGAGGTCGCGTTACGGGAACACGAGCACCGTAGCCCCATCGGTTTCGAGTACCGCGACCTCCTCGCCGCTTTCCGCGCGGTGTTCCCGCTCGATCCCGACGGCATCGCCGTCGAGGACCACGATTTCCTCATCGACTTGCAGTTCGATCTCACCGTCGCGTTCCTTCCGGGCCTCGATCTCGGCGGGGTCGGTCTCTTCGAGGGCTCCGAGCACCGCCCCCGCCCGATCACGGAACTCCGGGCCGATCACGCTCCGGTCAGGGTCGATCCCAACGGGCACGAGTTCGACGTTCGCTTCGCCCTCCTCGACGTAGACGGGGGCGTTGACCGTCTCACTGAGGTCGTCGGTGTCGATGGCGGACCCGTCGTCGAACTCGCCGTATATCTCGACTCGGTCGAGGTCGGCGTTCAAGGCCATGCCGGCCTCGGATTTCCACCCCCGGATCGTGCTCGCCGCCCCGGCGATCAGCGCGCCAGTCGCGGTGGCTTCCTCGCGGTCCCAGCCGGTTTCGATGGCGGGCCAGTCGGCGGCGTGGACGCTTCCCTCGGTGCCCGGAAGTCCACGCCAGATCTCCTCGGTAACGAACGGCGAAAACGGTGCGAGCATCTGCAGTGAGGCCGATAGCGCCGTGTACAGCGCATGACGAGCGGCGTCGCGCTCCTCCGGTTGGCCCTCGTAGAGCCGGCCCTTGACCAGTTCGAGGTAGTCGTCGGCGAGGTCGTGCCAGACGAACTCCCGGATCTCACGGAGCGCGGAATCGAACCGGTAGGCGTCCATGTCAGCCTCGACCTCGCGGGCAACCGAATCGAGTTCAGTGAGGATCCAGCGGTCGGCATCGCGGTAGGCCGGCGCGTCGATCTCGGGGGTCGATCCGTCGAGATGGCTGTCGGCGAACCGACTGATGTTCCAGAGCTTAGTGAGAAATCGGGAAGCGCTGGTCACTTCCTTGGACTGGAACTGGATGTCGCTGCCCGGTTGCCCACCCAGCGCGATAGCCTGGCGGAACGCATCCGCACCGTGTTCTTCGACGACCTCCTCGGGCTGGACGAAGTTGCCCTTCGATTTCGACATCTTGTGGCCGTCCTCGCCGAAGACCATTCCGTTGATTAGCGCCTCATCCCACGGTTTTTCGTCTTCGAGCGCGGCGGTTCGCAGGATCGTGTAGAACGCCCACGTGCGGATGATGTCGTGGCCCTGCTCGCGCAACTGGACGGGCGTGAAGTCGGTCTCGGGCCAGCCCGCGACGTGGAGCGGCGAGATCGAGGAATCCATCCAGGTGTCCATCACGTCGGTCTCGCCCGTCCAGTCGTCGCCCCCACACTCGGGACAGGTACCGACGGCGGGCGCGTCGGTCGTGGGATCGACCGGCAGTTCCCCGACCTCGGCGATGTGGACGTGCCCGCAGGACTCACAGAACCACGCCGGAATGGGGGTGGCGAACTCCCGTTGTCGGGAGATCACCCAGTCCCACGCCATGCTCTCGGTCCACTCCTTTAGTCGGGAATACATGTGCTCGGGGATCCACTCGACCTCGCGGGCGGTATCGAGGATCTCGTCGCTATCGACCCGGACGAACCACTGTTCCTTCGAGAGGATCTCGATGGGGGTGCCACACCGCCAGCAGGTGCCCACCGACTGGTCGATGGGTTCTTCGCCCTGGAGGTAGCCGCTTTTCTGGAGCACCGAGGGGATCCGCGCCTTGGCCTCCTCGATGGACAGACCCTCGAACTCCGCGCCGCGTTCGTTGAGGTGGCCGTCCTCGGTGATGGCGGGTCTGAGCGGCAGGTCGTATTCGGCCCACCAGTCCACGTCCTGTTTGTCGCCGAAAGTACAGATCATCACCGCGCCGGTGCCGAACGTCGAATCGACCTCCTCGTCGGCGATCACCTCGATGTCCTGGCCGAAAACGGGGACTTCGAACGTCTCGCCGACCCGTTCGGTGTAGCGGTCGTCGTCGGGGGAAACCGCGATGGCGACACACGCCGGCAGGAGTTCGGGCCGGGTGGTGGCGATCTCGATGCCCGTGTCCTCGCTTTCCGCAGCGTCAGACCGGGTCTGACTGGCCGACGAGCTTCGCTCGTCAGCGCTGTCGAACCGGATCGTGTACAGGGTGCCGGTGTCGTCCTCGGCTTCGACCTCGGCGTCGGCGATGGCGGTCTCACATCGGGGGCACCAGTTCACCGGGTGTTCGTCGCGGTAGACGTAGTCGTCGTCGGCCATTTCGACGAAGGACTGCTGGGTTTTGCCCCAGTACTCGGGGTCCATCGTTTTGTACTCCTGGCTCCAGTCTTGGGAGAACCCGAGCGCCCCCATGGTGTCCTTCATGGCGTCGATCTGGCGCTCGGTGTGTTCGACACAGAGTTCCCGGAATCGCTCGCGGGAGACGTCGGTGCGGTGAATGTCGTGGTTCTCCTCGACCTTCACTTCGGTCGGCAGGCCGTGACAGTCCCAGCCCTGTGGGAAGAGCACGTCCTTGCCCTGGAGGCGGTGGAATCGGGCGGCGAAATCCATATAACACCACCCTAAGGCGTTGCCGATGTGGAGGTTGCCCGTCGGGTACGGTGGCGGGGTGTCGATGACGTAGTCAGGGCGCTGTTCGTCGTCGTCGTAGCGATACACCGCCTCGTCCTGCCAGCGCTCGCGCCAACGGGACTCGACGCTCGCGGGGTCGTAACTATCGTCCATACAGTACCTCCCTCCGGTGAGCGTAAGTGGATTGCGTTCCGCCGGCTCGAAAAAAATCGGATCAACCGTGTTCGCGTACTACCGACGGATACACGCTCATATCTCGAAGAAACGGACGAGTAATGATAAAGCTTCGCGTCATCGGCGGATCGCAACCGTTACC
>CAYOFZ010000068.1:0-11190 GCA_964403315.1 uncultured Halobacteriales archaeon | reverse complement strand
AGTTCGCGTGGCGCGACGACGGCACGCCCGGCGGCGAGTACCGGGTCGTCGAAGTCAACCCCCGGGTGTCTCGCTCCTCAGCGCTCGCCTCGAAGGCGACGGGCTATCCCATCGCCCGCGTAACCGCGAAGGTCGCGCTCGGCAAGCGCCTCCACGAGATCGAAAACGAGATCACCGGCGAGACCACCGCCGCCTTCGAGCCCGCCATCGATTACGTAGTGACGAAGGTGCCTCGCTGGCCCAAGGACAAGTTCGAGGACGTTGATTTCGAACTCGGGACCGCGATGAAATCGACGGGTGAAGCGATGGCCATCGGGCGCACCTTCGAGGAATCGCTGTTGAAGGCGCTCAGATCCAGCGAGTACGAACCACAGGCCGATTGGAGTGAGGTGAGCAACGCCGATCTCGAATCGGCGTACCTCGAAACGCCGACGCCGGATCGCCCCTACGCGATGTTCGAAGCCTTCGAGCGGGGGTACTCCGTCGAGGAGGTCGTCGAGCTGACGGGCATCGAGGAGTGGTACGTCGAGCGCTACGAAAACGTCGCGGAGGCCGCTACCGCCGCCCGGAACGGTGACTTCGGGCAGGCGGCCGAAACCGGCTTCACGAACGGACAGGTCGCCGCCGGGATCGACGCCAGCGAAGCCTCGACGCTTCCGCAGGCCGACGGCGCGATCAGCGAGGTCGAGGCCAGCGCGCCGGAACGCGACTTCAAACAGGTCGATACCTGCGCCGGCGAGTTCGCGGCCTCGACGCCCTACTACTACTCCGCGCGCGACCGCGGCGGCCGACTGGGTCGCGACGAGGTGCAGGTCGACCGCGACGTCGAGAGCGTCGTGATCGTCGGTGGCGGCCCCATCCGGATCGGTCAGGGCGTCGAGTTCGACTACTGTACGGTGCACGCGGTCCGGGCACTGCGCGAGGCCGGCATCGAGGCCCACGTCGTCAACAACAACCCCGAGACGGTTTCGACCGATTACGACACCAGCGACGGCCTGTTTTTCGAGCCCATCACCGCCGAGGAGGTCGCCGACGTGATCGAGGCGACCGGGGCCGACGGCGTCATGATCCAGTTCGGCGGTCAAACCTCGGTCGATATCGGCGAACCGCTCGAAGCCGAGATCGAGCGCCGGGGACTCGACTGCGAGATCCTCGGTACCGCCGTTGACGCGATGGATCTCGCGGAGGACCGCGACCGCTTCAATCACCTGATGGACGAGTTAGGCATCGCCCAGCCCGACGGCGGCACCGCCACCAGCGAGGCCGAAGCCCTCGATCTCGCTCACGAGATCGGGTATCCCGTCCTCGTGCGGCCAAGCTACGTACTGGGCGGGCGCGCGATGGAGGTCGTCCGCTCCGACGAGGAACTCGAAAAGTACATCACCGAGGCCGTCCGCGTCAGCCCCGATAAACCGATCCTCGTCGATAAGTTCCTGGAGGGAGGGGTTGAACTCGACGTGGACGCCGTGAGCGATGGCGAGAACGTGCTGATCGGCGGCGTGATGGAACACGTCGAAACCGCCGGCGTCCACTCGGGCGATTCAGCCTGCATGATCCCGCCGCGCTGGCTCGAAGCCGACGCGATGGCCCGCATCCGGGAAGTCACCGAGGACATCGCCCGCGCGCTCGATACCGTCGGCCTGCTCAACGTCCAGCTGGCGGTCCACGACGGCGAGGTCTACGTCCTAGAGGCGAACCCCCGCTCGTCGCGCACTGTCCCCTTCGTCTCGAAGGCAACGGGTGTGCCAATCGCCAAGATCGCCGCACAGGTGATGGCCGGCGCGTCGCTTGATGAAGTGGACGCTGAGGAGGCGATCCCCGAGCAGACAAGCGTCAAGGAAGTCGTCCTTCCGTTTGATCGCCTGCCCGGGTCGGATCCCCGGCTCGGCCCCGAGATGAAATCGACGGGCGAGGTAATGGGTACCGCCGACTCCTTCGGGAAGGCCTACTGGAAGGCCCAGCAGGCCGCCGGCGCGGTCCTTCCCGAGGGCGGCACCGCCGTGATCGACCTCGACGTGGACGGCTTCGAGGAGTTCTACGAGATCCGGGAGTTCGACGACGTTCCTCAGGCGATCCGCGAGGGACGGGTCGATCTCGTGATCACCCGCGACCGCGAGGCCCTCCAGACCGCTGTCGAGGAGGACGTGACCTACTACTCGACCGCGCCGAGCGTGCAGGCGGCCCTGGAGGCGCTCCGGGCGCGCGACGAACCGCTCGACGTGCGGTCGGTTTCGGATCGGCCCGTCCGGAAAACCGAGTGGGGCCAATAGACTCGCCGTTTTAGCGCGACTCTCGACCCGTCGCGGTCGTCCAAGGTAGCAGTAGGAGTTGTTTTCCGATGCTATAATCATCCGGAGACCCTCCAATAGAGTATGGAGATCACGCTCACCGGCACTGGAAGTCCCATTCCCATCTCTGAGCGCGCCGCCACCAGTCTCGTCGTCGAAATCGGTGACGAACCGGTATTGATCGATTGCGGACCGCGAACGGTCTACCAGCTCATGGCCGCCGAAATCGATCCCGGCGACATCGAGACGTTGTTTTTCACCCACCATCACATGGATCACAACGCGTCGTTCTTCCACTTCGCGTTCACTAGCTGGACGGAGGGCGGCCGGGAGCCACTCGATGTCTACGGTCCCGATGGCACTGATCGACTCGTCAATGCGCTATACGACATCTACGAGGAGGACATCGAGTATCGGCGGGCGATCCACCCGACCGACGGAATCTCGACTATCCAGTCCCATACCGTCACCAAGGGATTCGATATGGAGCAACGAAAGGCCGAATCGACGTTCGACGGGGAGGTGATCGTCGCGGAGGATAGGCTCGCGCTCTCCGTATGATTGTGGCGGCGTAGTGGCTCCGATTTCGCCGCACCGGTCGGGCGAATGTATTCACATAGTATAGCCGAAAGTATACGAGGGTCCGGTTTCTCCTCTCCGATCGTCCGTAAACCTTCAACCCGACGGCGGACGTATTGCGGACATGAGCATCGAGACCGTCTTGGTGGCCGGCGCGAGCGGCAAGACCGGCCGCGAACTGCTCGACGAGTTGCGCACGACCGCCCTCCGGGTGAAGACGATGACGCGCTCGCCCGAGAGAACCGAGCAACTCGAACGCCTCGGGGCCGATGAGGTCGTCGTCGGGGATCTCCTCGAACAGCCCGACGCCGACCGCGCGGTTTCCGGCACTGATGCGGTCCTCTGTGCGGTGGGAACGAAACCGGGGTTGGACGCGCTCGGCCGCGAGTTCGTCGATGGTCAGGGGGTGATCAACCTCGTCGATGCCGCCCGCGAGGCCGGCGTCGACCGATTCGTCTTCGAGTCCTCGCTGGGCGTCGGCGACGCGAAATCCGGCCTCCCGCTGCCGGCACGGCTGATGATCTATCCGATCCTCCGTGCCAAAAACGCCTCGGAGACCCACCTCCGCGAATCAGGAGTTCCCTATACGATCCTGCGCCCGGGCAGGTTGACCGACGACCCGCCGACCGGCGAGGTCGTCGTCGGCGAGGGCGGCGACTCCGTCGCCGGGTCGATTCCGCGCGCGGACGTCGCCCGGCTGATGGTCGCATCACTGTTCACCTCCGAGGCCGCGAATCACACCTTCGAGATCGCAAGCCGGGAGGGGCTTCGGGGCGAACCCAAGAACGTCGTTGAAATCACGTGGACGGAACCGACCGCGGCGACGTGACGGGATCCGACGAGCCGGCGCTGATCGCCCACCGCGGATTCGCCAGCGAACACGTCGAAAACACCCTGCCGACGCTCCAAGCGGCCGCCAACGAGGCCGACTGGATCGAGATCGACTGCCGACCGACCGCCGATGGCAGGATCGCGGTCGTTCACGACCCCCGCCTCGACCGCTGCACCGACCGGACCGGCCTCGTCGCCGAAACGCCCGCCGACGCCGTGTTCGGGGCCGAAGTCCTCGAAAGCGGCCACACGATACCCTCCCTCGAAGCCGCCCTCGGAGCGATCCCTGCCGGGACCGGCGTCGTCCTCGACCTCAAGGGCCGACACGGCGTGGTGCCGACCGGCGCGGACGAACGCTGGGAATGGCTCGCGGACGCGCTCGCCACCGTCGCGGACACACCCCACCCACTGCTGGTCTCGTCGTTCTGGGAGAGTGCGCTCGCGGCGGTCGAAGAACACGCGCCCGAACTGCTGACCGCATACCTCTTCGAGCATGATGCCGAGGAGGCACTGGCGGTCGCCGAACGGTACAATTGTGCCGCGATCCACCCGCCGGTCGAGATGATCGAGTCCGCCGCCAGTTTCCTCACGCGCGCCCACGAGGCGGACTTGGCGGTCAATGTCTGGACGGTGAGAACCCGCGAGGAGGCGAGGGCGCTCGCCGAAAGGGGCGTCGATGGACTGATCGCCGACTATCCCGGTGTGCTACCGGCCTAATCGGCGGTTGCAGCCGGGGTCTGGGCCGTTTCGAGAACGCGGTCGAAGAAATCCAGCGAGTCGTGGGGTCCCGGGTTCGCCTCGGGGTGGTACTGGCGGGTGAGCACGCCGAGGTCGTCGTTTTCCAGTCCCTCGGCCGTGTCGTCGTTGACGTTGATCTGGGTCACGTCGAGATCGCCGGTGTCGGCCACGGTGTAGCCGTGGTTCTGGGTCGTCATCACGACTCGACCCGAGCGCAGGTCGCGCACGGGCTGGTTGACCCCGCGGTGGCCGAAGGTCATCTTCTCGGTGTCGCCGCCCAGCGCCCGGGCGACGATCTGCTGGCCCAGACAGATCCCCGCGATGGGGATCTCGCCGAGGGACTCCTCGACCAGCTCCTGGGCGACCTCGAAGTTCGCGGGGTCGCCCGGCCCGTTCGAGAGAAAGAGCACGTCCGGGTCGAGGGCGGCCACGTCCTCGGGGGTTGCGTCGTAGGGCAGGACGTGTACGTCCGCGCCCCGTTCCGTGAGCGAGTCGGTGATCGACCCCTTCGCCCCGCAGTCGATCAGCGCGACGTCGTACTCGCCACCTCCTTCGACCGTGTAGGCCTCCGAGACGCTGACCTGCGCGCCGATCTCGGTGTGTTCGCTCATGCCCTTGCAGGTCGCCAACTCGTCGAGTGCGTCCTCGGGCGTCGCCCCGGGACCGGCGGCGATCCCACACCGCATCGCGCCCTCGTCGCGGACCTCGGCGACGAGCGCGCGCGTATCGAGGTGGTCGACGGCGGGGACGTTCTCATCGTCGAGCCAGCCGGCGACCTCGTCGGTGAGTTCGAGGGCGATCACCGCACTGGGGTGGACCCGTTCGGACTCGAATCGTTCCTCTCGGACGCCGTAGTTGCCAATCAGGGGGTACGAAAAGGTGAGGACCTGCTGTTCGTACGAGGGATCCGTGAGGCTCTCTTCGTAGCCCGTGTACGCGGTCGTGAAGACCAGTTCCCCGCGGGCGGTCCCCGGGGCACGGGCGCGGGCCTCTACCACGCGTTCGCCTTCCAGGGCGACGTAGGCGTCCGACATTGCGAGATCCGTACGTCTACGGCGAGTATAAACCTTGCTTTCGACGGTAAAATGCGAAGTCCTCGAACCCTACGAGGGACCGAATGTGGATCTCCAGGGGCAAACCGGATCGGGGAGGGCCGGCGAGGGCCTACTCATCGGACGGAGTCCCGACCCCCGGTGGTGTGTCAGTCACATGCCCCTTATACTGATGCACGCGTCGGTAGCCCCGCTGGATGAGTCGTGCGAACGGGTCGTCGGCGAGTCCCGGTTCGACCTGGCCCGCCCGGATCGCCTCGACGACAGCCTCGGGGGTGAGTTGGTCGGCGTCAACGCGCGTGTAGGCCCGCCCGACCTCGATGGGGAAGTGGGCGTCGCTACCGCCGATCAGCGGCAGTCCCTGTCGGTCGGCGATCTCGCGCACCAGCGGCCACGTCCGGGGGTGTTTGCCGTTGCATTCGATCCCGTCGAAGTCGACATCGGTCTCGCGGATCGTACTGTTGCGAAACGGGTGTGCGATGATCGCCACACAGCCCCGGTCGTGGGCGAGATCGACCGCCTCGCCGGGGGTTATCGCGCCGGGATCGGTGCGGGTCGGTGGATCCGGGCCGACGACAATGACGTGCCCCCGGGTCGTCGAGATCTCGATGCCTGGAACCGAGAGAAACCCCTCGCCGGCGGGGTCGCCGAGCGGTCGATAGTAGTCGTGGTTGGTCAGGGCAACACCATCGAGGCCGCGATGCCGGGCGACGCCGGTGAGCAGGGCGTGACCTGCCGGGTCGAACGTTTCGGCGACCCGGTCGCGGCCGTGGAAGAATCGAGTATGAGCGTGGAGATCGAGCGCGAACACGCCGACCGTTGTACCCAGTAGACCTTTGCGTTTTGGTTGTGTAATCCTGATATGAGCAGTTCCGGCGGTTCCACGGGCGAGAATCGAAACACCGCCGATCGCGTCGTCGTGTTGAACCCTATCAGCGGGGACGGGTCACACGTGGAGAAAACCCGGTCGCTCGCCGATCAATACGGGTTCGACGTTCGGGAAACCCAAACGGGCGGCGATACGCGCCAGTTCGCCCGGGAGGCCGTCGAGGCGGGAGCCGTCCGGATCGGTGCCTGTGGCGGGGACGGAACCGTAAACGAGGTGGTTCGTGGCATCGACGACGCCGACGGGTTCGACCGGGTGACGGTGGGGGTGCTTCCCGGCGGAACGGGCAACAACTTCGCGGCGAACCTCGGTGTTGAGGACCTTCAGCAGGGCTTCGAGGTGCTCGCTACCGGGGCGACCCGTACCATCGACCTCGGCGTGGCCAACGACCAGCTGTTTGTGAACTCCTGTGTCTGTGGGCTGACCGCCGACGCGAGCGAGGACACCTCCTCGGAACTCAAGGATCGGCTCGGCGAGTTCGCGTACGTGATAGAAACCATCGAATCGATGACCGATTTCGATCCCATTCCGCTGCGTGTCCACGCGGGTGCCGACGACGAGCCCGAATGGCACGGCGACGCCGTGTTCGTCCTCATCGGCAACGCCCGCCGGTTCCCGGCGGGAGGCGACGAACAGGCGAACGTCGAAGACGGCCGGTTGGATGTGACGATCATCGGGGAGGTGCCGACCACGGACCTCCTGCGCGACACCATGGTCGAACGCCTACTGGGCCAGAACACCGAGACCACGGCGAGATTGATGGCCGACACGCTCGATATCGAGGTCACACGGGACGAACCCGCCCAGTTCAGCTTCGACGGGGAGATCGACTCCTTTCGGGAACTTTCGTGTTCGGTGCGGACGCGCACGCTGTCGGTTCGGGTCGGCGAGGGGTACGTACCGAACCCGGATATCTGACGGCTCCAGTCGGAACCACGGGTGTGCTACGCCCGCGAACCGAGTCGAAGGGTGTTTGACCCCACCCGCCGATATCGGGGTATGACCACCCAGCAATGCGCCGGGGAGACGACCCCCGAAAACGCCGACCAGGAGGTCGTCGCCGTCGACGAGAACGACACCGAACAGGGCCTGATCAATCGTCTCGACGCTCACACGGGCGACGGGGTTCGCCATCGCGCGTTTACCTCGCTCGTCTTCGATCACGACGGCCACATCCTGCTGGCCCAGCGCAGCCCCGAGAAACGCCTCTGGGATACCCACTGGGACGGCACCGTCGCCTCCCACCCCGTACAGGGCCAGAGCCAGGAGGAGGCCACCCGCAAGCGGCTCGATGAGGAACTCGGGGTCGCCCCCAGCCAGTACACCGACCTCCGGGTAACGGACAAGTTCGAGTACAAACGTTACTATCCGAATGAGGGTGTCGAACACGAGGTCTGTTCGGTGCTGAAGTGTACTCTCGATGAGACTGCCCTCGATCCCGACGAGGCGGAGGTCGCCGGCCTGCTGTGGGTGCCCTACGAGCGACTGTACGAGAACCCCCGATGGTACCGCCAGCTCCGGCTCTGTCCGTGGTTCGAGATTGCCATGCGGCGGGATTTCGAGTAGGGTCGAGGTTTTTCCCTCCGGCACCCCACGTTCGGGTATGGCACTCGATGGTCGCGTCTACCGGTTGGTCGATGGGCTTTCGAACGTGTATCTCGTCGCCGACGACGAACTGACCCTGATCGACGCTGGCACGCCCGGCGACACGAAGTCGATCCGCGACGGGATCCGCGCGCTCGGGCTCGCGGTCGCCGACATCGACCGCGTCCTGCTCACCCACTACGACTACGACCACGTCGGCGCGCTCGCCTCGCTTGGACTCGATGCCCCCATCCACGTCGGAAACCCCGACGCCCGCTATCTCACGGGGGCCCAGCGACCATCGCTCGTGGACAAGAAGGGACTGTTCCAGCGACTCGCCGGGTGCTTTCTTTCTCTTCCCGATCTCCCGGTCTACCCCGTCGTGGATGGCGAGCGCCTCGGCGGGTTCACCGCCTACCACGCCCCCGGGCACACGCCCGGCCACACCGCCTACCTCCACGAGGAGTACGGCATCGCCTTCCTCGGGGACTGTGTCCGCGAAACCGACGGGGAGCTCCGTCCGACGCCGACGATACTTTGTGCGGACGCCGACGAAAACCGCGAGAGCATTCTGGACCTCGCGGAGCGAATGCCGGCGTTCGCCGTCGCGGCCCCCGGCCACGGCGATCCGATCACCGCAGAGGGCGACACGGCGTTACGGCGTCTCGCAACCGAACTGCAGCGGGGGTAGACCCTAAGAATAGTCTTGAAGACACGTGGCTATTTCCTCCGAGGAAATTACGGCCGAGCCGTCGCCCACACCGCGACGAGCCCCAAAAGCACCGCCGGCAACAACGGTACCACGAGATACGCGACGAAAAAGGGGAGTAGATCCGGCGGGTGAAAGAGGATGATCGCGGGCGCAACGACGAACGCGAGAACGACCATCCCTACGAGGGTCCAGCCCTGCCAGTCGAACTCCCGGTCCGCCGGATCGACGGCCTGCTCGCGCAGATATGGATCGTCGTCCGACCGATGTACGTAGCCCTCCTCGTCGCTCATCACCTACAACTCACTGTCCGGAACAACAACTACCTTTCCAAAGCCCTCGCGGTCCTCGATCAGCTCGTGAGCGCGGGCGGTTTCGCTCATCGGCAGGGTCTCCCTGATCTCGGGTTCGAACGCCCCCTCCCAGACCAGATCGAGGACCTCCTCGGTCTGTTCGGGCGTGGCCATCGTCGAGCCGATTACTGAGAGCTGGTTCCAGAACATCCGGTTGAGCCCGGCGTCGGGGTTCGGGCCGGTCGTCGCCCCGCAGGTGACGAGCCGTCCACCCTTGGCGAGACTCCGCAGTGAGTCGCCGTAGGTCGCCGCGCCGACGTGATCGATGACCATGTCCACGCCCCGGCCGTCGGTCAGGTCGCGGACCTCCCCGGCGAAGTCCTCCTCTTCGTAGTTGACGGCGTGATCCGCGCCGATCTCGCGGGCATAATCGAGTTTTTCGTCGGTGCTTGCGGTCGCGTGGACGGTCGCGCCGGCGTGGTCGGCGATCTGGACCGCGGCGTGGCCCACTCCTCCGGAAGCGCCTAACACAAGCACGTCCTCGCCCGCGCGCAGGTCGCCGCGATGGACGAGCATCCGCCACGCGGTCTGGAACACCAGCGGCGCGGCCGCCGCCGTCTCCCAATCCACGTTCTCAGGCACGGGAACGAGGTTCTCCTCGGGAATCGCGGCGTATTCGCTGTGAACGCCTTGAACGTGTTCGCCGATGATGTGATAACCCGGATCGAGCGTCGGGTCGTCCATGCGGAGGTCACCCACGCCCGCGGAAAGCGCGACCCGGTCACCCTCCGAAAAGCGCGAGACGTCCTCGCCGACCGCCTTGACGACGCCCGCGGCGTCACTGCCCGGCACGTGGGGCATCTCCAAGTCGAGCCCCGGCATTCCCTTTCGGGTCCAGATGTCGAGGTGGTTCAGGGCCCCGGCCTTGACGTCGACCAGCGCCTCCCCATGGCCGGGTTCGGGGTCGGGGTAGTCGTCATACTCGATCACGTCACGGTCGCCGTGTTCCGCGAACTGGACCGCGTCCATGGTCGGCAAAAGGGCGACCTCGGGGAAAACTGTGGGGGTGGCGGGGGTTTTAGACGCGAGCGACCCAACGGGCGGGCATGGACGATTCCGACCCGTCCGATCACGAGCACGGTCACGGCGGATCGCACCCTCATCACCACGTTCCCGACCTCGCGGACCTCGAAGCGGCGGTCGTCACCGTCTCCTCGACGCGCACGACCGACGAGGACCCCTCCGGCGACGCGATCATCCGGATCCTCGAAGCCAACGGGGTCGGGATCGCCACCCGAGAGGTCGTCAACGACGATTTCGATGGCGTCCAGCGGACCGTCGATACCCTCGCCGACCGCGACGACGTCGATTGTATCGTCACGACCGGTGGCACCGGCATCACGCCCGACGATGTGACCATCGAGGCGGTTGAACCGCTGTTGGACAAGACCCTGCCCGGCTTCGGCGAACTGTTCCGGGCGCTGTCCCGGGAGGAGGTCGGCACCCGGATCGTCGCCACCCGTTCCATCGCGGGGATCGCCGGGAGCGTCCCCGTGTTCAGTCT
This sequence comes from uncultured Halobacteriales archaeon, assembly GCA_964403315.1. Lineage (GTDB taxonomy): Archaea > Halobacteriota > Halobacteria > Halobacteriales > Halalkalicoccaceae > CAYOFZ01. Next base: position 666 of record CAYOFZ010000068.1, on the reverse strand, counting down.
GCCCGGCAGCGAGAACGCCGCCCGACTCGGGGCCGAGGAGATCGTCGTCGAGGAGGCCCCCCACCTCGTCGGACTAGCGACCCGCGAGACGGAGGAAAAATAGGGGACTATCCCGGCAGCGGGCAGAGGCTCGCGGTGAAGACGGCGACCTCGTCGGTGTCGTTTCGCGCACCGTGGGCTTGCCCGCGTTCGTGAAGCACGACGCCGGGGGCTGTGATTTCCTCCTCTTCGTCTTCCTGGATTACCGTCACCGATCCCACGAGTACCTGGAAGACATTCGTTTCATCGTCGTGTTCGTGGGAATCGAGCTGTGCGCCGGGTCCGAGCGCGAACGCCTTGACGAGCACGTCGTCGGTAACGGCGAGTTCGGCGTCTTCGACCTCGCCGTTGTCGGGATCGAAATCGAAGTCACCGTAGCGGTCGAGTGCCATACCCGAAGCAATGCGGGCCATCGCCAAAACGTTCGGGGCACGCGTGGTAGCGCAACCCTCGGAAGGGTTATCCCTGTAGGGGTGTTGTGTACAACGGCAATGGCGCAAGGAACTGTTGATTTCTTCAACGACACTGGCGGTTACGGTTTTATCGAGACTGAGGACGCGGACGACGACGTTTTCTTCCACATGGAGGACGTTGGCGGCCCGGATCTCGAAGAGGGACAGGACGTCG